>CANSKS010000033.1 GCA_947647615.1 uncultured Neglectibacter sp.
AAGCCTTTCTATTCCCCCGGTATAACCGGGGGTTTATTTTCGCTAAAGCTACCAAGAAAAACCCCACTGAGAGTGAATCTCAGTGGGGTAAGCAATAGCACCTGTAAAATGGCATGAACTTGCGGGAAATCGCATAAGTTCCGAACACATTTTGGAGTAAGATAGGCGTGAATTGGCGTAATCTGCTGGCGTATGACCTCTTATCTGCTCTTACCAGTTCACGCATACAGACTTATAAAGGCTTACTCAGTCAATCGGCTTCATTGTCGGGAACAACAGGACATCCCGGATAGAAGCAGCGCCGGTGAGGAGCATGACCAGGCGGTCTATACCCATACCCATGCCGCCGGTAGGAGGCATCCCGTATTCCAGAGCGGTAAGAAAATCTTCGTCCACATCGCAGGCTTCGTCGTCACCAGCCGCTTTTAAAGCTGCCTGGGCTTCAAAACGGGCCCGTTGGTCTATGGGATCGTTGAGTTCGCTAAAGGCGTTGGCGTATTCCGAACCCAAGATAAACAGCTCGAACCGCTGGGTGTACTCCGGATTGGCAGGATCCTTTTTGGCCAGCGGGGAAATGTCCACCGGGTGGCCTGTAAGGAAGGTGGGCTGGATCAGCTTTTCCTCGCAGTACTTCTCAAAGAACAGGTTGAGGATATCGCCCTTCTTGTGGCGTTGCTCGTACTCGATGTGATGCTCGTCCGCCAGCTTGCGTGCTTCCTCCAGGGTCTCCACCTGGGCAAAATCCACGCCGGCATACTGCTTTACGGCTTCCAGCATGGAAATGCGGGCAAAGGGCCGGTCCAGATCGATCTCCACGCCGTCATGCTCCACTTTCCCCGTACCCAGCACCTTGTGGGCCACTGTGCGGATCATATCCTCGGTGATATCCATCATGCCGTGGATGTCGGTATAGGCCTGATACAGCTCCATCATGGTAAACTCCGGATTATGGGTGCGGTCCATGCCCTCGTTGCGGAAGTTCCTGCCGATCTCGTAAACGCGATCAAAGCCGCCTACGATCAGACGCTTCAGGTGAAGCTCCAGAGCGATGCGCAAATACATGCTGATATCCAGGCTGTTGTGATGGGTGATAAAGGGGCGTGCCGCAGCGCCTCCCGCCTGATTGTGGAGCACAGGCGTCTCCACTTCCAAAAAGGCCTTGCTGTCCAGGTACTCCCGAATGGCACTGATGATCCGGGAACGCTTGACGAAGACATCCTTTACCTCGGGATTCATAATCAAATCCAGATAGCGCTGGCGGTATCTAGCGTCCGTATCCTTTAAGCCATGGTACTTTTCGGGCAGGGGCAGCAAAGCCTTGGAAAGGATCTTCACGCTGTCCGTCTTGATGGAGATCTCACCCCGACGGGTGCGGAACACCTCGCCGGTAACGCCCACAATATCGCCGATATCCAAGGCAGCGGTGAGCTCGCGGTAAGGCTCTTCCCCCATCACGTCGATTTTGACATACAGCTGGATCCTACCGGAGGAATCCCGCAGATCCATAAAGGCAGCTTTTCCCATGTCGCGCCAGCTCATAATGCGTCCGGCCACCGATACCCGCCTGCCTTCAAAGCCAGACTCAAACCCATCTACAATCTCTCGGGCCTTTTGATCCACCTGGAAAGAAGTAATTTGGTAAGGGTCTTCCCCGTGTTCCTGCATATGGAAAAGTTTTTCGCGACGGATGCGTAAAATTTCGCTTAAGTCCTGCTCTTCTTGGGCCTGAGGCCCCGTTGTGTTTTGTTCTGCCATTTTCTTTTATCCCCTTTTCGCTTCACTGATTTTATGGAAAAAAAGGAGCACCGGCAGGGAGGCTCCTTTTTCACTCACATTAGGCTATGGTAACGATCTTATATTTTGCCATCCCGGCCGGTGTTTCCACTTGGATTGTCTGCCCCGGCTTATGGCCGATCAGTGCTTTCCCCACCGCGGATTCATCGGAAATCTTACCGTTTCTGGGATCCGCCTCGTTAGAGCCCACAATTTTAAAATCACGTTTCGATTTTTTGCCATTGGAGGAAGTGATGCTCACTTCTACCTTAGAGCCGATATGCACCGATTCATTGCTCAATTCGCTTTCGTCGATGACCACTGCATTTTTCAGCATAACCTCTACATCGGCGATACGGGCCTCTACCATTGCCTGTTCATTTTTTGCCTCATCATATTCGCTGTTCTCGGAAAGATCGCCAAAAGAAAGAGCAACTTTGATCTTTTCCGCTACTTCTTTTCGCCGTACAGTTTTCAGGTAGTCCAATTCTTTTTCCAGGGAATCAAGACCTTCTTCTGTAACAAAATACTGTTTCTCTGCCATAACTCTCATCCTTTTTCTGAATATGGGCCGCAGCCAACGTTTCTTATCTTCCGGCCGAGGCCTACGTGTTCATTTATTATAATTTGATTGCTCCGTATTGTCAATACAAAAGCAGGGAAGAGACGCCGGTCACGACGTCTCTCGAGGAAAAATATATTTTACTTTGCATCCCGTTTTCCAAAGGTGGAAACTGCTTTTTTCAAAACCTGGTTGGGCTCCCCCTTCCTTGTTTAAAAGCTCCAAGCAGCTTTTCCGAAAAAAGAATACAGAACGCCCCCTTTTCACGGCAAACCGCCTTTATACAATGGCATTCTCGCCTTCTTTTTTCAGATACTTGCTAATGGAGACAATACCACCCATCACGCCAAAAAGCATCCCTGCCGCGATATATCCCAGATAAAGCAACAGCACATAAGGAGAAATATCCATGGTCGTAAGGAAAGGTACAATGCCATACACCACTTCTACCGCTTTGTCATAAGCGAAATAAAGAATTGTGGCAGAGATAGTACCGGACAAAATGCCGATGATAATGCCTTCCACAATAAATGGAATTCTTACAAAGCCGTTGGTAGCACCCACAGACTTCATGATTTTAATTTCCATTCTCCGGGAAAACATTGTCACCTTTACGGTATTTGCAATGATAAATAAGGAAACCACACTGAGGATAGCCACAATGCCAATGCTGCAATAACGGACCAGCCGGTCCAAGCTGTTCAGCCTGTTTACCACATTACGAAGATCGGTAATTTTGTTTACCCCTTCCACATCCCGGATTTGGGCAATAGTTTGGTCATAAAGAGTGAGATCCACCATAGAGATCTCATAAGCGTCGGGTAATGGGTTGTCATCACCCAACAACCCATTGAACAATTCTGTACTGCTGTCCATACGGTCCATCATTTGTGCAATAGCAGTATCTTTGGGAATAAAGGTGCATTCGCCTATGTTTTCGATCTTCTTAATCTCTTCCCCTACTTTTACGGCAGTAAGAGAAGGCAGGCCATCCTGCAGGTATACGGTGATGCTGTTATTCCCCTCAATAGATTTCATAGTAATGGAAAGGTTAATGGAAATCAGCCCTGCCACACCGGTCATCAACAAACAGGAAATCAACACCGCTACAGAAGCAATACTCATGGTACGGTTTTTCCAAAGGCTTTTAACACCTTCTCTGAAAAGATATCCGATACTATGCATCAGCGCCTTCCCTCCCTTTCTTCGCTGGCTTCCAGCGCTTTTTTCTGCAAAACCTCTTGAGCGATAAGCTCCGCCGTTTGGCTGAGATCTATGGCAGGGGCAACTTCTTCCTCTTCTTCCCCGTATTCTTCGTCATACTCTTCGTCATATTCTTCATAAGGTACAGGTGTCACAGCAGACGTTTGACCGGGCTCGTCTTCCTCTACTCCCATCGTGTGGTAGTCTTCCTCGTACTGGACATACTCGTCATCCTCCGGTTCCCTGGGTCCCTCTGCAGAAGCCATTGGTCGGGTGGGCTCTGCCGCCTGGGGAGAAGCTGTTTTTTCATGAATGGTGGCTGTATCTGCCACTACCTCACCGCTGTGAATTTGAATAATCCGTTTATGGAAATGTTTGACCAAAGAATGCTCATGAGTCACCATTAGAACAGTAGTGCCCCGGCGGTTGATTTCACTGAGCAGGTCCACAATTTCAAAAGAAAGGGCCGGATCAATATTGCCTGTGGGCTCGTCTGCGATAATCATAGCGGGGTTGTTTACTAAAGCACGGGCCAAGCCTACCCTTTGCCGTTCACCGCCGGAAAGCTCGCTGGGGTAATGCTTTGCTTTATGCTGCAAGCCCACCAGGCTGAGAATATAGGGTACCCTTTTTTTGATCGTTCTGGGAGAGGCTCCTACCACACGCATAGCAAAAGCCACATTGTCGTAAACGGTCATATGATCAATTAGGCGGAAATCTTGGAATACGATTCCCATTTTTCGGCGCACATAAGGGATTTTCCCCTTCCGCAGTCTGGAAACATCAATTCCATCTACAATCACTTGGCCGGAATTCGGACGTTCTTCGCACATGATCAGTTTTAAAAAGGTAGTCTTTCCGGCGCCGGAGGAGCCCACAATAAATACAAACTCCCCTTTTTCTACTTTCAAATTGACATTGTGAAGCGCCTCTGTACCATTATTATAAACCTTTGATACATTGCGAAACTCGATCAAAAGGTATCCCTCCCTATAGTTTCCCGCCTGAATTAGAGCTTTTTACCCACTCCGACAGGAAAAGCCCGTCACACAGCAACACCCATCGGTATAGCATTATTATACCAATGGGCGGCCTTTGTTTAATTCTTCACGAGAAATTATTTGTAATCATTTTGTAACACTTTAAAACTCAACCAAAAAACACCTACTTTGTCTGCCTGTTTTAGAACTTTACAGGATTGCTGGACAAATATTTCTTAACCATCAAAGCCACTTTAAACACAATGGCATCTTCGAATTCCCGTAAATCCAGACCGGTAATTTTTTTGATCTTCTCCAAACGATACACCAAGGTATTCCGGTGCACAAAAAGCTTACGGGAAGTCTCCGAAACGTTCAGGTTATTTTCAAAAAACCGTTGAATGGTGAAAAGCGTCTCATGGTCTAAGGAATCAATGGAACCCCGCTTAAAAATTTCTTTCAAAAACATGTCGCACAGTGTAGTGGGCAACTGGTAAATCAGGCGGGCAATTCCCAAATTGTTATAGCTGACAATGGGCTTTTCGGTATCGAAAACTTTCCCTACTTCCAAAGCGACTTGAGCCTCTTTGAAAGAGCGAGCTAAATCTTTGATATTGTTGACCACAGTACCGATTCCCACCGTACAATGAGTGTAAAATTCACTGGAGAAAGTATCTACAATAGACCCGGCAAGCTTATCGATATCCTTTTCATCAATGTTGGGCTTGATCTCCTTGACCAGAGCAATATCGGTCTCGTTGATATTGATAATAAAATCTTTATTTTTATCTGGGAAAAGGTTCTGCAGAACATCATAAGCGGAAATATCGTTTTTATCGCTAATCTTAATGAGCATGCAGACACGGCTAACATCGGAATCGAAATGCAATTCGTGACTCTTCAAATAAATATCGCCGGGCAAAATATTATCGAGAATCACATTTTTAATAAAATTGCCGCGGTCATACTTTTCATCGTAATACTGCTTAATGCTATTGAGAGATACGGCCAAAATGCAGGCATACTTTTGAGCTTCAGGGTCCGTACCGGCCACAAAAACAGCATACTCGAAACGGGGACGGTTGCCAAAAGGCTTAAAGGTGTATTCGTCGGAATGAAACAGATCGCTGGAAGTGAGATCTTCGGGGGCAATCTTATCGTAAACCTCACCGATCTTCCCCAGCTCACTACAAGCAATAATAACAGAAGACTCGTCAATAACGCCAATGGTACGGTCAATCGTGTCCTTCATCTGATGAACGATCCCCTGGAACAATCTGTTAGACATAAGTCTCTTCCCCTTTCTCCGGCATAGGCTCCATACCGGATCACAAAATGTCTTGTACTCTTACTGCCAAACTTCAGATTAGAGCGGCAGGGAAATTCCATAATTGTATTTTACAGAATCGGCAATGAAAATTCAACCTTTTTTTTTAAAAAAGCAAGGGAATACCAATAAATCCTAAAGAATTTTAGTTCAGAGATAGACTTTTTCCCATTCTTTCCCATCCCAATGGAAGAACGCTGCCCAGAAAGAAAACCAACACAAAAGTGTGTAAAAAGGGAAGACTCCGCAGTGCCAGCCAATATATGGAAAAGACAGGGGCACTGGAAACCAGCACCCCTGTCTTATAAATGCTAATCTAATTTATTTTGGAAGCTCTTAGTTCAAGAAAGTCTTCTCAGTTTCTTTGTCGAACAAATGCATCTTCTTCAAATCGAAGGCAATTTTGGACTTATCGCCAGATTTGGCGGTGGAAGTAGGCTCAACACGAGCGGTAATAGCATTGCCCTCGCAGTTGAGGTACAAATAAGTTTCTGCACCCATCAATTCAGTTACTTCCACGTCGGCTGTGGCATGAGCGCCACCAACCTTCTCGATGAATTCGGGTTCGTCATGTACATCCTCAGGACGAATACCAAACACAACTTCCTTGCCCACATAGTTAGCAATCTCGGTTCCCTCTGCTTTGTTGGCGGGAATTTTGATGGTGCAATTACCAAAGGTAAGGGTGTAATCGGAGCCGTCCTTGCCCAATGTAGCGTCGATAAAGTTCATTTGAGGAGAACCCATGAAACCGGCAACGAATTCGTTTACAGGATAATCATACAGGTTTTGAGGAGAATCGACCTGCTGAATAAAGCCATCTTTCATAACCACAATTCGGTCGCCCATGGTCATAGCTTCAGTCTGGTCATGCGTAACATAAATGAAAGTAGTGCCCAGTCTCTTATGCAGCTTAGCAATCTCGGTTCTCATCTGAGCACGAAGCTTGGCATCCAGGTTGGAAAGGGGTTCGTCCAGCAGGAACACCTTAGGATCACGCACAATAGCACGGCCCAAAGCAACACGTTGCCGCTGACCACCGGACAGAGCCTTCGGCTTTCTGTCGAGCAAATGGGAAATGTCCAAAATACGGGCAGCTTCTTCCACGCGGCGCTTGATCTCATCCTTAGGAGTCTTACGGAGCTTCAAGCCGAACGCCATGTTATCGAATACTGTCATGTGGGGGTACAAAGCATAGTTCTGGAACACCATGGCAATATCTCTGTCTTTAGGAGCAATATCATTGGAAAGAGTATCTCCTATGTAAAGTTCGCCCTTACTAATCTCTTCCAAGCCGGCAATCATCCTCAAGGTGGTGGACTTGCCGCATCCAGAAGGACCTACCAAAATGATAAACTCCTTATCTTCAATGTCGAGGTTGAAGTCTGTTACAGCCGTTACACCGCCAGAATAGATTTTATAGATATTTTTTAGGGTTACGCTTGCCATTCACATTTCCTCCTGTTTTAACGCCACCGGAAAGACAGCGGCGTTTTGATTGCTATAAGTATACCAGAATAAATTCCGGGTGAATAGTCTTTATTTGCCCAAACTTTTTTCATTTGCTTTATGGGTTTTCGATAAAACGAAAACAAAAAGGCATATTTTCGCACAACTTGTTATTGAAATATTTGGATGATCTCGTTCTCGGTCAACACCCTCACTTCCCCTATACCAAGTGTTTCATCCAACGCAAGAGCCCCTATCTTGAGGCGCTTTAGGCTTAAGACTTGGTTGCCCACAGCCTCAAACATACGCTTGACCTGGTGGAATTTTCCTTCCCGTACCTCTACCAGGGCTCTGGGGCCATCCTGTCTCTCTTCCTGCCAGAGCCTTGCCGGGGCAAAAGTCTGTCCCCCCTCCGATATCCCGTTGGAAAAAGCTTCTATATCTTTCCGGGAAACGGGCCGCAGGGTAACCGCTTCATAGCGCTTATACACATGACTTTTCGGCGAGAGCATCTTGTGGGCAAGCTCTCCGTCGTCGGTGATCAGCAGAAGGCCGGTAGTATCTTTATCTAACCTGCCTGCCGGGAAAAGCCCCCGGCGGGAAAGCTCCGGCGGAAGCAGGTCCAGCACGGTTTTGTGCCGCTTGTCCTCTGTGGCGGAAAGGACGCCGGCGGGCTTGTTCATCATCAGGTACAAGTATTTTCTGTAAGCAATCTCTTTGCCCTCCACCATCACACAGGCCTTTTCCGGCTCCAACTTTTGTTCCGGCGAAAGAGCAGGGATGCCGTCTACCAGCACCATCCCCTTTTTTACAAGGCGGGCTGCCTCTTTCCGCGTGCAAACATTTTGTGAAGAGAGAAATTTATCCAGCCTTTCCATTCCCGTTCCCCTGCCTTTTCCATTTTCGGTCTCCCGCCGACCAGTCGGGCAAAGCGCGGCGTTCGGACTGCTTGCCGCGCTTTGCCTCCTACCGTGCCACGCCTTAATCCGTGGGATAGGCCTCTTCCGGCAAGACCTCCCCGGCCGTAGATTCCGTTCCGCTTTCCAAAAGGACCTGGGAGCTTTCCGGGGTGGAAGAGACGCTCTCCGAGCTTTGCGGCAAGCTACTTTCTATCGAAGACTCCGTCTTCTTTTCCCTTCCTGTTTCTCCGTAACGTGCACTTCCGGCAGCAAAACCGTGCATAAAGCCATCCACCTCAGCGCAGGCCAAGTCTCCGCCGATGATATTGCCGCCATACACCAGCAGGGTGGCATACACCTCAGGTTCTTCCGGATAATTGTTGACCTTGTACTTATACTGGGTACAGGTTTCTCCGGCATAGGGCTTCAAATCGAACCCCTGGGCCTTCTGCATCACATTATAAGTTGTGTACACATCGTTGAACTGGGCCGGGATCATCACCTCCCGAGTTTCCGCAGGCTCGGTGGTAATCTCCCATCCGAAGCTTTTCAGGAAGCTCACCCGTTCCTCGTTGGTTCCGCCTGGAATGGGTTGTGGTTCCGTCTCTTTGTTTCCCCGCAAGAAAATGCACGCGCCTATCACCACTGCCGCCAGCAGCAAAAAGGCGATCACGCGTTTTTTGTTGGCTTTCAGCGATACGACCATCTTTTCACCGTTCCTCTCTGTGATTCATGTGTTGATAAATATGAGAGGGACTTGTGATTTATGCGGCACTTTTGGGAAAGCTCAAAAAGCTTTCGCCGCTACCCTTTCCAAGCGGAGCTCCGTGGGGCTTTGGGTACATAAAGTAAGAAAGGCCCCCGGCAGCTCCAGGGTGGTAAAGCATCCTTCACCGGAACGAAGCCTGGGGTGCTTCTCCTCAAGGCCTTCGAACTCAGTGGCCAATATTCCTTGGGCAAAACCCAGGCCTGTATATTTCATGTAGCTTTCCTTCATAGTCCAGAGCCTGGTGATCGCTCTATCCCTATTTTCGCAGGCGCTCACCTGTTCTTGTTCCCGGAGCGTGCAAACACGCTCTAAGAGCATCGAAGAAAAATGCCTGACCCTTTCCACGTCTACACCTACCGGCATTTGCTCCACAGCGCAGACTACCAGGCCCCCGGAATGGGAAAGGTTGAAATAGAAAGGGTTTCCTCGAAGATAAGGCTTTCCATGAGAACCCACTGCCAACAGCGCCTGTCTCTCCTCCTCGGAAAGGGCAGGAAGCCGTTTGGCCATTACCCAACGGAGCAGCCTTTTGGCGGTGACTCTTTCCGCCTGGCTGCGTTCCCTCCGATTTGTTATGGGGTCGAGCTCTGCCAGGTAGATCATGAGGAAGCCCCTGTCTGTCCGGAGGGTTCCTGGAAAAGATCCTCCCGGGTGATATTTTGCAGCCATTTCTTGCTGTGGTAGCGCCGGAAGACCCAAGGCCATTTTACAAACTCGTCGGTACACAGCAGGAAATAGACCCACAGTACCGGCAGCTTCAGTACAAAGGCGGCAAAAAAGCCTAAGGGCACCGCGTAAATCCACATGTCGATGAGATCGCACACCAGGCCAAACCGGCTGTCGCCCCCGCTACGGAACACACCGGCGATAAGCGTAGTGTTTACCGCGGCTCCCATCACATAATAGGAATTGATAAACATCATATATTTTAAATAGTGCAGTGCGGTTCCCGACAAGGGCTCCGAAGTGAAACCGGCGGAGGCAAAACGGAGCACCAGGGGAGAAACCGCTAAAATCAATAGCCCGCCTATGGCCCCAGCCGCCACGGTGAGCCACAAGATCTTCTTGGCGGCAGACTCAGCCTCTTTCAGCTTGTTGTCACCGATCTTCTGGCCCAGCAAGATTCCGCCCGCACTGGCCAGTCCAAAACAGAACACCGTGCCAAAATTCCGCACCACCGTCACAAGGGAGTTGGCGGCCACTGCATCGGAACTCAGGTGCCCCATAATCACCGAATACATGGCAAAGCCGACGCCCCACACCACGTCGTTGGCCAAAGCCGGCAGAGAAAGCCTGATAAAGTCTTGAAACAAGGGCTTGTTCCGCACAAAGAGATACGAAAATTTCAGCTTAATATCTTTGCTGCGGTAAGACACCAAGAGGCACAGCAGCAACTCCAGCACCCTGGAAATAGTGGTGGCCAAAGCCACCCCCGCTACTCCCAATTTGGGAGCACCGAACAGGCCAAAAATAAAAACCGCATTGAGCAACACGTTCAGTGTAAAAGCAAAGGTGTTGAGCGCTGTGCTGGTTGCCACCCGGCCTACACTTCGCAGCACTGCTAAATACACCTCTATGATACCCCAGCAGAAATAGCACACGCTAAGAATCCGCAGGTAAGAACCGCCCAGCTCAATGAGTTCCGGGTCGCTGGTGAAAAGCCGCATCAACAGCTGGGGCACAGCCGCGGCGGCAATTGCCATAGCCGTGGAAATAATCATAGAAAACCGCAAGGCGATCCCCTCTACTACATGGATGGCCTTCCAATCGCCTTTCCCATAATACTGGGCGCACAGCATAGTGGCTCCCGTACCTAGCCCGTAAAACACCATGAACAGGATGCTGGCATACTGAGCCGCCAGAGATACCGCCGAAATGGCGGACTGCCCCACAAATTTCAGCATGATTACATCGGCGGAATTCACTGCGGCGCTAAGCAGATTTTGCAGCACAATGGGCAGCACCAATTTCCCGATCTGCCCGTAAAAAGGATCTTTCAAAAGCTTTCCCATGGCAACCCCTCTCAAATCCCCCAAGCCATGGCCCGGGAACACTCATAGTTATACAGTATAGCCGCCCTGCTCCGCGTTTGTCAATGGCAATTTGCCGCCGGGTGAGAAATACGCTGCCGGCGACGCCCAAAGCCTTGACTTGTACCGCACTTCAGGTGTTATAATGCAGAAAACACATTTACACAAGGGAGGAGCTTATGAAACTCTTGTTTCTTGGCAACAGCCACACCTTTGTCCATTATGTGCCCGCCCGGGTCAAGGCCTTCTGCGAAAGCCACGGCCAACCGGTTGAGGCCGTAATGCTCACCCACCCCGGCATGGGGCTGGATTGGCACCTAAAGCAGTCCCAGACCTATTTTAACCTGATATATGGCAGCTATGACGGGGTGGTTTTGCAGCACAACGCCCATCCCTTCCCCGGTAAGGAATCTTTGTTGACGGCGGGAAAACAGCTGGCGGCGCTGACGCCGTCCAGCACGAAGCTCTACTTGTATATGACTTGGAGCGAAAAAACCAACCCAGAGGGCCAGACCGCCATGACAGAGGCCTATGAGGCGCTGGCGGAGGAAACCGGTGCAGTCCTTTGTCCCGTGGGGCGGGTTTGGTGGCAAGTGGCAAAAGCCCACCCAAGCGAAGAACTGTACTTTTCCGACGGCGAGCACAGTTCCCTGCTGGGCGCTTCCCTTTCTGCCGCGGTGATCGGCCGCGCGCTGCTAGGGTTGGAAATCACGACAGAGGTCTGCTATGCCGACGCGAAGGAATTGGAAAAGCTGCCCCTAGACTCTCGAATGATCGACCTAGTCCTTCGGAACGGAAAACTGGACATGGCGTAAGCAAGAAGAAAGCCGCCATGTGGTTGGCTTGACGGGCAGTTCAGCTTATTTCTCCTCTGCTATACAGCACAAGCGTTGATCCTTGTCAGTAATATCCGAAAGGCCTGCGCTAGAAAATCTTGGAATTGCACACAGTCCTTTACCGTCAGATGCGAGTTTCTAACAAATACGGCATGAGGTTACGCTCCAAACCCCACCGCACCTGCAGCGCTAAGATGCGATGTTCCCTATAGCAAAAAGTACCGTGCTCATAAGGATCACAGTGCTTTCCTGGAGCTGCTATCCAGATTTGAACTGGAGACCAACTCCCCTAAAATGCTTCGCATTTTTGGGGACCCCGGCCCATGTAACTTGGGGCTGCGCCCCATACCCCGCCGCACCTGCGGCGTCAGGATGAGGTCTCCCTTCATAACAAAAAGCACTGCACTCTCTTGAGTGCAGTGCTTTCCTGGAGCTGCTATCCAGATTTGAACTGGAGACCTCATCCTTACCAAGGATGCGCTCTACCGCCTGAGCCATAGCAGCATATGGCGACCCGGAACGGGCTCGAACCGTCGACCTCTAGCGTGACAGGCTAGCGTTCTAACCAGCTGAACTACCGGGCCATTCCTGCGCCCACGTTCAGTGTTAGGCGACTTTGTTATTATACCCGAAAGGAGAAAAATTGTCAAGGCATATTTCCCGGAAAAAGTGCAAATTTTTTAGAGCTGTTTTGCCGAACTTTTTTTGGAAAATGCCGCTCACTGGCGCTCTCCTTATAAAAATTTTCCCCTTCCGTCAAAACGGCCATTGCGCTGCAATTTTAAGATATCCAGTTTAAGAACTGCTCCTCGCTTGTTTCTGTTGTCACATAAAACCGCTTCATGGCATAAAGGCTTTGGGGCAGACCCTTCACAAGAACCGCTTTCCCTTCTCGAATGGAAAGCGTAGCCTCTACCCCCAAGGAATTCAGCACCGCCTGGCTGAGAAGGTCATAACTGCCGCCGGGATAAGATAATACTCGCACTTCTTTCCCCACTCCTTCTTCGATCTCCGTCTTCGACCGCGTGAAGTCCGCAGTAAGGGTCTCAATATATTCCTGTTCGCTCTCGCCTTCTAAGCGCAAAATATTGCCGCGGAAATTTTCTCCCTGCTCGTAGGGGCCATACTGGTGCATGTCGTAGGTATGGCTTTGAATAGAAATCACCCCAGAATCTACCATTTCCTTGGCCTCTTCAAAGTTGAAATGAGGCGTAATGGGATAATCTGTATCTTTATAATACTCCGTGCTTCCTACAGAAGCACCAATGACAAAAATGGTAGCCTTCATACCGTATTTTTTCAGAATAGGGTAGGCATACTCGTAGTTGCTGCGATAGCCATCGTCAAAAGTGATGCATACTGCTTTTTCGGGAAGTGCTTTCCCATCTTTCACATAGGCAATCATTTGGTCAAAGGTAACCGTTTCATAGCCCTGTTCCCATAAAAGCCGTATTTCTTCCTCAAACTGCCGGGGCGTAATAGTGCTTCCGTTAGTCTCTTCCGCAATGTGATGGTAAAGCAGAATGGGAACCTGGGCCGTTCCCTCCGAACTGTCGCCGGAAATTTCCCAGAATTTTTCCACATGGCTTTCCGCGTTTTCCGGCGTGACCAGCACGCCAAAATCTTCGGGAACGTAAACGCTTTCGTCCCCAAAAATTCTTGCTAAGGCCATGTCGCCCGCGGCGTTTCGAAAATGCGTTTCGTCATAGAAAAATCGGGGATCCAGGCTGAGACTGCTGGCTGTAAAATCCCAAAAGGGAGCCACCTTGGCCAGCTCCAAATAAAATTTGGCCACCTCTTCTTTTTCATACCAGAATAAGCTTTCGTAATAGGAGGGCGCCGAAACCACCAACAGCCGGGCCCCTTTTTCCCGGCATTTCTCTTGTATTTTCCTAACGCTTTCCACAGCTTCTTCTATGTGCTCCATCTTCCGGACTTCCTGCGGGTAGTCCGCAAACACAGGGTAAGCTTCTAAATAGTCCTCCATCGCTCCGATAGGCTCCGCATCACGGCCGGTTTTGTCATAAGCTCCGGAAGCCTCGCAAAACACGTCAAAGGCTTGGGGCAAATAAGAATCTGTTTGAAACGCCTTGATCTTTTCCAAGGAATACCGGGGGTCTACAGTGAGATATTTTCCATAAAACAACAAGGGATTTTCCCCGCTGACCTTTTCATGCAGCGTGTTATTGAGATCGTCATTGGCGCCGCCGTAACGGGAGCCACTGGCAATGAAAACGTTGACCACAAGATTTTTCACTTCATAATTTTCTAAAATGTAGAGGCAGGTCTGTTCCACGTCGGAAAGATCTGTACCATACATAAACAAATTGTAGAAGCTTCCGTCGAAATAACGGTCCAAGGCTTCTTTGGGAAAAGAACTGGTAGAAGAAGGGCCTATAATGTAGGAATCGTATTCCTGATGATGCTCTTCCAAATAGGCGATTTTCGCAGCTCGAGGATTGTTGGTTTCGTTATAGGAATACCAATGAAAAATTGGATCTCCAAATAGGCCAAAAGGGTCTACCAGCCCATTGAAAAGGCAAAGCGCCGCCAAAAAGAACAACAATGTTCCCAAAAAAGCAAAACACCACCGGCGGGCAGAATTCTTATTTTTCTCAAAACCCTTTTTTGAAGGTTGCTTCACAACACTTCCCCTTTCAAAAACTTTCAAAATTGCTGATAAATAAACTCAGCTGCAATATATTCCCCACGAAAAACGCCTAAAAACAGTACAATAAAGAGCTCTACCGCCAAAAACAGCCACTGAACAAAAAAGGACTTTTCTTCCAGTTTTTCTGTGATGCCGTGGCCCTTCTCTTCCAAAAATTCCAGAAAAAGCAGCACCAAGACGCCCAATCCCACAACCAACAGGTCCCATTCCGAAAGGCCTAAAGAAAGCAGAGAGCCGTTCCAAAGCTGGGAAGGAATTGGATGCCGCACCGTTTTCCACAGCATGGAAAGGCCTGTGCTCAAATCCTTCGCTCTGGTGATATAACGGCCAAAAAATACCAAGAGTCCGGTACGGGCCATGCCAAACAGCCGCATTCCCCGGCTTTCCCGGGAAATAGAAAGCTTTTCCCGCAGGGAGGAAAACCAAGGCTCTAAAAGCAGACCAGAGGTGATAAGCACACCGTTATAAAGGCCGAACACAATGTATTTCCAGTTGGCGCCATGCCAAATGCCAATGACAAAATAGATCAGGAAGGTAGGTACTGCCGTGGGCAAGATTTTGCCCACTCTGCCCCCAATTTTTTTGCGGCAGAATTTTCCGAATTTCAATAAGGGTTTGGACAAGGAAATGGGGTAAAACAGGTAATCCTTCATCCAGGCGCCCAGGGTGATATGCCACCTGCGCCAGAAATCGGTCAAAGAAACCGCGAAAATAGGCCTCTTGAAGTTTTCCGCCAGAGTGACCCCAAAAATTCGGGCCACACCGCGAATGATCTCAATGCCCCCAGAAAAATCACAATAAAGCTGAATACAGTAAAAAAGCACCCCAAGGGCCAACATTGCACCGCCATAAGCAGAAGAGTCCCCGAAAACCCGGTCCGCCACCACGCCGGCCCGGTCCGCTATCACCAGCTTTTTTAGACAACCCCAAAGTACCAGCTGCAAACCGGCCTTTAAATTTTCAAAAGAAAAGCCGCGGCCTTTCAACAGCTGAGGCGCCAAAGCATCGTACCGGCCAATAGGGCCTTGGGTAATTTGGGGAAAAAAAGACACAAACAGCGCATACTTCAAGAAATTCCTCTGAGCCTCGTGCTTACCACGATAAACGTCGATCACATATCCGGCCGATTGAAACATGTAATAAGAAATGCCCAGAGGCGCCACCAAACCAAAGGCCGGAAACTGCACTCCCAGCCAAGCTCCTGCTACAGAGGCCGTAAAATCCCAATATTTCACAAAAAACAGCAAGCCGAAATTTCCCAAAAGCAATAGGAAGGCGATTAACCGCTTTCTATTTTTTATCTTCGGCCCTTGAGCTGCCCGTTCTTCTTTGGAAAGGGCCTTCCCGTATTGGTTCACATGCTGGAGAGCCAAAGCAGCCCCATAAGAAGAGGCAGTCACAAACAGCAAGTACCCCATTGCCTCCAGTCCCAGGGAAAGGTAAAAGCCCCAACTAAGGGCCAAAAGCACGCCCCACTGGAACTTTTTCGGCAGAAGATAATACAGCAGACTTCCCCCAGCCACAAAAAGGACAAAAGCAAGAGAAAACAGCGACATCGGTTACCGGAGCCTCTCGACCAACGCGGCCATGGCGCTGACAGAGTTAAAATTTTCGGGAATAATATCTTCTACCGAGATTTCCACCTCAAAGGCATCTACCAACTCGCTGACCAAAGCCACCATATCAAAAGAATCAATAAGCCCGTCATCAATCAAGGCATTGCTTTTCACATCGATGCCCGGGCAAAGCTCTGTTAAAATTTCTATAATTCTTTCTTTCATTTCCATTCTTCCTTTCCATATTCCAGAACCCGGGCTGTCCAGCCATCGGGAGAATAACCACATTTTTCATAAAGCCTGCGGGCAGCCAGATTTTCCGCCCCAGTCCACACCAGACGTTTTGGGGAATCCGCCCGTTTTTCGTAGGCGTAAACCAAGGCTTTGCCATAGCCTTTTCCCCGGAAATCTTCCCGAAGGGCCAAATGGCGAATTTCGGAAAAAGCCCGGCCAAAAAAGCCGTGAAGCACACCGGCCAGAGTGTTCTTTTCATCCAATAGGCAAAATACGGTGTCACGGGAAAGCTCTTCAAGGGTAGGCAAGCAACCGGTAAGGGGATCAAACTGTCTGTTCAAAAAGGAAAGCACCTCCGAAACCTGGCTGTTCCCGGCCAAAACAATGGTTCCCCGCTCTAAAAAATCCTTTTGAGCGTTTTCCCCGCCGGCCTTCTGCCGGTAGCGCAGACGTTCCAGCACAGGCACAAACCCTTCCGCTTCCCAAAAGGCCTCTGCCACAGGAGCTTTGACGTCCTGTGGGCGGGCCGGGATTTCCATGATCACCCGCATTCCCCGAGGCAGTTGGGGACACAGTTCCCCCGGAAAAAAATGGTAAGCGGCCCGAAAAAAGCCCTCTCTCTTTCGCAAGAAAAGGAGTCCTTCCGGCCAAAGACCGTAATAGAGAGTTCCCTTTTGGATTTCCCGGCGGTAGTCCTCTGCCGTCAAAAAATTGTTGGTAAAAACACCCGGGCGAAACCAGCCTTTCAGCAGTTCCATGGCCTCTTCATAGTTTTCAGCTTTTCGGATTTTCATGAAAATATTCCTCGCGCATACGGGCACGGTCGATCTTCCCGTTGGCGTTGTGAAGCAAGGGCCGTCTCTTCAGCACATTAGGGTACATATATTTGGGCAAAAAATCCCGCAGATACCGGATGATCTCCCCTGGTTGGACCTCCCCGTCATAGACACACACGATTTGCCCTTTTCCTTCGTCATAAAAACAAAAGGATTCCCGGATTTTGGAAAAACCACTGACAGCTCGTTCGATTTCTCCCAGTTCTATGCGGTAGCCCATGTGCTTAATTTGGCCATCCTTCCGGGACTGGAACACCAACAGCCCCTCGCTGTCCCGCAGAGCAATATCGCCTGTACGGTAAATAATGTCGGGGTAATAAGGGTTATTGGGGTTTTGCACGAAGGCTTCCGCCGTTTTTTCCGGGTCGTTATAATAGCCCCTGGCAACGCCAATCCCCCGTACACACATCTCACCCGGTTCACCCTCTACCACAGGGCGCAGGCGCTCGTCCAAAAGGAGCACCTCTTTATTGGCGCAGGGCCTTCCAATGGGCACAGCCTCGGTGTCTCGAAATTCCCGATCCACTTTATAGTAAGTGCAATCCACCGTCACCTCGGTAGGGCCATACAGGTTAAAAAATTCAGCTTCCGGCAATGCCCGCCGCCAAATATTCAGGTTTTTCGCCATCATGGCCTCCCCACCTACCGCCACCTTCCGCACATTAAGGGGCGGAGCCTCAGCCAAAACACCGGAATTTGCCACCAAATTGAAGCCGGAGGTGGCCCACACCAGGGCAGTCACTTGCTTATCCCGCAAATACTGCATCAACAAAATTGGAAAAGAAAACAGCTTTTTCGGCAAAATATGGGAAGTTGCTCCGCATTTCAAGGTGAGATAAATATCTTTGACGGAGCAGTCGAAATAAAAGGGAGCCTGGTTTCCCATGACATCTTGCTCTGTGAAGCCGCAGGTTCCGGCCATCCAGTCGATAAAATCGATGACAGCCCGGTGAGAAATTACAATTCCCTTCGGCGTTCCGGTAGAACCGGAGGTAAAAATCGCATACACCGGGTCAATATCCAGCACTTGGCTGCGGCGCCGGGCAAGCAATTCCTCTTCGGGTTCGTACAAAGCCTTTTTTTCTGTGCAAAGCAACGGGTAACGATCTGAAAATTCCAACGCAAGCCTTTCGTCCTCTGGGTCATAAAGCACCAAGGCAGGCGAAAGCCGCTCCAGCAAACGCATGATCCGCTGGCGGGGCATGGTATTATCTATTGGCACATAAAAATTGCCGCTGAACAAGATGCCGAAAAAAGCCTCCAGACTGGAAACACGGCGGTCTACAAAGACGGCAATGGGAGAATTGACACACTCCCCCTCCTTTGCCAGCAGCGTCCCAACGCGGCGGGCCTCCTGCAAAAACTCTTCATAAGTGACCTGCGTTCTCTCATCGGTAAAGACCAGTTTGCGGGGATGCCGGCGGGCAGATTCTTCTAAATATTCCAAAACATTCTTCTGCACTGCCATAAGGGAAAATCCCCCCTCCTTCCGAGAAGCTTGTTCTTTTATTTTACCTCAGGTAAGGGGCCGTGTCAACCAAAAGGGTAAGGGCCTCGCGGAAAAGGGGATTCCGCGGGGCCGAGAGGAAAAAAAGGCAACTTTAACCCTCAAATTCTTTCCGCATATAAAGCAACAGCTTTTTCTCTCTACGGCTGACCTGCACCTGGGTCATCCCCAGCAGTGCCGCTGTTTCCACCTGGGTTTTCCCTTGGAAATAGCGGTATAAGATCAGCTCTTGATCCCGCTTTTCCAGGGTACGGATGATCCCATAAAGGGTTATCCGTTCCGTCATAGCCTCTTCCGGAGCTTCCACCGGGATATCAATGGTCTCCCCCTCTTCTCCGCCGGTAAGAGAAAGAGGAGTGCGAGAACTTCCGAGCGCTAGGGCAGCCTTCTCCACGCTTACTCCCAAACGTCCGGCAATTTGCACAAGGCCGGGGCTTGTCCCTGTTTCTTTCCGGAGGTTTTCTGCCTCTTCCTGGGCTTTTTTTCCCAATTCCCGCATACCGCGGGATATTTTCACCGTACCGCCTTCCCGGAACAGACGGCGCACCTCCCCCAGAATTACCGGTACCGCATAAGTAGAAAATTTCACACCTCGGGACACGTCGAAATTTTCCGCCGCCTTGATCAGGCCCACGCATCCGGCTTGGAAAAGATCGTCGTATTCCACCCCTTTTCCAGAAAACCTACGGGCACAAAGATGTACCAGGCCTACATTCTCTTCTACGGCCCGTTTTCTGGGGTCACTCCCTGGCTTCAAAATATTTTGTCAGGGTAACGGCGGTGCCCCTTCCCACCGCCGAGGTAACCCGCACACAATCGCAGAAGCTCTGCATCACCGCGAATCCCAAGCCTGCCCGTTCTTCGCCCCCAGTGGTAAAAAGCGGTTCCATAGCCTCTTCGATATTGGGAATCCCGCATCCCTTGTCCCGGACACGAACTACGGCCTTCCCGTTTTCGAAAAGCTTAACACTTATGTATACAAAGCCTATTTTATCCCGGTAACCGTGTACAATGGCATTGGTCACCGCCTCCGATACCGCTGTTTTCAAATCGGTAAGGTCGGCTACGGTGGGATCTAACTGAGACAGGAAAGCGGAAACCGCCGCCCTGGCAAAGCCTTCATTGACAGAATTGGAAGGAAAACTGAACTCTACTTTATTGAATGGCTTCATTATCCCGCCCTCCTTTCAATAGCAGCTACCGAAGCGATCCCCGAAAGCTCTACCATTTTGTTCAAATTGGAAGAAAGACCGCAAAGCACTACGTGCCCCTTCCAAAACTGGTAAAGCCGCACCCGGCCCAAAATGAGGCCGATCCCGGAGCTATCCATAAAAGGCACTGCAGAAAAATCCAACCGCAGGCAATAGGGCTTTACCCGCTGGGAGGTGCTGTCAATGGCCTCTCGGATCTCCCGGGCGGCGTGGTGGTCGATCTCCCCGTTCATTTTGGCGGTGAGCACCCCGTCTTTGTAAAGCAGCTGTACGCTCATAGAAAACTTCCTTTCTTTTTCTTCCTGGTACCATGGCTTTCACAGAGAATAGCCAAAAAAATAGAAAAATACCCTTTTGCAGTCATTCTACAAAAGGGTACCTGCATATTTTGGGGAAGCCTGTCAATGGACCTTCAATTTTTTTGTGTTTTCGGCTAAAGCGTCCCGGATTTCCGCCGCTAAATAAAAGGACCCAAACACCACCAGGGCATCCGCCTCCTCCAAGGCTCGGAAGGCCTTTTTCAGGGCCTCCCCGCAGCTGGCAGCAGCCTCTGCTTTTGGACAGAATTCACAGGCGATTTCCTGAAGCTTTTCCGCCGGCAAAGCCCGAGGCGTATTGGGAGTCACGGTGAAGAGCCTGGAAAACATGGGACCAACAATGCGCAGAGCCTCCATGCTGTCTTTGTCGGACACCATTCCCATAATTCCTACCCGCTTTCCCGGAGCGAACCGGGAAAGCGCATCCCGCAAGGCCAGCGCGCATCCGGGATTATGGCCGCCATCCAGCAGCACCAAGGGCTTCTCACAAAAGATTTCCATGCGGGCAGGGATAAAGGCCTTTTCGAAACCATTTTTTAAAGCTTCCTCAGAAATGGAAAAGCCCCTTTGCCGCAGAAGATTTATAGCGGCCAGAACCGTCACCGCGTTCTTTTCCTGGTGCTCCCCCAAAAAGGGCGTGCGCAGGCGCAATTCTCCCACTTGAAACACAGTGCCCTTTATGGTGGCTTCCAGCACCTGCATGGCAGCCAGGTTTGGAACGATCAATTCTGCCCCCCGTTCCCGGCAAACTGTTTCAAACACTTCCCGCACGCCTTCCTGCTGCCGGGGGTATAATACCACCCTGCCGCCTGGCTTGACAATACCGGCCTTTTCCCGGGCGATCTTCTGCACGGTATCGCCCAAAACGGCAGTATGATCTAAAGAAATGGACATAACCACCGCCACCTCAGGGGATTCGATCACATTGGTGGCATCTAAACGCCCTCCCAAGCCCGTCTCCAGCACCACCACATCGCATTTCCGAGAGGCAAACCAATGGAAAGCCAGAACCGTAATAAACTCAAACTCCGTCACAGTTTCCCCAGCCGCTTCCATCTTATCTACCAGAGGCGAAAGCAGCTCCACTTCCCGGACCAGCTCTTCTTTTGGGATCATTTCCCCATTGATCTGGAAGCGCTCTCGGAATTCCAGCACATAGGGTGAGGTATAAAGCCCTGTAGTATACCCGCTTTCTTTCAAAACAGAAGCGGTGAGGGTACAGGCAGTCCCTTTCCCATTGGTGCCCGCCACATGAACAAACTTCAGGTTCTTTTGGGGGTCTCCCAGCCAATGGAGCAGGGTGGAAACTCTTTCCAAGCCCGGTTTCACACCAAAAACCAACCGGCTATCTATTTTTTCCAGCGCCTCATCATAAGTCATAAATTTTTCTCCTTCCCGCAGAAAATGGCCTGTAAAAACAGGCCATTTTCTTATTGAAACGCTTTTAAAGATTCTTCGATCATACGCACCTTTTCCCGAAGCTTCTCTCCGTTCTGCTTCACGCCCTCAATGACATTTTCCGGGGCTTTGCTCAGGAAGGTCTCGTTGGAAAGCTTGGCATTTACGGTTTGTAGCTGCTTTTTGGCACTTTCCAGCTCTTTGTTCAGCCGGGCCAGCTCTGCCTTTTTATCAATTAGATCATCCATGGGCAAATAGCCTTTACAGGCGGCTGTCACCACGGTGACGGCGCCTTCTTCTGCCTGTACCTTTGCCCCGATCTCCAGCTCGCTGCAATAGGCCAAACGCAGAATGGCCTCACGCTCCGTTTCGAAAGCATTTGGGGTTCCGGTTTCCACATAGAGATGCGCCTTCTTGGAAGGGGGCACATTCATTTCGCTGCGGCGGGTGCGTACCGCGGTGATCAATTCCATCACTTTGGTCATTTCCTCTTCCGCCTCTTTGGAAGCCAAAGCTTCTTCATACTGGGGCCAGGGAGCTACAATCAAGGCCTCGCCTTCATGAGGCAGGCTCTGCCAGATCTCTTCTGTGATAAAAGGCATGAAGGGGTGCAAAAGCTTCAGCGTATTGCTGAACACCCACACCAATACCTGGCGGGCCCCCTGAGCGGCAGCCTCCTCCCCGGAAGTCATACGAATTTTGGCAAGCTCGATATACCAATCGCAGAAATCGTCCCACAGGAAATCGTAAAGCTTTGACACGGCAATGCCCAGCTCATATTTTTCCAGGTTTTCTGTAATTTCTTTGGCCACATGCTGGAAGCGGCTCAGTACCCACCTGTCTTCCAGGGAAAGGGTTTCCGGCAGCTTGCAGGGAACTTCTTTCCCATCAATATTCATATGAATGAACCGGGCTGCGTTCCAAATCTTATTGGCAAAGTTCCGGCTGGCGGCCACCTTTTCGTCGGAAAAGCGCATATCGTTCCCCGGGCTGTTGCCGGTGACCAGAGTAAAGCGCAGAGCATCCGCGCCGTACTGCTCAATCACCTCTACCGGATCTATACCGTTGCCCAAGGATTTACTCATTTTTCTGCCTTGAGCGTCCCGCACCAGGCCATGATAGAATACGGTTTCGAAGGGAATTTCTCCCATATGCTCCAAACCGGAAAAGATCATGCGCGATACCCAGAAGAAAATGATATCATAGCCTGTCACCAAGGTGTTGGTGGGGTAAAAATATTTCAATTCTTCCGTATTTTCGGGCCAGCCCAGGGTAGAGAAGGGCCAAAGGGCGGAAGAAAACCAAGTGTCCAGCGTATCTTTGTCTTGAATTAAGCGACGGCTTCCGCACTTGGGACAAACCTGCGCTTCCGTTTCGGAAACCACAGTCTCGCCGCAGTCCTCACAATACCAAGCGGGAATCCGGTGGCCCCACCAAAGCTGACGGGAAATACACCAATCCTTGATATTTTCCAACCAGTTATAATAAATTTTGTCCATGCGCTCGGGGATAAACCGGATCTTCCCTGTTTTTACCACGTCAATAGCCGGCTTTGCCAGGGGTTCCATTTTTACAAACCACTGGGTGGAAACCCAAGGCTCCACCACGGTATGGCAGCGTTGGCAGGTACCCACATTATGCTTGATGGGCTCCACCTTCAAAAGGTAGCCTCCCGCCTCCAAGTCTTTCACGATTTGCTTTCTGGCCTCCAGGCCGGACATACCGGCGTATTTCCCGCCGTTTTCGTTGATGGCACCCCTTTCGTCCATCACATTAAACACGGGCAAGTCATGACGGCGGCCCACCTCGAAATCGTTCGGGTCGTGGGCAGGCGTGATCTTCACCACGCCGGTGCCGAAATCCATTTCCACATACTCGTCTGCCACAATAGGAATTTCCCGGTTCACCAGGGGAAGTATCACATGCTTCCCCACCAGGTGCTTGTAGCGCTCATCTTCGGGATGCACAGCCACCGCCGTATCGCCCAACATGGTTTCCGGCCTGGTGGTGGCCAGGTGAATTTCACCGCTGCCATCGGCCAAAGGATACCGCAAATGCCAGAAGGAGCCATCTTTCTCCTCAAATTCCACCTCCGCATCGGAAATGGCGGTACGGCAGTTGGGGCACCAGTTAATGATGCGCTCCCCGCGATAGATAAGACCTTTTTCGTAGAGCTTCACAAACACATGGCGAACCGCTTTGCTGCAGCCTTCGTCCATAGTAAAGCGGAGCCTGTCCCAATCGCAGGAAGAGCCTAAAAGCTTTAACTGCTCTAAAATTCGGCCCCCGAACTTCTCTTTCCAGGCCCAGGCCCGTTCCAAATAGGCTTCACGGCCCACCTGTTCTTTGGAAAGTCCCTCATTCCGCAGAGCCTCCACCAATTTTGCTTCTGTGGCGATAGACGCATGGTCTGTGCCGGGCAGCCAAAGGGCGGAATATCCCTGCATGCGCTTAAAGCGGATAAGAATATCCTGCAGCGTCTCATCCAGGGCATGCCCCATATGGAGCTGTCCCGTGATGTTTGGCGGCGGAATTACAATGGTATATGGTTTCTTTTTAGGATCCGGTTCTGCATGGAAATAGCCTCCCCGCATCCAGAAATCATAAATACGGTGCTCCACTTCCTGCGGTTCATAAGCTTTGGCAAGCTCTGTGCTCACATTGTTCCCTCCCATATTTTTTCAGGTGTTTTCCCGGTTATTTTTCGAAAAGCAGGCTGCCATTCCTTTTGAAGGGCAGCCTACAAGATATTATTTCATTTTCTTCCCCTTTTGTCAACAGAAAACCTTTACAAAAGCTGGGCGTAACGCACAAACAGAACTGCGGCCTCTCTGCGTCGGGTCTCATTTTTAGGGTTCACGTTTCCATTGTCGTCTCCCTTGATTAAGCCTAAAGAGGCGCAGTAAGCCACTGCCTCCCTGGCCCAGGAAGAGACCTTTCCCGCATCCTCAAAGGGCGGCCACGGGGAAAAGCTGCCTGCTCCAGGGGAAAACAGCTGGTAAAACACCATGCACATTTCTTCCCGGGAAATCGGTTCACCGGGACGGAACCTGTCCTGGTAGCCGTTCATAATTCCCATTTCCGCCGCCCAGGTCACCGCAGGCCTGTACCAGGCGTTCCGCGGCACATCGGCAAAATGATTTACCCTATCCCGGGAAAGATCCGCACCAAAGCTATTGGCCATCACTTGGGCAAATTCTGCCCGGGTAATGGACTTTGCCGGGTGGAAGTATCCGTTGCTGTCACCGGAGATCAGGCCCAGGTTATAGGCCTCTTCCACTGCCTCATAATACCAGTCGCCCCGTCCTACATCGGGGAAAGTAGTGGACGGATAATCGGTCCCCAAATAGACATATTCCCCTTTGCTGACGTTTGGATAACGGAGGTTCACATTTCCATAACCTGGCTGCTTTTGGTAGGGGCAAATAACCCGGTGGGATTTCTCCTGGGAAAAGATCTCCCCGCCTACCCGGGTTTGAGAGCCTATGAGGAAATAGGCCCAGTTCTTCCCGCGAGCTTCGTCGTCCCAGGTGACATCCACGTAGTACCAAATGCCGTCATCCATTTGCACCATGTTCCACATATGTGTCTCACTGATCACCAGCACACAGGGAATTCCCAACAGATCGCAGATTATTTTAAAAGCCTTGGAATAGCCGTCGCACACCGGTTCATAGCTGTCGTTAGGGATCAAGGCACTGTAGGCCCAATGGGAAAGTTTGTCGTCTTTCGTGGACCCCGAAGCATATGTATTGGTATCTGCCAAAATATCATGGACGGCCTTTACCCGGGAATACGTATCCGGCAGGGGAGCTATTTCTGCCGCCAGGCTGCGGGCTCGGGACATCATAGTTCCATACATGGAGCTTTCCTGGCCGCCATAATACAAATAGAAACCATAATAGACCGCGGTAACCCGGTAGGAGGCGGTATTGCTTTCCCTTTGTACAGTGTAACCGTATTGCATCCTGGAAGCCCAGAAAGCCTCCGGAGCATCATAACGGAACGCATCCAGAGCCCCCAGCATGTCGGTATACAGGGCATTGATCTGAGCCGCGCTTTCCCCCGAAGGGACAAATCTTCCGGAGCTGCTGGCGCTTCCGGTAACCCGGAAGGAATAAGCACTGGGCAGTGGAGATTTTATTTGGCGGAAGCCCCCGTTCGCCGGCGCCCGGCAAACGTCATCAACGCTTACAGAAGCGAGCATGTTGTAAAAATACTGCTGCCGTCCGTTGAGCTGGCGGGAAAAATCGCCTTCCCGAGAAGCCCTGGAAGAAGCTGGGGCAAAAAACGAGTAGCTCTCCGAGGTCTCCTCTCCCGAGAGCTGCAGTTCTACCTGACCGGGGAGTGCCTGGGCCTCTCCCCAACTGTAGTCCACCGTCTCCGCAGCCTCCGCCACAGGCAGACACCACAGCAAAAGAGCTGCCGACAAAAAACAGGAAACTAACCTTTTCCCGATCTTTCTAGAAGTATCCATAATAAATTCCCTTTCCAAAAAATAAAATAATCTTCCGCTTGGCCGAAAACGAGAAATAACAAAAATTTTATCATCAACACTTTGAAACCAGGATGTTCTTTCGTTCCTTCTATTATGGAAAATTCCGAGGCCAATGTCAACCTTTTTTCCATTGGCAAGGGCTCCAGCTCTATTTTACAGGGCAGAAAAATGTTCCTAAATGTGAAAATTATGGGAACAGAAAATCTTTTCTTGCCAAAAGAGGTCGAGTATGATAAAATGTAACCGATTTGTAACCTTTAAGGTTTCTTTTCCCCTTGAAAGCTGACACCTCTTTTTTTACCATATTCGTCACCTTTACTGAGACATGAGAAAGGAATTTGTAATTATGAAGCATTTGAAAAAACCTCTTCGCCTGTTTTCCCTTTTGTTGGCGGTGTGCATGCTGGCCTATACCGTGCCTCACCTCACTCTTAACGTGCTGGCAGCGGAATCGGGCACTTCCTTGCATTTTGCGGAACACGGCCTCAACGCTTACCGGGATGGCTGGCTCTATATTGGAGGAAACAAAGGGCAGGTTGTGAACGGCCGCCGTAGCTCGGACTGCGCAGGACTCCTTTACGCCTATTTCAGCGACAACAAAATGGCCACTCCCATGGGAGGCGCCACCTCCCAGGTTACATACAACTGTGTTTTTTCCGGCGACCTTTACGAGGGCTTGCCCAGAATTCACGGCCTGGCCGTCACCGCACCGGATTACCGTGACCCTTACACCGGAATTTACGGCCATATCGGTATTTATACCGGTAACGGCATGGCGGCCGACAACAGCTCTTACTCTGTAAATATGCGGTATGAGCCCATTGCCAGCAACAGCAGCTGGAACGCCTGGCATGTGTTCGACAACGGGCTGAAGTACCCGAAAAGCGGCTGGTATGCCATGGATGGCGCCATGTATCACTATACCGACTACCAGTACGATATCAATACCGAAGTAGATGGCTATTCGATTGGCGAGGATGGCATTGCCAGGGACGAGACAGGCTCTCCCATCCCTGTGACGGATGCTTTGGGGAACGAAGGGTATGTAAGCGCTTCTGAGGTGGCCTCCTATTTGCGCACCTTGGGTTACGACGGAAAGGATGACACGGCCGAGCTGGTAGGCCTGGGCCCCAACGAAGATGACGGCAAATATAACGGGAAAGTTACCGGCAGCAGCGTGAACCTGCGCAGCCAGCCCTCTACAAGCTCTTCTGTGGTGACCGTTTTATCCCGGGGAACCAAAATAAACATTCTTGGCACCGTAGAGGGACAAGCTGTCCCTTACCAGGGACAAACCTCCAACAAGTGGTACCAGGTGGAAGATCCCCGCGGCCACCAGGGTTACCTCTGTTCCTGGTACGCGGAATTCACCGGCAACGGGGCCCTTCTCGCCCCCACCATTACCTGTGAAGGCGGCTATGTTACTCTTAACACGGCGACAGAAGGCGCCGACCTCTTTTATACCATTGACGGCGAGGACCCCACCGAGGCAAGCATCCCCTACACGGAGGCCGTTTACCAGGTTGGCTGCACCTACCGGGCCATTGCCGTGAAAGACGGGAAAACAAGCCCGGTGACCACCGCTACCGTGCTTTCCAACAATGAGATTTTTACCGATTTTACTTCGGGCGCCTGGTATTTCGACACGGTAAACCAGGCCATAAGCTCCGGCTTGTTCACTGGTACCGGTACCGGCGTTTTTAGCCCCACCAAGGAAATGACCCGCGCCATGGTGGTTACCATTCTTTACCGTATGGCCGGAGAGCCGGATGTTTCCGGTTATACAGCGGGAAACTCTCTCTTCTCCGACGTAGACACCAACAGCTGGTACAGCAATGCCGTTTACTGGGCAAAACAACAGGGGATCACCTCCGGCACCACTCCCACCACCTTCTCCCCTGCTAAGCCCATTCGGCGGGAAGAGCTGGTGGCTATGTTGTGGAAATATGCAGGTTCCCCCTCTTCCGGCAGTTCCCTTTCCGGCTTTGTGGATGAAAACCAAATAAGCTCTTTCGCCAAAGATGCCATTAGCTGGGCCGTGGACCGGGGCCTTGTTTCCGGCAAGGATGGCGGAAGGCTGGACCCCCGGGGCGTTGCCAACCGGGCCCAAGGCGCCCAAATTCTCATGAAATACCTGTATTGATCTTCGCTTATACCTGGAAGAACCTCCAGTTTCTATTATGAAACCTCAGACCCGCGCTAAATAGCGCGGGTCTGAGGTTTTTCATGGGGCAATTTCTCGCCAAAAAACAGGGTTACAAGGTCCCCTTTTCTTTTTTTAGCCGGATCACATTCCAAGAGGCTTTCGCCAGCCTGGTTTTCAAAAGACCGCCGGAAAGCTCGTTTCGGCTCTCCGCATTTTGGGGAAGCACCACTTGCCGTTCCGGGCCGTTTTCTGCCTTTACATCGTCGTGCTCCAACACCAAATGCTCTGCCAGGCGGTAGCCCGGGAAGCCCTTTACATCGCTTTCCAGCACAATATCTTCTTCCAGGTCCCGGTTCACCGCAAAAATGGTAAGCTCCTCCTGTTCCTGATTCCACACCGCCGTGCTTTCCACATCGGTGACGCCGGTGAAATCCATGGTGTCGTGACGGGAAGAGCGCTGGGCCGTGTGAAGGGCAATGCCGCGCCCGTATTTGGAGGCGTGAAGGTAGGGGTAAAAAATCGTCTGTTTCCAGGCAGGTCCATCCTTTTCTGTCATAATAGGGGCGATCACATTGACCAGCTGAGCCAGGCAGGCCATGCGTACCCTGTCGGAATGCTTCAGCAGGGTGATGAGCATGAGGCCTACCAAAAGGGCGTCTTCGAAATTATAGCGGTCTTCCAGGAGAGAAGGCGCTACCGCCCAGGGACGGTTCTGCATGGTATCGTCCGACTGGGAATTGGAATGGAACCACACATTCCATTCGTCGAAGCTGAGCATCATTTCTTTTTTCGCCCGCTTTTTCGCCTTTACAAAATCGCAGGTGGAAATAATGGTTTTGATAAACCTGTCCATATCGTCGGACTGGGCCAGGAAGTTGGCAGTGTCGTTGAAGCGGTTCCCGTAATAGGTATGCAGGGAAATGTAATCTACATGATCGTAGGCCTCTTCCAGCACGGTGGCCTCCCATTGGGGGTAAGTGGCCATACCCGTATTGGAGCTACCACACACCACCAGCTGAATTTCCGGGTCGATCTGCCGCATGGCCTTAGCGGTTTCGTCCGCCAGGCGGCCATATTCCCAAGCGGTTTTATGCCCTGTTTGCCAAGGGCCGTCCATTTCGTTGCCCAGGCACCAAACCTTGATATTGTGTGGATTTTTCACGCCATGAGAAATTCTTAAATCGCTGTACTTACTGCCGGAAGGATGGTTGCAATATTCCAGCAGGTTACAGGCGGCCTCTATTCCCCGGGTTCCCAAATTCACCGCCATCATCATTTCACTTCCCGCTTTTTTGCACCAAGAGGCAAACTCGTTTACCCCCACCAGGTTAGGCTCCGTACTGCGCCAGGCAAGCTCCAGCCTGCGGGGGCGCTCCGCCACAGGGCCCACACTGTCTTCCCAATAGAAATTGGAAACAAAATTTCCACCGGGGTACCGCACAATGGGCACGCCGATCTCCCTGACCAAGTCCAACACATCCCGGCGAAAGCCCTCTTCGTCGGCAGAAGGGTGCTCCGGCTGGTAAATCCCGGTATAAACCGCCCGGCCCAAATGCTCGATAAAGGAACCATAAATTCGGTTATCTACAGCACTGATTTGAAAATCGGGATCTAAGGTGATCCTGGCGAATTTTTTTGCCATAACTTTTTCTTCCTCCCCTGGGGAATTTTTTTGTATAACCTATTAAAAGTATAGGGCTTTTCCCGGAAAAAGTCAACGGGTTCTACCCCTTCAAAAGAATGGCCATGTGGGCAAGGGAGGAGCTTTCGTGCTGGAACAGCTCCTCCTGGAAGCCCTGGAAGCGCTGGCGGTTGTGCAGGGTGGCCCGGCTGGCCATGACCAGGTAATGGAAAAGCTTTTCTTTCGTGGCCTCCTGGGCGCAGCCTAACACCGCTACAAACCGGTAAAAGCTATAGAGGCTGCATAGGGAAACATAGCTCTTCCAAAGGTCTTCCCGGCTGTTCAGGTTGGGGAAGCCCAGGTAAAGAGCCACGGCCACCATCAGGTTTTCAAAGAAATATTCCCGGCCGGAAAAGGCTTCTTGGAATCTTTCCAGGGCTTTTTCGTAGGCTTCTGAAGAAAAAAACGGTGGTAAGTGTTGTGCTCTGGGGGCCGGCGGCTATTTTCCGTTCTACCCCCAAAGCGGAATAAACATCTTTGGGCCAGTCCCTTTCCTGGGCGGAAATGGCGTCCAATACCCGGATATTCTGCATCAAGTATAACCGGCGGTCGCCGGGGATTTCCAAAAGGTCATTTTCCGCCACAAGGGAAGTGATTTGCTGCTCCCAAAGGCCTGGCCGGAAGGCGGCCCAGTCTTCCTTTTGCAGTCGCTGAAGCACCAGGCCCAGGGAAAGCATCCGCTGGGTAAGGGGCATGGCGCGGTCTTGCAGGATATCGATGCAGAGCTCCCGGACAGGCGTAAAGTAAAGGCCAAGGCTTTCGCCGGGAACAACACTTACCTTTTTATATTCCGTTTTTGGCAAAGGATCTTCCACAAACTCTACTCCATTTGGCAAATCCCAAAGCTGCTGCAAAACCCCTTCGCAGGAAAGGGAAAGGGTATACTCTTTAGCAGCGTAGGAATAAACTGTCTTCCTGGGGTAACTTGTGCAAACCAGGGGCAAAGCCTCGTGGCCACAGGCGCATTGAATGTCGCACAGGCCCTCTGTATTCAAAAAGGGGCAGCGGCCATTGTTGGAAGCCAGGTCGAACTTGCCATAGAGGATGCCGTCGTGTTCATTTTTACGTTCCCGGCGCACGCTTTGTTCCAACCGGGCCTTCAGCTCTTCCGGAGCGTCCAGGCGGCGAAGACGCAGATAGTCTTTTTTGTCAAAGGTAATATTCCAGCCCATACAGCAGCTGTCTTTGCAAGCTTGGGCCAGGCAATGGAAGTTCTGGTAAAAGTTTGGGATAAGTGCCGAGCGAATGGGAAGCTCTATTTTTTCTTCCTTCACAGGTATACTCTCCTTTAAAACAGGTAAGGGGCGGGCAAAAGCCCGCCCCCTCGTTGTTGGGTAGAATTTTTGAAAGAATGGCTCACTTGAGCCCTCTCCGTCGCGGCTTACGCCCAAGGCTCCCTTGTGTAAAGGGAGCTGTCAGCGAAGCTGACTGAGGGATTGTTTTCCCGCAGCTTTACCCAAGCTTTCCCCTTACGCAAAAGGGTGATTTCTGCCTTTGCACGGCCTATCTCCGTTTGCGTTTTAATTTTCTTTTTTAGAAGGGGGCTTGCGCCCCCTTCTACCCCCAAGCTTTTGGGGTAGCTTTTGTTTAAATTTCGGGCACACCCTCTCCGTCACGGCTTACGCCGTGCCACCTCTCCATACAGGGAATGCTTCCCTGCGGAAAGCATAGGGCAAGCCAGCAAAAATGTTAAGCTTACTGTAATTACTGGAGGAGCTGCAGAACTCCTTGAGGAACCTGGTTCGCCTGGGCCTCGTCGGAACGCGCCCTTGGGAACTCGCTGGGCCTTGCTTGCGCAAAGCCCGGCTTCGTTTTACGGGCGGTTCCTCCTCTCCCCACAGGAACTTCGTTCCTGCGGGGACCCCGGCCATGCTGTCCCAGGTTAAGCAGCTATTACAGCATTCTTAGCTTCTATAATTATTGGAGAAGCTGTAACACACCCTGAGGCACCTGGTTCGCCTGAGCCAGCATGGCTTGGGCGGACTGGATGAGGATGTTGTTCT
>CANSKS010000034.1 GCA_947647615.1 uncultured Neglectibacter sp.
TCATTCATCCCAAGGTGCAGGAGCGCATGGAGCAAGACCCGGCCTACGCCCAGGAAATTTTCACAAAGATCGATACCTGGTTTGCCTTTGACGTGGCCCGGAACGAAGCCTCTTTCCCTGGCTGCACTCTTGGGATGTCACAATCGGTAGCCATTGGGGAAGACGGGAACATCTGCAATGTCTGCTCCTCCAGCGGAGGCGGGGGATTCACCTATTCCAAGAGCGGTTCTGACGAGGAAGAAAGCTGGTGGGAGCTACGCATGGCCCGCCACGCCGAATTTATGCAGCTATTGGCGAAGAGGCAAATCCAGCGGCACATAGAAGCTTCCGAGCTGGCAGCCTCTGCGGCAGCCAGGTCCCGGCTTGCCTCTATGCTGAGCAGCGGGAAGCTGTTGGAAATTTTTGGCAGCGAAATCGCCGGAGTCTCCACAGAAACCGTCCTTTCCCTTACCCAGGCCCAGGTTTGGGGTGGCGGCGCAATGCTGTAGGGCATACTAGGGTTTAAAACTGTCTTTCATTCCCAGCAGAAAACGAGACCTGTGACATGGCACCAAGCCCACCGGCGGCCTGGTACCATGTCTTTTTATTCCTGCAAAAGATGGCAAAGTGCAAAGGAAACACGCTTACTCTTCCATCTCCAATTCAAACCAGAAGGTGCTGCCCTTCCCTATTTCGCTTTCCACACCGTAGCTGCCCCCGTGAAGCTCCAAAATATTTCGGACAATGGAAAGCCCCAGTCCGGTACCCACCTGGGCCCGCTTATGCTCTTTATCGACCTTATAATACCGTTCCCAAATATCCTTCAGCTTTTCTTCCGGAATACCGTCACCGGTATCGGAAACCGAAACCCGCACCCGGCTCCCGGAAATCGACTGAGCCAGCGCCACGGTTTTTTCTTCCCCCGCGTAGGTAATGGCATTGTTCACCAGATTATACACCACCTGGGAGATCTTCAGTTCGTCGGCCACAACGAACACCTCCCGGTCTGCCTGAAAAGACAGGGTGTAGCCCGCCAGCTTGTCGTACCTTGCCAGAATGGCGCGAATACTGGCGGTAAGGTTGAACCGGCTCTTATCCAGGGTCACCACTCCGGCCTCCAGCCGGGACATGTCCAACAGGTCGTTTACCAGGTTGGTGAGCCGTTCCGTTTCGTCTATGATGATCTGTACATTTTCCGGAGTGTTTTCTCCCGGCAGATCCCGCATGACCTCGCTGTAGCCTTTAATCATTGTCAAAGGAGTGCGCAGGTCATGGGAAACATTGGCAAGAAGCTCCCGGCGCAGGCCTTCCACCTTTGAAAGCTCTTGGGCGGCATAGTTCAAGGTTTGGGCCAGTTCCTCCACTTCCCGGCTGCCGCTTCCGAAAAAGGAGACGTTATAATTTCCCCGGGCAAGCTGTTTTGCGGAATGATTCACCGCCATAATGGGCCGGGAGATCCGCCGCGCCAGAAGCAGGGCCATCCCGGAACCCAAAATCACCATGACCAGCGTCAGGCACAGCAGCTGCACCTTTAAGGTTTCCACTGTAGAATCTACCGGGGTAAGCTCCGATTCCAACAGAAGCAGCCTGTGGAGCCCGGAGGGGGTATGCACGGTTTTGGCATATAAAATTCCCTCCTGCGCTCCGCCAAACCAGGTGTCTTGGGAAAACCGGTAAACCTCGCTTTGGGTGCCGCCCTTTAAGTTTACCCCTTCGAAAATGGCCTGCAAATCCCGGGTGGTAAGCCCTTCCAGCCGGACAAATTTTTCCGAGGCCTTCAAAGCCACATAAGGCTTTCCCAGCTCGTCGGAAATCACCAGGCTGGTATTCGTGGCGTTCACAAGGCGCTGGGCCGTCTCCTCCAGGTTTTCCGCCTCCAGACGGTTCTCCAGAGTCCGCGCCATGCCTTGAACCTCGCTGATCTTAATGGCCCGGTAGAAGGGGCCCAAAAGGGCAATTTGGAACACCCAAAGCAGCGCCAGGATTACCAAAATGAAGAAGCCGAACCCGAAAAACACCTGCCCGCGAATGCCGGGAAGCCTTTTTTTCCTTTCGCTTTTCATTTTTCTCATCCCTCAAACCGGTAACCCACGCCCCGCAGGGTCACAATAAATTTGCTGTAGGGGCCCAAGCTTTTCCGAAGCAGCTTGATATGCGTATCCAAGGTGCGGTCATCTCCGTAAAAATCGTAGCCCCACACGTTGGTGATGAGCATTTCTCGGGTAAGGGCTATATTTTTGTTTTCCACCATATAAACCAACAAATCGTATTCCTTTGGGGAAAGCTCGGCGCGCACTCCATCCACCGTAACAATGCGCCCGTCAAAATCCAGACAAAGTCCCTCAAACTTTGCCTGCCGGTGATGAGAATTGGCACTTTTGGGACGTGCCCGGTTCATAATAGCGGTAACCCGCATCATCAGCTCTTTTGGGGAAAAGGGCTTCACAACGTAATCGTCTACCCCCAACTCAAAGCCGTGGATTTTGTCGTATTCTTCACCCCGGGCGGAAAGCATCAGCACCGGCACAGCCGATACCTTGCGAATTTCCGCCACGGCGGAAAAACCATCCAGCTCCGGCATCATCACATCCATAATGATGACATCGAATTTTTCCGGGTCGCGGCGGCAAAGGCTTACCGCCTCCATACCGTTTTCCGCCTCTGTCACCTGGTGGCCCTCGAACTCCGCATATTTCCGAATGAGGGTGCGGATCTTTTCTTCATCATCTACCACTAAAATGTGATACATTCGGCCTCTCTCCTTTTCTGTTATCCCGTGTATCCGAATCTCTTTTATCATACCCTCCCATTGTGAACGCTGTGTGACGGGCAGGAAAAGTTCCGGCATATCCTTTTTTTCATCCGTCCCAAAGGCCTTGGGGGCACACCGAAAAATATTTTCCCGCATGGGCCTCTGTGTTCCTTCATAGTAATTGACACACCGGAAAAAGGCATCGTCAAAGTGCTTGAAAAGCCTTTTTGCGGCAGTTCAGAAAAGGGGAGACCGCCATGAGAGAACAAGAATACCGCCGGGAAGCGGCGGTAGATTACGCGAAGACCTGGGCGCTGAGCAGAAATCCGAGCTATTATAACTTTGAAAAACTGGGAGGCGATTGCACCAATTTCGCTTCTCAATGCCTCTACGCCGGCAGCGGCGTCATGAACCATAAACCCACCTTCGGCTGGTATTACTACAGCGCCGAAAACCGGTCGCCCTCCTGGACAGGGGTGGTTTACCTCTACAACTTCCTGGTAGGGAACAAAGGGGCGGGGCCTTTTGCCGCAGTAGTAGGAAAGGAACAAGCGCAGCCCGGGGACCTGGTGCAGCTGGGCGGCCCCTCCGGGTTTTACCACAGCCCGGTCATTCTAGCAACCTCCCCGGAAATTTTAGTGGCCGCCCACACCTTCGACGCCCTTTACCGACCCTTGAGCAGTTATGTCTTCCAACAGGCCAGGTTTCTGCACATTTTAGGTGTGAGAGTCCCTTGAACTGGCCTCCCCGTTATTTCTCAGATTCCGAATGCGCCTGTTGGGCGCACCGTACCCAACAGATACTTTCTGCTATTTCTCAGATTCCGAATGCGCCTACCGGGCGCACCGTACCCAACAGATACTTTCTGCTATTTCTCAGATTCTGCCGAAGAAGTTCGGCCCTCGGCCGAACTTCGAATGCGCCTGTTGGGCGCACCGCGCCCAACAGGCGCATTCCGCATATGCCTTGGAACCACTTTCTTTTTTAAATGAAGCTTTGCCGCCAGCCATTCCCCTTTGGGTAAGGTGGCCACATCGTCGTAAGAGACCGCCCGGAAAAACACCGCCGCCACAACATAAAGCAAAACTGCCGACGCTATAGCGGGAAACAAGGCAATTTTAGGGCTTACCAGAAGGCAGAACCCTTGATAGACAAAATAAGACCCCACGCCCATCACCCCTGCGGAAAGCAGCAAAGGGGCGGTCATCAAAAAAAAGCTTTCCATGTTGGGAACGCATCGCCGAACAAAGATCAAGTTCAACACCATGATGAGCCCGTAAGAGACTACCGTGCTGATTACGGAACCCATAACGTTGATTTCCGGAATACCAATCAGTACATAAGAAAGGACGATCTTCACCACGCCCCCCACAGACATTGTGACCACCGGCACCATGGGGCGGCCAAAAGACTGCAAAATCGCATTGGTGGTAAACAGGGTGCTGTTGAACACGATGGCAACGCTGAGCACCGCCAACAGCGGTGCCGTCTGTGCCGCCACATCCTGGCGGTTAAATAATAAGAGCTGGCAAATAGGGTCGGCAAACAGGCACATACCCACCGTTGCGGGAATAGAGATCAAAAGCGTGACCCGCATAGAAATGGTGGAAATCCGGTTTGTCGTGGTATAGTCTTTCGAAGCGATAGCTCCGGAAAGCACCGGCAAGAGGCTGGTGGAAATGGGCACTACAAAGGCCCCGGGTAAATCAAAAAACTTTCTGGCATGGCCCAATATACCCCGCATGGTATCGGCCATTTGCTGGGAATAGCCCAACCCGGCCTGCAGGCGGTCCATGAGTACTGCCGTATCAATATTATCCAGCAGGCTTAAAAAACAGGAGCCCACCGTGATGGGAATGGCGAAGAGCACCAGGCTTTTTAACATTTCACTCCGGGAAGCCCCCGAGCTGCCCAAGTCCGGCACATCGCGGTCCTGCCGCTTTTGGCGCAGCTTATAAACTACCAAATAAAGGGTACCAAGCCCGGCGCTGATGGAAACGCCCACAATGGCGCCCACCGCCGCCCAGGCGTCGGAATCGTACTGCTGGATAATATAGAATGCCAGACCAACGCCGATAATCACCTTGGAAACGGCCTCTATCACCTGGGAAACAGCCGTGGGCACCATATTGGAACGGCCCTGGAAATAGCCTCGCAGGGCCGACATCACCGAAATGAAGAACATGGTGGGAGAAAGGGCCATAATGGCGTAAGAAGAGCCGGGGCTTCCCATCCATTTGGCGATCTGCTCCGAGCCGAAGAACATGGCGAGACAGCCCAAAAGGCCTATGGCAAAGAACAGCCAAAAAGCAACCGCAAAAACCTGGTCCGCCTCTTTCCGCCTACCCTGGGAATAGGCCGTTCCCACCATACGCGATACCGCAATGGGAAGCCCCGCGGTAGAAAGCATTAAGAAAAGGCCGAAAATATCGTAAGCAATATAGAAATGGGCCATGCCGTCGGCGTCGATAAAGTTGGCCAAGGGAATAGAAAACAACAACCCCAATACCTTCACAAGCAATGTGGAGGCAGTGAGGATGACCGCGCCTAACATAAAGCTTTGTTTCTTTTCCTGCGCCATAAACTCTCCCAATCCGAATATTTTATGATATCGCGAAACCAGCCGAAATGCCCTTAAAACAGGCTTCCATTATATACCAATTTTCCCCGCCCGTCAATTTCCAACCCTAGTTTCTGCAAAAGCTTTCGAAATCATTCCGCAGTTTCTAAAAGAAAGCCTTTCTGTTTTCTGAAATTCCCCCAGAAAAATTTATATCCCTAAAAAACAGAAATCCAGCCCGGTTTTCTATTGCCTTATCCGCCGGTGAAAAACTTCCTGTTTTCTGCGGCAGCTTTGCCGTCTTTACAACTAAAGCACCCTAAAGACGCCAGCGCCCGGAGCCTTTCAACAAGCTCCGGGCGCTGATTCATTCGCCTTTGCAAGAAGATTTATTCTCCGTGGGCAGCTTGGGCCATGGCCAAAACATTTGCCGCAGGCACGTTGGGAAGGATCTCCTCATGACTGGGAGAAACCACCAGCCCGGGACCCAGCAGGCTCTTGACCCGTTTTACCTCTGTCTTTATTTCTTCCGGGGTGGCGTTCACAAAAAAGGTTTGGGCATCAATTCCTCCTATAAAAGACAGCCTGTCTTTATATTGGGCCAGTTCTGCCGCAGACATGCCCTTGGCCTGGGCCTGAATGGGATGAAGAATATCCACCCCGGCCTCTATCAAGTCGGGAATAATCCGGTAAATGGAGCCACAGGAATGGAGCATGACTTTCTTGCCGTATTTTTTGCCTACCGCGATGAGCCTGCGGAAGGAGGGCATGATAAACTCCCGGAATTTTTCGGGAGAAAGAAACAGGTCCAGCTGGGTACCGAAGTCATTGCCGAAAAACATCACGTCGGCTCGGTCCCCCAGCCCGGCAAAAAACCGGTCGTTAGCCTCCACATAAAAATCTACGATCCGCTTGGTCACTTCCAAAACGATCTCGGGGGCCTCATACAGCTTGATAAAGTAGTTCTCCATACCGAAGAAATCGGTTGCCAAATGGAAGAAAGGGCTCCACATTCCGGTAAAGACCATTTTGTCTTGAAACTTCTCAATTTCTTCGTAAACCTCGGTAAAGTCCAGGTAGTCGGGATTGGGCCAAGGGTAGGCCTCCAGTTCCTCCAGGCTCTCCACATCGGAGAAGCAGCCCCCGGCGCTCAAGGTCTCTCTTGGCTTATTCCAAGCCGGGTTAAAGGCGGGATCGCCGTTGGGATGTTTATAACTCCTATCGGCGCTGATCCACCTGCAATCGTCCTTCAAATACTGGAAAATGGCTTCCCGGGTAGGTTCGATTCCCCAGGCTTCGGCAAAAATCGGGATGGTTTTATCGTTGGGATGGCCGGTCCACATGACCATTTCGTCAGACTCCCGGTTCAGTACTTTCCACACTTTTTCTCTGCTGTTCATAGGCGTGCTCCTTTTCCCTACAGGGCATGTTTCGATCCCCATTTTGGAGATGAGTTTATTTTGTATTTTACAGGCTGACCAGCAGGGTGTCAATCCCTTGAAAGGCTGTTTTTTAAGGAAGGCAGACATCTCCTTCCTTTTTTAACAGGTGTTTCGCATGCCTCCGGACAAAAGTCTTTCGGAAACGCATTCCCCGGCACAGCCCTGCCGCAATTTCTCATGATTTATTCTTGGTAAGCTTTTTTCGCGCTATTGCAGAAGGAGATAGTTCTGCGAAATGTCCAGGAAAGAGCAAGCTTTTCTTAAAAAATATCACAAAATGAACAGAACCAGTCATTCTAGGAACAGTATTCTGGAATTATCGGGAACCATTCCTATGATATAATTGTAACAATGCAAAGGGGCGGTACCAGGCCAACACCTAAGGGGATCTTACCTGTTTTACCCTGGAAACCCCGTTCGCTATGGACAATTTCTCAAACAATAGAATGGGGGCGGCAGCGGGTGAAAAAAAGGCTTTATTCTATCCGTAAGCTTCAGAGGGTCATGGTCTTGATATTTATTTTTCCCGTGCTGGCGCTGCAGCTTTTGCTAAGCGCCCTTTCCCTCCGGGCCCTTCATGAAGAGATGGAACAAAACGGGAAAGACACCATTTACCTTTACCAAAGCCAGCTGGACAGCGATGTCAGCCGGATTGCCACCACGATCTCCAACTATTGGGCTCAAGAATATAACCACATGCGTCTGCTGTACACGCAAAGCTCGTTAAACGCTTACCAATATTCCTATTACGCTTTGGCAGAATACCGGGCGCTGATGAACGTGGAGCCCTCTATCACCGCCATTTATTTAGTTTCCGGGAAAAACCATATGGTAAAGGGGGCTTCCAATACCTCCTTTACCACCTTTGAAGAACGGGAGGCCATGCAAGATTACGTTTATTCCCTAACGGAGCATTGGGGAGAAAACAGCCCTCGTAGTTGGCGGCCTGTCAAGTTGGAAGAAAGGTACTTTTTGGTCCGCGATTTTTGTACCTTAGACGCCGGAACCGTATGCTTTATTGACCTGGACCAAACAGTGACGCCACAAAATACCGAAAAATTTCCAAAGGACCCTATTCTGCTTTACGCCGATGGTGAGGGAACCCCCCTTACCCGTTCAGAGCTTTTGAACGATAAAAACATCCATTTGAGCACAAAAGAGGGAGACGCCTACTTTTCTAACAGCTACTTTATTGTGCAGGAATACTCCCCTATCAGCGGCGTGTATATGGTATTCATAGAGGCCTCCCCCATAAGCCTTCAAAAAATGAACCGCTCCATTTTACTGATCTTTGCGTTGTCTTTACTGGTGCTTGCCCTGGTCCCGCTGTTCTTCCTCAGTCTGAAGCAATGGTATTTACAGCCTATGGAGCAAATGGACCTGGCTTTGCAGAAAATTCGCTCCGGGCAAATGGAGGTACGGTTCCAAGAAACCCAACGGGTAGAGGAGCTTCAGCAGCTGAGCGCCTCCTTTAATACCATGATGGACCAACTGGAAAAGCTGAAAATAGAAGCCTATGAAAAGGAGCTGCGTTACCAGTATGCCCAGCTGCAATATTTACAGCTGCAAATAAGCCCCCACTTTTTTTTGAATATTCTAAAAACCTTCTACGGGCTGGCGGAAAAAAGAAATTACGAAAAAATACAAAATGCCATCTTGATGATTTCGGATCACATCCGCTATATCTTTCACGATAATACCGACATGGTGCCCCTGGAAACAGAGCTGCACCATGTGGAAAATTATATCAACATGCAACGCTATGTCACTGCTCAAGACATCCGGTTCCAGGCAGAAACAGAACAGGGGTTAGAGGCTGCCATGATCCCGGCACTATGCCTGCAGACTTTTGTGGAAAACAGTTGTAAATACGCGGTTTTACCGGAACAGCCCCTCATTGTGGTATTGGAGGTACGGCAGCTCTATTCCGAAGAGGGGAACAGCCTAGATATCACCGTTGCCGATAACGGCCCCGGCCTTTCGGAAGAACTGTTGGAGGAATATAACGGCGAGGTTTCCTTTGGGTACCGGGAAGAACACATCGGCATTTTGAATGTGCGGCAGAGGCTGCACCTGCTTTACGGCGACCGTTTTGGTTTTGCCTGCCGCAATTTGAACCCTGGCACAGAATTTGAACTCATCTTCCCCATTTCCACAAGGCCGGACACAGGAGAGCACAAAGGAGGTAGAGCGCGATGAAAATACTTGTAGTAGACGACCAACCCGACGTGGTACAGGGCATCCTTTCCGGAGTCAACTGGGAAAGGTTGGAGGTGGAAAAGGCCCTTGGAGCCTCCAACGCGGCAGAGGCCCGCGCTGTCTTGACAAAAGAAAAAATAGACATTCTGCTTTGCGACATTGAAATGCCTGGTGAAAACGGTCTGGCCCTGGCTGCCTGGGCCTTAAAATACCACCCAGGAATAAAGTGTGTTTTTCTCACTGCTCACGCGGATTTTTCTTATGCCCGTACCGCCCTGAAACTGGAAGCAGTGGATTACCTGTTGCAGCCTGCCAGCTACCAAAGCATAGAGGAGGCCATATTAAAGGCTTCCCAGCGGCGGCTGGAAGAACAGACCATTCAAGCCGCCGAACAGGAATCTTTAAATTTTCGGCGGACCATTTTGCGGGATTACCTGCAAAACATCCAGAGCGGTGCCGAAAAGGCCGCAGAAAAGGCCACCGCCTTCCGGTTTCCTTGTACCCCAAATTCCCTTTGCCGCTGCGTGTGGATTCAAATTCAAAACGGCAACGGTGTTCTTCGAGAGTACGGCTTGCTGCTTTATGCCATTCAAAATGTGTTGAGCGAGCTGTTGGATCCCTGGGCACGCCAGCCCACTGTGATTTCCGTAAAGGAAGACGCTTACCTGGTGCTCATGCTTTCCGGCGGCGACTCCCTTTCCGAAGAATATGCCGGAATTAAAAGGGCCCTGGAGGAATTCTGCCGCTTTGGAACCCGGGAATTCCATTTGAATGTTACCTGCTATTTGGACGAAGCCCCCCAAGCCTTCCGGGAGCTTCCAGAGGAATACATCCGTTTGCAGGAGGCTCAGCGCAATAATGTAGCAAAAAAAGTTGGAGTTCTCCCCCTGGCCTCCGTTCCCGTTTTGCCCAACTCTCAACCGGAGTTTTCCAAATGGAAAAGCTTGCTGGACCAGGGATGCGCCAACGTGGTGCGGGAAGAAATCCACCGCTACCTGAACGAGTTGGCCGAACAGGGTGCTTTGGACCGGAATGCCCTCTCCCACTTTCACGAGGGCTTCTTGGAACTGTTTCTTACCAAGGCCCGGCAATACCAGGAAAGCCCCCAGGAAATATTTTCAGACACCTTCGATTACACCGCCGCGTTAGAGGCCAGCACCTCCCTGCCACGGCTTTTAGAATTCGTGGATTTCGCCACGGAATACATGGAAGAAAATCAGGGAGAAGGCCAAGAAAAAGGGCGGGCCCAAATTGACCGGGTGCTGCAGTTCATTCAAAAGAACCTTACCCGAAACATTGGCCGCCAGGAGATCGCCAAGGCGGTTTATTTGAACCCGGAATATCTTTCGCGGTTGTTTAAACGAGAAATGGGAATAAGCTTAAGCGAATACCTGGTGCAGGAACGGATGAAAATCGCAAAATCCCTGCTTCGAGACACCTCCTTTTCCATTAGTATTGTGGCTTCGAAGGTGGGCTATATCAATTTTTCCCATTTCGCAAAGGCCTTTAAAAAAGAATTTGGCATGTCGCCCTCCGAATACCGGAAAGCCTGCGGCAGAAAAGACTGAGTCTGGAAAACATCCCCAAATATGTCACGCTGAGAACAAATTCAAGTCATGGAAGCGGCAGAGTTTTCCCCTCCCCTCCGGTAAAATAGAGGAAACTCTTTCGCTGCACAGTAAAAAATAAGTAAAATTTCTAAATTTTCCTGGTTGGAAACAAAAAAGGAAGATGATCTGTTCTTTGCCTCTCCGGCCGGTAGAAAACAGGCGAAAGAGAAAGAAAGGAGAAAAGCCCTATGAAAAAAATGTTAGCGACCTTGTTGGCCGCGGCGCTTTTGCTTTCGGCCTTTGCGGGCTGCGGCGGCAACAACAATTCGTCCGCTTCTACAGCCTCCAGCGGTAACGAAGGCTCCAGCAGCGCTTCCTCTGCCGCCGCTACGGAGAGCAGCGTCAGCGAGACAGGGGAAAAGGATTTCAGCACACAGGATCCCTACACCGTCAAGCTTTTGATCCCCGGCGACGCCAAAACAGAGGCTTGCCAGGAAATTTCGGAAGCGGCCACTGCGATTTTGAAGGAAAAGTTCAACACCACTCTGGATATTATGCGCGTGGGCTTCGGTAGCTACCCCGACCAGGTAAACCTTATGCTTTCCTCCGGCGAGAAGCTGGACTTGATGTACAATAACCGCGATATCTTTGTTTCTGCTGTAAATAACGGTCAAATTGTGGCCATGGATGAATATCTTCCGGAATATGGCCCCGATATTTTGAGTGAAATTCCGGAAGAACGGTGGGCCACCACCTCCTTAAAGGGTCAGAAATATGCCTTGCCCGCCAACAAAGAGATTGCTGTAAGCTGGGGCTTCTCCTGTGTGAAGGAAATGGCCGATGCCACCGGCGTAGATTACAGCAATATCAAAACAGAGGATGACCTTGTTCCCCTGCTGCAGGCTGTAAAGGATAAGTACCCTGACGTTTGGCCGGTAGTACCCGGCGGCGGCGCTATGACCATTATGAATACAGAAGATAACCTGGGTGGCGACCTGGGCTCTCTGATCGACTGCACCAACCCCGACGACCTGACCGTGGTAAACTACTATGCCTCCGACTACTACAAAGAAGTGGTAGAGCGCCGGTTCGATTGGGTACAGAAGGGATTTATTCCTCCCGATTCCTCTTCTACCTCCGACACTTCCGCTACTCAAATTGCGGCGGGCAGAGGCTTCGGCCAGTTCTGCAACACAAAGCCCGGCATTGAGGTAGAGCAAAAACGTTCTACCACCAAAGATATGCTGGTGTTTACCCTGACTCCTGTTTACACCACCACCAACCGTGTGGACATCCTTTGGTATATCGCCCACAACAGCGAACAGCCCGGCCGCGCTATTCAGGTGTTAAACGAGCTCTACATCAATCCTGAGTTGGAAAACATCTGCATCAACGGTGTGGAAGGCAAATACTACGAATTCGTGGATAAGGAGAACAATATTATCGCGTATCCCGAAGGCGTGGACGGCACCACCTCCGGCTACCCGGCTTACCCCTGGGCATGGCCCAACGAGTTCCTTTCCTTTGTTTGGGACGGCGACCCGGCCGATATTTGGTCGAACACAGCCGCCTGGAATGAATCGGCCATTGTTTCCCCGGCCACCGGCTATACCTGGGACAATGCCAATGTTCTCAACCAGGTCACTGCTGTGCGCAACGTAAAGAACAAGTATGAAAACGCTTTGGCCACCGGATCTATTGACCCTGCCGAGGCCCTGCCCGCTTTCTTAAAGGAGTTGGAAGAGGCCGGCGGAAACGATATTATCGCTGAAAAGCAGAGACAGCTGGACGAATGGCTGGCTTCCAAATAAAGCGTTTCCTGCCTTAAAGCAAATGATATAAACCTGTAAGGAGGCGGAGCGCGGCACGAACCGCTCCGCCTTTCTTTTCCTAAAAAATCCAACTAGGAGGGGTACCTGGAATGACCAAAAAAAAACACGCCTTTGGAAAAAAGCTAAAAGCTTATCTTCCTCTTTACCTGATGATGGTGCCCGGCGCTATTTACCTAATTATTAACAACTACATTCCCATGACAGGCATTGTCATTGCCTTCGAACAATTTAATTACGGAAAGGGTATGTGGGGCAGTCCCTTTATTGGCTTCAAAAACTTTGAATTCCTCTTTAAAACAAAGGATGCCTGGATTATTACCCGCAACACCCTGCTCTACAATATTGTGTTCATTATTTTGGGCACCGTATGTGCCATTGCCGTGGCCATCTTGCTCAACGAAATTCATTCCACTCGGGCCAAAAAGCTGTACCAGACCACGATACTCATCCCCTTCCTCATTTCTATTGTGGTGGTGAGTTACCTGGTATATGCCTTTTTCAGCACCGATTCCGGCTTTATCAACAAATCGCTGCTGCCGCTCTTTGGCCAAGAACCCATTTCTTGGTACACCACCCCGAAATACTGGCCTTACATCCTCACCTTTGTACACCTTTGGAAGGGCCTGGGCTACAACTGCATTATTTATTATGCCACTTTGGTGGGCATAGACCGGGGATATTATGAGGCTGCTGTGATCGACGGCGCCAACCGTTGGCAGCAAGTGATTCATATTACGCTTCCTTCCTTAAAGCCCACCATCATCACCTTAACTTTAATGTCTATTGGCCGGATTTTCTATTCCGATTTCGGCCTGTTCTACCAGGTGCCCATGAATTCCGGCCCTCTGCTGGATGTGACCAATACTATTGACACCTATGTATACCGGGGACTTATGTCCTTAAACAATATCAGCATGGCTTCCGCCGCCGGGGTATACCAGTCCCTCATTGGCTTCCTGCTGGTGCTCACTGCCAATTTCACCGTAAAAAAACTCAGCGCAGAAAACGCGCTGTTCTAAGGGAGGTTACAAATTATGGTAGACCGCAGCAAGGGTTTTCAAATTGTAGCGCACCTTATTATGATTGTGCTGGTGCTTTTCTGTGTAGTTCCCTTTATTTTGCTTGTGATCTCCTCTTTTACCAAAGAGACCAGCTTAATCCGTTACGGCTACAGTTTTTTCCCAAAAGAGATTGACCTGGCTGCCTACAAGTATTTGCTGGTAGATTCCACCGACATCATACGAGGCTACGCGATTTCTGCCTTTGTCACCGTGGTGGGCACCCTGGCCAACCTGACGATCACCACGCTTTTCGCCTACCCTCTTTCCCGGAAGGATCTTCCCGGCCGGGGGATTCTGGCCTTTTTCCTGTTTTTTACCATGCTCTTTAACGGCGGCCTGGTGCCAAGCTACATTATGTGGACTCAAACCTTCCACATCAAAAACACACTGGCTGCCCTTTTATTCCCCAACCTAATGATGGGCGCTTTTTACGTGATTATGATGCGCACCTACTTCACCACCAACATTCCCGACGCGGTAATTGAAGCAGCCCGTATTGACGGAGCCGGAGAATTGAGAATTCTGGTGAAAGTAGTTCTCCCCATGTCCATCCCCATCATTGCCACCTTGGCTCTTTTGGTAGGCCTGAACTATTGGAACGATTGGCTCAACGGCCTGTATTACATAAGCGAAGACCGACTTTACAGCATTCAGGTGCTTTTAAACCGCATGCTTTTGGATGTGCAGTTCCTGTTGAGCAACAGCGACGCCGCCAAAACCTTGCAGCAAAACGAAGATTTCGTACTGCCTTCTACCGGAATTCGTATGGCGGTGGCCGTGATGGGCGCTCTGCCCATTTTGATCGTTTACCCATTCTTCCAGAAATATTTCGTAAAAGGCATTGTAATTGGTGCGGTAAAGGGGTAAGATGACCTTTACCGGCAAGCGACCTTTTAAAGCTCTACTTTTGTGATGAGGAGTTGTAATTTATGAATTCATACCGCTTTTCCCATTGTGAATCGGTATATCCATTCCAGTTGGATGACCCCAGAGCCGCAGTGCTTAACACAGCCGGGCTCACCCCCGACGCCAACGGCATTTGCGACGTGACAGAACGCCTGCAAACCCTGCTGGACAGTGTGAAGCAGCAGGATAAACGCGGCATTGTGTTAATCCCGGAGGGAACCTACTGCGTCAGTAAAACCGTGTATGTTCCCCGTGCGGTGCGCATGATAGGCTTTGGCAAAAACCGGCCGAAATTCGTGTTAAAGGAGAACACGCCCGGCTTCCAAGACGCCCCGGCCGACGACAAGGGCCAGGCTGTTTACCTGTTCTGGTTCACCGGCAATATGCCCCGAATTGACGGGCGTATTCAGGACGCCAACCCCGGTACTTTTTACAGCGCTATTTCCAATATCGATTTCAAAATAGAAAAGGGGAACCCGGCAGCCGTAGTGATTCGGGCCCATTTTGCCCAACACGGGTTTGTTTCCCATTGCGTCTTCGATATTGGAGAAGGCAAGGCCGGCATTTTTGACGTGGGGAACGAAATGGAAAACCTGGTATTCCTGGGAGGCGACTATGGTATTTACACCACCAAATGCTCTCCTGGCTGGCCTTTCGTACTGGTGGAAAGCACCTTTGAGGGTCAGCGGAAATCTGCCGTCCTCTCCCGGGAAGGAGGCCTCACCTTTAGCCATACAGAATTTAAAAATGTCCCCGCCGCCGAAATCGTAATGGATGGCTATTGGGAAAAGCTCTTTTGGAAAGACTGTGTGTTTGAAAACATTTCCGGCCCGGCCTTGCAGATTTCCCGGGAGGAAAACAGCTGCACCCAAATAAACCTGAGGAATATCTGGTGCCGGAACGTGCCCCAGCTGCTGTTGGGAAAGGAAAGCGGCACCGCCACTATGGGGCTTCCCGACGCCTATGTGGTGGAAAGCCTCTTTTCCGGTGACGATTTCACCTTGGGAGAAACGGAACCCAACCGGAAAACCCTGGCAAAAACCCGGCCTGTTTCGGAATTTTCCCCCAATATTCCACGGGAGATCGCCAGCCTGCCGCCCCAGGAAGCCTGGCGTAACGCCAGAGAATTCGGCGCGGTGGGCAACGGCAAGGCCGACGATACCGCGGCATTGCAAAGGGCCTTAGACACCTGCCAGGCCGTTTACCTGCCTCAGGGCACCTACCGCGTTACCGACACTCTTTTCCTCCGGGAAGGAGGGGCCCTGTTTGGCTTTAACCCCATTTCCACCCAGCTTGTATTGGATGAAAACAGCCCTGCCTGGGCCGGAATTGGTTCTCCCAAGGCCCTGTTGGAAACCAGCCGTGGCGGTTGGCAGCTTGTAAACGGGATTGGCATTGATACAGCCGCCAGGAACCCCAGAGCCGTAGGCTGCAAATGGATGGCCTCTGCCAATTCCTACATGAACGATGTAAAATTCGTAGGCGGCCACGGGCAGATCACCCAGCAGCAAGAAAATGTGCCTGTGTACAACCCTTCCCGCACGGCCGACCACGATCCGGAGCGGCCTTGGGACTCCCAGTACTGGAGCCTGTGGATCACGGAAAATGGCGGCGGTGTGTTCAAGGATGTCTGGACTGCCAGCCCCTACGCGGAGGCGGGATTCTTCGTTTCCGAAACAGAAACCCCTGGCGTTATGTACCAGGTTTCGGTGGAGCATCATGTGCGTCACGAGATCTTAATGCGAAACGTGGCTAACTGGCAGTTCCTTTGCATGCAAACAGAAGAAGAGGTGGCGGAAAGCAGCTGGTGCCAGCCCTACGAGCTCATCGATTGCAAAAACCTGCTTTTTGCGAACTTCTATTCCTTCCGCGTCATTTGGGTAGATAACCCCTACCACAGTGTGGTACGGGCCTGGAACTGTGAAAATTTGGAATTCCTGAACTGTCACAACTTCACCCAGATGAAATACACCATTGAGAACCTGTATGTAGATGCCAACACCGGGGAAAAAGCCGGGTTCTGGCAGCTTGGAAGGCTCCTTATTCCCGTAAGCAAGCCTAGGAATAAGCTTCCCCGGAACAAGGGGGACATAGCGAAGCTGGCGGCAGGCCTGGATTGTGTAGACGCAATGTGTGAGGCCCCCGACGGCAGCCTTTACCTTTGCGATTCCCGCCTGTGCCGAATTTACCGCTGGGACCCGGCTTCCGAGAGCCTTTCTCTGCTCACCTCCCAGCATTTCCAACCCCTTTCCCTGGCCATGGACACCCAGGGCCGGCTCTTGGTGGTCACAGAGTACCAGCCGGTGAAGCATTCCATGGTAAACGGCGTGGAAGAGCTTTCTACCGATGAGTTTGAAGGGCAAAGCGACGGCAGCTGCTATTATGTTTTCTATAGCTTCGACCGGCGCATCCGAGTCTACGCCATAGATCCTCAGATCCCGGAAGCCTCTTTAGAGCCGCTGCCTGTGGTTCCTCTTTCTCAAGCGAAACCGGAGGTTTTGTGGTACCCCCTGAACCAATGGCGGGACAGCGGCGACATGATGAATTCCTTTGAGCAAAAAGACACTCACTGTTACCTTGCCCCCGACGGGAAAACCGCCATTGTCTACAAGCCAGCCCTTTCCCGGGCCACGGGCCTCATACCTTTGAAGGCTGGGGAAAACGCCTACCTGGTGGATGAATACAACAAATGTATTGTAAAAACAAAGGTGGAGGCAGATTTTTCCTTGTCCCATCCGGAAATATGGGCCAACCGGGGCGAATATGGCTTTGCCCTTACTCAAAACGGAAAGGCCTATATTCCCGATTGCCTTTTGTATGTGTACAAGGACGGCCAAAAGCTGGAATCAATTTTTTTGGAAGACCGGCCCGCCAACGTGCTGGAAGCCGGCAAGGCCAAGGAATACCTTTACATCACCGCCCGGCGGGAATTTTACGCGCTGCGGCTAAAAGAATAAAGGTAGGTTGACCTTCTCTTCCCGATATGATACACTTTCTTCAGCGCATGGGAAAAGGCGAGGAGTACTGTCCCGCTTTTTCCCAAATTTTTTTGTGGGGAGAGCCACGGGAATGAATGTGAAAAAAGCCAAAAGGCTGCTGGCCGTTTTTTTGTATGGAGTCCTGGCGGGTATAAGCATTGCCCTGGGAGGTACGGTGTATTTATTGCTGGAAAACAAAGTGGTGGGGGCCCTGTTTTTTACAGTGGGGCTGTTTACCGTGTGTACCTTTGGGCTGAACCTGTTCACCGGCAAGGTTTGCTATGTGTTTGAACGGGACAAAGCCTATGCCTGGGAGCTGCTTCCCATTTGGCTTGGAAATTTGGCAGGCGCCTGGCTTGCCGCCCTGTTAGAAGGCTTTACCCGTGCCGGCCCTGCTTTACGGGAGGCCGCCGGAGCCTTGTGCCAACGGAAGCTGGGCGACAGCCTCCTCAGTATTTTCCTGCTCTCTGTATTCTGCAATCTGCTTATTTATATCGCGGTAGAAAGCTTCCAGAAAAATCCCCACCAGCTTGGCAAGTACCTGGGCCTGTTCTTTGGAGTGGCAGTATTTATTCTCTGCGGCTTCGAGCACTGCGTAGCCAACATGTATTACTTTTCCGCGGCCGGTATGTGGAGCCTAAAGGCCTTTGGCTACCTGGCGGTCATGACCTTTGGAAACTCCCTGGGCGGCGTGGCCTTTCCGCTGTTGCGCAAGGCGTACGCTAAATTGGAAAAATGAACATAAAAGGAAAAACGGACTGAGCGCGGCCATCTGTGCTCAGTCCGTTTTTTCTTTTCCAGTATCCTGTCAATCCAAATCTCCCAGTACATCCCAGGGGGTGAGCATACCCAACAGCTTTTGGTTGGGGCTGCCCGTCTCCGTGACGAAAATAACGGCCACCCGCTTGCTTTTTCCCTTGACCCGCTCAAACTTTTTCCGCACTGTGATATAGGTTTCCCGCGCCGAAACAAACTCATAGTTTTCCGTGTGCTCCTGCAGCTGGATCTGCTGGTCTAAGTCGGCCAAAGTAGAACTTTCCGAGATCCCCTTTCCCCCATTGTGCAGCAAATAGCGAAATACAGCACCCACGCTGAACACCCCGTAAAACTTACCGTTTTTCAAAATGGGAATGTGGGAAAATCCCCGGTCTTCCATAGCTCTCATTAAAGGCAGCACCTTTTGGTCTAAATAGCCCCTCATGATCTGTTCCCCGGTAGTGGCGAATTCCATAGCCAGAGGCGGGCGCTTTACGAATTCCAGTACCTCCTCCATGGCCTTTAAAACCGGTTCCGAAGGTTCCGCCACAGGCAGCCCTCCCACATTGGGGTTATGGGTCAAAAGATTCCGCAGCTCCCGGCATACATCCAACTTATCCCGGACGGGCCCGCTTTCATAATCTTTGCTGAACTCCATAACCACACTGGAATACCGGCGCCTTTCGCCCCGGTACTTTTCCTCCAGCGCGTCTTCCAGCTGCTTATAAAGGTCCAAAAATTCTTCGTTTCTGCTGATCATATCCTTCCCCCATCCCTTTTACTCGGATTGCCGTGCCTAAAAAGCTTTTTTCAAGCCACGGTCCGACAGCTTTTTAAACCTTTGTCTGTCGGTTCCGCCTCGGAAAAGCAACCCGGCAGGAAAATGCCCTTGGGCTTATAACAGCTGGTCGGAAGAGAACTGTTCCAGCCGGTTGAGCAGTTCTTTGGCGTCGTCGCGAACCGCCTCCCGGAATTCCTCCCGGAAACGGCGCAGCTGCTTGATTTCGGCTATTAGCTCATCCCGTTCCTGTTCCAGTTCCCGGCAAATCCGCTCCCCGCGGGTGAGGGGATGCTTATCCCCCCGAAGAGAACCGTATTCCTCTTCCCTGCTTTGGAGGGTTTCCTTTAACTTAGCTGTCTGGCTCTTCAGATTTTTCACCTCTTGCCGCAGCTCAGCCTGCTCCCGCTCCGCCTGGTCTACGCTTACCATGAGCTCTTCCAGGAAAGCATCCACTTCATCCCCTCGGTACCAACGGCCGCGGCTATGAAAGGCAACCTCTTCCAGAGCCTTTTTGGAAAGTTCCATATTCTCCTACCGTCCTTCCTTGTCAGAATTGGGCAAACCCTTTTGCCTGTTGTTTCCAAGGCGCCTGCCGCCAATGTTTTAAGTCTCTTCTTTCCACAGCTCTTGGCACAGCGCAAAAAATTCCTCCCGGCGGTACATGGCGTTCAGCGCCCGCAAAAGACCGTTAGCGGAAAGCCAACCCGGCAAATCCAGTGCAGCCAGCAGCTTTTTTCGTTTCTGAGCGCTTTCTGCCTTCCCGGAAAGGCCCAGTGCGTAAAGGTCTGCCTTTGTCAAGGGAGGAGCCGCCGAGGCCTCTTCCCTGGCCGTCACCCCAGCCCTTTTCAGGGCCCTCAGCAAAACCTGGGACTCCATGCCCTCTACCCCCAGCTTTCCCTCCCTGGAAGGGGTATGTTTCCGCTTTTCTTTTCCCAATATGTCAGGAATATAGGCATGTTTCACCTGCTCCGGAGGAATGGCGGAGCTGAGCTTACTTCGAATGAGAAAGCCCGCTCCATCGCTGTCTGTCAAAATGACAAGCCCGTTTTTTCTGGCCAGCCAACGCAGCATTTCCAGCCGTTCTTTGTCGCGGAAAATTCCAAAGCCTTTGGTTTCTATAATGACGCCGTCAATGAGCGAGGAAAGCTTTGCCTTGTCGTACTTTCCCTCTACCACGATGGCTTCCTTGACGCAGATCATGTCTTGCCACCTCCTGCCCTTAAAGGGAACCCTTCCCGTTTTTGGCCATGACCAGCAGCTTCGCCACCAGCTCTTCCAATACAATCCTGGCATCCAGCCGGGAGCCTTTCAATTTCAAATCTGTTTCCAACAGCAGGAAAAGGCTTTCCCGCAGCACCTTGGGAGGCAAGCCTCTGCCGTTCTTTTCGGCGTTTCGCAGCCGGAACTCTTTGCCCTTATATTCCCCGTAGCTTCCCGGCGCGCCAGAGGTGAGCCCGCTGCCCAGGGCCGCCTTTACCCGGTACATATCCACATAAAGGGAGGAAAGGGCAGCCAAAATAGCCACCGGCTCTTCATTTTGGTAAAAAAGGGTGTCCAGCAACAGGTAGGCCTTTTCATAGTTCCCGGCTATGAGCGCATTGGCCATTAGGAACACTGTGGTTTCCGTGGTTTTCGACACCAGCTCCTCGATCATCTCCCGGGTGATCTCTCCTGTGCCCGCGTAGGCGCACAGCTTGGCGATCTCGTTGAGCAAGGCCTTTAAATCATTCCCTGCATATTCTATCATCCGGCCGGCGTTTTCTTGGGAAAGGATGCATCCGTTTTTTTCTGCCTCCTTCCGCAGCAGCCTTTTCAGGTCGGCAGCGTCCCGGCGGCGGCAGCAAAGGGTGAAACCCGATTTTTCCGCCGCCTTCAAAAACTTTTTCCACTTGGCAGAGCTTTTTCCCTCCCACTCCAAGGTGGGGTACCAAAAGACCAGCGTAGTAGTTTCGGGGAGGTTTTCCAAAAGCTGGAAAACCTTTTCCCCCTCGGCTCCTCCTTTTTCGTCCAAGTCAAAATCTGCCACGCTGACGCATTTATGCTCCGCAAAAAAGGGGAGGGCCTCTACAGCGTCAGAAATTTCATCTACAGTGGCGGAATTGGTAAATTCATTGCGGTTAAATTCGGGAAAAGCTTCGCCGGCAGCCCGCTTCATAATGCGTCCGGCAACCCGTTTCACCAGGTATTTTTCTTCCCCGTAAACTACATATAGGCTGGATAGGCCCCCGGAAGCCAAATGTTCCCGCAGTTTGTTTTCCTCTAAGGCCGGCATAGCTTCCCCCTTTCTAAAAAATGTATGTTCTGGCCGCTGATATCCAGCGGCTTGCCCTCTTTGATCTCATCCGGTACTTTGAGACGTCAAAAAAATGCTAATTTTCATCTTGCCGGAAAGAGATTTCCCCCGCCTTCAAGCGCAGCCGTGTGACCCGGCATTCCGCCGCCAGCAGGCAAAAACCCTTTCGCTGGGTTTCTTCTACCCCGATTATATCATCCGTTTGCAAAACAGTAAACGGGGAATTCACCTGACTTTCCAGCTGATTTGTAATCAACAGGCCGCAGCTGCCAGGGCCCGACCCCCCTGTCTCTATCATTACGGGTATTCCCTCTGCCCAAAGAGTGACGCGATTTTCATGGAAAACCACTGTGACATCTTCCATTACCGTCATAGCTTCACCCGGCTCCGGGACGCTCACTACAAGGTCCTCCAGCACCGGTTTTCTGCTTTGCTCCAAGTAGAAGCCGTCTTTCGTCAGCACCTGCTGGGGGCTGTAGCTTCTCAAAAGCCTTCTGGCGTTTTCCCATCCCTGCCAGGAATCGTCGGAAAGGTATAAAAGCTCCAGGTCCCGGATATTACAGCGGTCCAGCAGGGAAAGGGCAGCACTTGTCTGGCGCCCGCCCAGCGCCAGTACAGCCGCTTTTCCCTCTTTCATTAAGACCACACAGGAGTCCTCCCCTGCATCTGCCACTGCCAGGGTGAGTTCCCCCTGCAGGCTCTCTTGCTCCAGAAAACAGGCAAAACCAAACACCCCGACAGAAATCAAAATGGCTCCTAGCCTGACGGCCTTCTTCCTTTTTGCGGCAAACATAAAGGCCCACACAGTCACCAAAAAGCACACCAGGCAAACGGCGCTTCCGGCGCTTACCGCTCCGAAGGGAAGAGGCAGCTGCGCCAGCTTTTCCGCCGCCCAAAGCACTGCCTTCGCCAAAAAACCGGAAGCAAATACAAAAGCTGTTGCCACCGGCGCGAAGAAGGGGGAAAGGGAAAGCAAAAGACAGGTGGTGGAAAGATACAGCAGTATTGTACAGGGAAAAACCAACAGCAAAGATGAAATGGGACCCATGAGGGGTAACCCCCCAAAGACCAAAAGCTGTATGGGCAAGGTGGCGAAGGTCACAGAAAGGCCCAGAGAAAGGGAAGTACAAATAGAGTTTATCCCCCAGCGCCACAAGGGGGTATAGAAAAACTTTCCTTTCAGCGCGGTATAAATTTTCGGGTGAAAGACGGCAATGCCCAAAGCGGCAAATACGGAAAGGGAGAAGCCCAAATCTCCTCCTGCCAGAGGGTTTGCAAGGCAGATTAAGAATACTGCAAGTCCTAAAGAATTGAGAGAATTGTTTATTGCCCCCGAACAATCCGCCAATAAAAAGAGTATGAGCATAATACCACTCCGCGTGGCGGAAAAAGGAAATCCCAAAAGGACCAAAAAAGCCAAAATTCCCACCGAGCAAAGGAAGCATCTCACCCACCTGTTGAGTCCCAGCGCCTTCAACACCAGCCCAAGAAAAGCCGTCAGAACCGACATATGCAGGCCAGATACCACCAAAATGTGGGAGGCCCCCAGCCTCCGGAAGTCATACTCCCTATCGGCGGAAATCCCGCTTCTCTTGCCCAACAGCATGGCATTGATCAGGGCAGCCTCTTCCTCGGGGAACATACGATTCACCAAGCGTTCTATGTTGTGCCGGAATTGAGGAATGAGGGCAAACGCAGAACGCTTCTCCGGTTTTATTACCGTTACGCCGCCGTAGTCGGTAAGATAAGCGCCCAAAGGGATTCCCTGGGCCAGCCGGACATTTTGAGAGGAATAGAGGCCGCCGGACTCAAAAGCGTAAAACCCCACCGTACATTCCAGCTCGTCGTAGGGCTCGGCATAAATAGGCAGATGAGAAGAGAGACGCAGGGTAAAGGCGGCAGGCTCTACCCTGCCCTCTTCCCATTCTATTTCCGTGACCCGAAGGCGGTAATAATATTTTTGGTATTCCTGTTCCGAATAATCCAACAGCTGGCCCCGAACCTTGGCCTGCTGGCCCGCCAGCTCCAGCCACGGCTCCGCCCGGACGGAAAAGGCCAACACGTAAAGAGAAAAGGCCAGCGATACCGAAATCAGCACCACCGGCACAAAATCTGCCTCTCTCCGCAGGGACAGGCTCAGAAGCCCCAAAAAGCCTGTTACCGCCCCAATGACAAGAGAAGGCCCTTTCCCTAAAAACGCTGCCAAAAGGGCTCCGGTAAACATCGAAAACCCCAGCCAGGCGAAAATCCGGACAATGCCCCCGTTATTTAAAAAAGAGCGGAAGGGGTTCAAGATAAATGATATCGGTGCGGTCTTTGGCATCGCCTTCGGCCAGGACGCAAGCCTTTCCCACTACCTTGCCGCCAATGCTGTGTAAAAGCTCTTCCAACGCCGCCAGGGACTCCCCGGTAGACACCACGTCATCTACAATAAGAATTCGCTTTCCCTTCAGGTTTTCACAGTCGGCCTTGGAAAGGTAAAGCTTTTGGATGTGGTCGGTGGTGATCGATTTCACCTCTACATGGATGGGCTCTTCCATATAGGCTTTAATTCCTTTCCTGGCCACCACATAATTCCGGCAGCCAATTCTGGCCATTTCATAGGCCAGGGGAATCCCCTTTGACTCCGCCGTGATAATCACGTCGTGCTCCGGGCATTTTTCCATCAGCGCTTGGGCTACCTTTTCGGTGATCTCCACATCGCTGAACATGACAAATCCGGCAATGTCCAAATGCTCGTCAATGGGGCAAATGGGAAGCTGCCGGCGGCAGCCCGCTATGGTCATTTCATAAACGTCTTTCATTCCGATTACTCCTTTACCTCCAAATATGAACTCTTAGGTTTGTCAAAACCAACACGGCCTTTATTCCGCCGGGAAGGGGGGCCAGCCCATCCGCTTTTTCCCCAGCAGGTGGAAATGCAGGTGCTGTACGCTCTGCATACCGTCTTCCCCGCAATTATTTACGATGCGGAACCCGTTTTCCAGCCCCAGCTCTCCAGCCAGCTTTGCCGCCACCTCAAAAATATGGGCCACCACAGCGCTGTTTTCCGGAACAATCTCCTTGGCGGAGGCAATGTGTTCCCTGGGGATCAGCAGCACATGTACCGGCGCCTGTGGGTCCAGGTCGTGAAAAGCCGCCACAGTTTCATCCTCATACACCTTGTTGGAGGGGATTTCCCCGCAGGCAATTTTACAAAATACACAGTCGGACATTTTTACCGCCTCTTCCTTTTCATTTTGGATTTTTAAGACTTTATTTGCTTTTTCACCAGCTCCGGCACAGCGGCCAAAGCGTCATCCAGCTTCGATTGATCTTTTGCTCCTGCCATAGCGAAATCGGGCTTTCCGCCACCGTTTCCCCCGGTGAGCATAGCCACTTCCTTCACCAGAGTACCGGCCTTAAGCCCCAGCTCCTGGGCAGGCTTGTTACAGGCCGCCGCCAAAGTGGCCTTACCGCCGTCAATTCCGGCAAAAACCGCCGCTACTGCTTCCTTGGCTTCCTTGGCCTTGTCGCAGAGAGCTCGGAGAGCGTCGCTCCCTGTACCGGAAAGCAAAGCATAAACCACCCTGACGCCGTCCACTTCCTGGGCGTTCTGGAACACCCCTTCCAAATTGGCCGAAGCCACTTTGGCATTCAGGGTATCGATGAGTTTATCTTTCTCCTTCAACTCCGCCATCAGCTGCTTGGCACGGGCAGGCAGCTCCGCAGGATTGGGGACCTTCAGGGCTTGGGCGGCCTCCTGCATGGTGACGGCCTGGGCGGCCAGCACCGCCAGCACGCCGGCACCGGTGACAGCCTCTATTCTGCGCACGCCGGAAGCTACGGAAGATTCCGACAGGATCTTGAAAAGTCCCAGCTTCGAAGTGTTATCTACATGAGTGCCGCCGCAGAATTCCTTGGAAAACCCGTCTCCAACCGAAACCACCCGCACCACATCGCCGTATTTTTCCCCGAACAGAGCCATTGCCCCTATTTTCTTGGCCTCTTCAATGGGCATTTCCCGCATTTCTACCGGAACAGCCTTCAAAATTTCTTCGTTGACCTGGGTTTCCACCGCCAACAGCTCTTCGGGAGTTAAAGCGGAAAAATGAGTAAAGTCGAACCGTACATGCTTTTCGCTTACCAGCTGGCCGGCCTGCTCCACATGGGTTCCCAGCACCTTGCGCAGGGCGGCCTGCAGCAGGTGGGCGGCTGTGTGGTTTCTCATGATGGCCCGGCGGCGGGAAACATCCAGCTGGGCTTCCACTTTATCTCCTACGCGCAGAACTCCCTCTGTGATCACGGAACGGTGTAAAAATACAGCGTCATGCCGGATGGTATCGATCACGTCTACCAAAAGGCCCTGGGCCTCTAAAACGCCGCTGTCACCTATTTGGCCGCCGCTTTCTCCATAAAAGGGCGTAACGTCCAGCACAACGGAAACCTCGTCACCGGTTTCCGCGCTTTCCACCTGGCTTCCATTTTTCACAATGGCCAGCACTTTGGCAGGGGAGGCCATTTCCGTGTAGCCGGAAAACCTGGTGGCCTCAAGGCCGGAAACCGCATTCCCCTCGCCCTTCCAGGCGTCGGCCCCGGCATCCTTCCGGGCGTTTCTGGCCCGTTCCCTCTGTTCCTTCATCAGGACCCGGAACCGGGCTTCGTCCACCTCCATGCCCCGTTCCGCCAGGATTTCTTTGGTGAGATCCAGCGGGAAGCCGTAGGTATCGTTTAAGGTAAAGGCGTGTTCCCCGGAGAACACCTTGGAATCGGCCTTATCGATAAAGCTGTTGAGCAAAGCCAGGCCCTGGTCAATGGTCTTAATAAAGTTCTCTTCTTCAAAGCTGATGATCTTCCGAATGGTCTCACGCTTTTCCACCAGTTCGGGATAGGCCTTCCCGTTTTCTCCGATAACCGTATCTACCACCTGGGAAAGGAAAGCGCCGTTAATGCCCAAAAGCTTCCCATGACGGGCCGCCCGGCGGAGGAGCCTTCGGAGCACATAGCCCCGTCCCTCGTTAGAGGGCAGCACACCATCGCCGATCATGAATACCGTGCTGCGGATGTGATCGGTAATCACCCGCAGGGAAACATCTGTTTTTTCGCTTTGGCCATAAGCCACGCCGGAAATTTCCGAAACATGCTTCATAATGTTCTGAACGGTATCTACCAAAAAGAGGTTATCTACTCCCTGCATGACGCAGGCAAGCCGTTCCAAGCCCATGCCGGTGTCGATGTTCTTCTGCACAAGCTCCGTATAATTCCCTTTTCCGTCATTATTGAACTGGGAAAACACCAGGTTCCAAATTTCCACATACCGGTCGCACTCACAGCCTACGCCGCAATCGGGCTTTCCGCATCCGTACTTTTCGCCCCGGTCGAAGTAAATTTCGGAGCAAGGGCCGCAGGGACCGGAGCCATGCTCCCAGAAGTTATCTTCCTTGCCCATGCGCTTCATGTGGCTTTCTTCTACGCCGATCTCTTTTGTCCAGATATTCCAGGCCTCGTCGTCGGTTTCATAAACAGAAATGTAAAGGAGATCCTTGGGCATTTCCAGCACTTGGGTAAAGAACTCCCAGGCCCAGCCAATGGCCTCCCGCTTAAAATAATCGCCAAAGGAAAAATTTCCCAACATTTCGAAAAAGGTGCCATGGCGGGCGGTAAAGCCCACGTTTTCAATATCACTGGTGCGAATGCACTTTTGGCAGGTGGTCACCCGGCTTTTGGGAGGGGTGATCTCACCGGTGAAATATTTTTTCATGGGAGCCATGCCGGAATTGATCAACAACAGGCTGTTATCTCCCTGGGGCACCAGGGAAAAGCTTTGCAGCCGCAGGTGCTCTTTCGATTCAAAAAACTCCAAAAACTTTTCTCTCAGTTCATTCAGTCCGGTCCATTTCATATTCATTTCTGCCTTTCTATCTTTCTTAAAGATATGGAATAAAACTTTTGGTTATTTTAAGAAACTGTCAAAGGGAATCCGCGCCGCGATTTCAGCCCGTTGTGTAGGCCCACAAAAGCTTTAACGTGTTTTCGGCCCCTTCGGTGTGGGCCCGTTCATACCCATGAGAAGCATAAACCCCAGGGCCAATAAGCCCATGGCGGGCATCGCAGCCTGCTCGCAGGGAAGCCTCCGCGTCGGAGCCATAATGGGGGTAAACATCTACCGCATAGGCCACGCCGGCTTTCCGGGCGGTTTCCACCAGGGCGCTGGTGACGGCGTAATCGTAAGGGCCTCCGGAATCCTTTGCGCAAATGGAAACTTCCCGTTCTGTACAGGTAATGCCTCCGCCTACGCATCCCATGTCCACGCTCAGCAGCTCCACCACATCCTCGGGCACAGAAGCCGAAGCCCCATGGCCCACCTCTTCATACACGGTAAAATGCAGGTACACCCGCCGTTTGGGCGTGGTTCCCTCTTCCTTCAGTCTCTTGGCGTAGGCCAGCAAAATGGCGGCGCTGAGCTTATCGTCCAAAAAGCGGCTTTTGATGTACCCGCTCTCCGTAATGACTGTGCGAGGGTCAAAGCAGACAAAGTCCCCTACCTCAATGCCCAGGGCCCGGGTATCTTCTGAGGTTTTCACCGGCTCGTCCAGCACCACCTCCATGGTGTCGAACTTCCGCTTTTTCCCGCCGTAATCGTCGTTTACATGAACAGAAGCATTTTCCAGCTGAAAGCAGCCGGAATAGGTCTTTCCGGCCCGGGTATACACAAGGCAGTTTTCCGCCTCGCAATTTTCGGCCCGCAGGCCGCCCACCGGCGAAAGGGCCAAGCGACCGTCGCGTTTTACCGAGCTCACCACAGCCCCCAGCGTATCTACATGGGACATGAGCAAAAGGCCCTCTCCCTGGCCCCCAAGGCACGCCACCACGCCGCCTTTCCTGGTTTTTTGGGGCTCATAGCCCAGAGCCTTCAGCTCGCCCATCAAATATTCTGCCACCCGTTCGGTAAATCCCGAAGGGCTGTCGATGGCACAGAGCTTTTTCAGCTGCTCCAAACAATAATCCACCCTGTTTCCTTCCTCTCTGTTTTTTCTTTGCCCGGGCCGCGGCCCGCAAAAATGCGGCCCTCCCCAAGCCAAAAGCTTCTTTAATCTTTTTTAAAATATTCCACTGCCATAATCACAAGTCCGCCCAGCAAAAAGAGAATTGCCAACACAAAGGGGAGCGTCATACCCGTTTCCGCTACGGTGGTAAGGAAGCGGCCAGGCGGAGTGCTCCAGCCGGAGGCCAAATTGTTCCCCACGAACAAAAGGACTGCCAAGCCCCAAATGGTGCCCAGCAAGGATAAAAAGCCGCCGATCAGCGTCCGCTTCATCATTCTTTCTCCTTTCTAAAACAAAATAGACCTTTCCAGCCCCTATGGGACGGAAAGGTCCGTGGTACCACCCAAATTGCCGGGCAAAACAGCCCGGCCGCTCTTCTCCGCTAGCGCCGGAATTACGCCGCCGCTCTTCGCGGCGGAACGCTGCAAACGCGATTGCACGGCATTCCTCGAAAAATACCGGGAGCGGCCTGTTCCTCCTTCCCAAGGCCTTCCACCCGCCGGCCTCTCTCTGAAGGGAAAAAGGAAGAACATCTTCTCCGCGCACAGTCTTTATTAACCTTTTTTTCATTATAAGTCATGGCGGAAGGGGCTGTCAATCTTTTCTTTTGCCAAAAAGATGTTTTCGGCAAAAACCTCTTTTCAAAGGCCTTCTTTTATGGCCTGAACGATCTTTTTCGCTTCGGGGGAGCCAACAGGAAATACCACGTCTTTCTTCGCCGCTAAGGGGTACACCAAAGAATCTTCGTTCCCGGCTCTTTCTGCTAAAACGATATATTCCTTCCCCTGTTCCACCATGCCATCAAAAAAATTGGTGATCACAACTCCCGCTGCATCCTCGCCTTTGTAAACCTCCAGCACTTCGCAATTAAAGGATTCCGTGCCCCACACTTCATTTTTGATAACGGAGCTGCCTATTTTCAACTTGAACACATACCCGCATTGGGGGAGAATTTCCTCCCAAGAATCGAAAAGTACATAATGTGTTCCTAAAGGCTCTTCTTCCTGTTCCGCGGTCAGCGGAGGAAGCTTGGCCAAAAAACCGATCGGATCTTCCATAAACTCCCGTTCTTCTTCTGTCTCCCCCAAAGGCCTTCCTCCCTGTACCACCATACAAGCCCCGGGGGACAGGGGAACATGTAGATCTAATCTTGGATAATATTCATCATGCTCCAAGTAGACCGAACTCATTTTTGTTAAAACAAGCAGGTATTCCACGTCTGTTTCGTACTGGCGGCCGCTAAAGGGCCTATCAGGGTATTCGCATAAAGAGATTTCGGGATCATCATAGCTCCCGCGGAAGACCTCAAGAACGGTAAAGTCATGGTCTATATGTGTAGAAGTTTCCCGGGGACCTATATATTTGCCTTTTATAATCAATTTGCTCCCTTGCAGGATCTCGCCCAGGGGAATATCCTCATATTGTACCTCGCAAATGGGAGGTTCCCGTATCGCCCCGCCGCTTTCGTCTGCCTGGTACCCGACGGCTCCGGTTTCATCGAAAAAAACCTGGAAGCCGCAGCATCCCAAATCGCTGACGCGAAGGCGATAACTTCCCTCCTTGGCAAAGGTCTTGGGCGGGCAGGAATAGTTTTTCTCTGTTTCCCCCCCGGCCTCCAGCACAGTGCATATTAAGACCTTCCATTCCGGTTCATAAACTATATGCCATGCTCCTTCGTGGAAATACTCTACAGAGTAACCCGCTCCATAAGAGAGCTGCCCGTCTGTGGTATTTTCTATGGCCACCGAAATGTTTGGCCCGGCAAAGTCTATTTCCAGCAGCCGCAGTACTGCTCCCGGGGAGGCCTCCGGTTCTTCGGCATCCTCCCACATGGGAAATTGGTTTTCTGTGGAGGAGAAGCATTGGAAAAGGATGAACGCCGCTCCCGCCAAAACTAAGACCGCGGCGGCTGTGATCAGAGCCGCCAATTGTTTTCTTTTTCGTTTTGAAGTTTTCAAAGGTGCCGCCTCCTGAAAGCCGGACCGGTAGCCTTTGGGCCCGGCGTAAAATTAGGGATCTATTTGGAATACGATCTTCCCCTTCAAACTGTCCACTTATTTCCGGCCTGCGTGGGCAAAAAATCACAAAAATTTCAC
>CANSKS010000035.1 GCA_947647615.1 uncultured Neglectibacter sp.
GCCACAGTCAGCACGCAGAGCAACCTCATCACCTTCCAGGTAAATGATGCTGCCGGCAGTGGGGGTGTCAATTACGTGCGCCTGCCTGAAGGGGGAAACTACGAAATTATTTTGGGGTCTTCCGCCGCACAATCAGACTATGAAGAAAGAAAGCTTACAGGCAATACCTCCGGCCCCATGGCCTTTGCCCAAATAGGAGGCAAGGTCGCTTTGCAGGGCGTCGATCTCTCTTCTGTCACCCTACAAAAATGTGTGAACCCCGTATATGCCGATTTCGTGGAGCCGGAAACAGAGGGTGGGGAGTGCGCAAGGCCAGCCACAGGTTCGGGTGCCCCTACCGGTTCCGATTGGAAACCTAACGAGGAAACCCCGCAGGAAATGCCTTCCCAAATATCCGGAATAGAAAAAGTAGCGGTAACCATCCCGTCTGGAAATAGCGGCACAGAAGAGGCCATATTGCCAAAAGGCACTGCCTATATACTGCCAGATTGTAAGCTTACCCCTCCTGCTGGCAAAGTGTTCGACGGATGGTCCGCAGGTTCTCAAACTGCTAAGCCCGGCGAATATATCATTCTTACCGGTCCCATAGAAATTGCTCCCATTTGGAAAGAGAAAACTACGGGGAATCCGGGAAATCCAACGCCTCCTTCCTCTGGTTCCACCCCAGGAGAAGGCACTAAGCCCGAAGAAAAGCCAAACGAAAAGCCATTACCTTTTACCGATTTAAAAGAAGACGCGTGGTACCGGCAGGCCGTGGAGTATGTTTACAGTCACGGGCTAATGACAGGTACCGGCGAGCACAGCTTCTCGCCCCAGCAACCTGTAACCAGAGCTATGTTTCTTACCATCCTCTACCGGTTGGAAGGTGCTCCGGCTACAAAGTCTGCCGCCTTCTCCGATGTTCCCGCCGGCAAATGGTATTCTGACGCGGTGGCTTGGGCCAAGGCTTCCGGTTTGGCCCAGGGCTACGATGGAAACCGTTTCGGCCCTCACGACATCCTCACCCGGGAGCAGATGGCTACTTTGCTGTACCGTTATGCCGTATATAAGGGGAACAGTTGTGTGGAACGGGGCCAGCTCCAACACTATCGTGATGCAGAGCTTATCAGCAGTTGGGCTAGGGAAGCAATGGAGTGGGCTCAAGGCGTTGGGCTTATCACGGGGCGCGGGGAAAATCTCGCACCTAAAATCTCTGCCAGCCGGGCGGAAGCTGCGGAAATCGTGATGCGCGCCTGTGAAAAAATGCAAGGTAACTAGTAAGAGCCCGCATATAGAGCTGAACCACTACCAGCTAAAGCCGGTAGTGGTTCACTTCCTTATATTCCATTTGCAACTTGCGTGATGTGTTCCCTTTGATATATTGTATCAATTTGCTTGCGGACAGATGAGGTGATACAATACCAGAAGGTGTATATGGTCCTTCTCGACATGTCCTGCTAATATTTCTACCTTACTCGCTGTACCGCTCGTATTAGTTCTCAGGTTCTATGAGCTATTTTCCCTATAATTGCTGGTTTCCTATACTTGGTAATCCATACAATATGGTATTTTTATGTCGTTGTGTAATGTGATGATTTCCGGTAACTTTCCATTTTGTTCACTTCAAGTTTAGCATCTCCTCCTTTACTTCTACTAGTCTTAAGGTCTTTTGCGTTGACCTAAAGATGAGGGTTTTAACCTATAATACAGACAATAAACAAGCATCGGAAATAACAGAAGAAACGTTTGCCATCTTTAATGTTGGTGTCGTTTCTTCGTTTTTGACAGCAAATGGGTATCCACGATAATTATATTGGGCTTTATTCCGGAACATCTTGATTCTACTATCATGAAAACTTTGCCTTCCACAATGGCCAAAAAAGGATGGTTCAAAAAAGCTGTGGCCGCAATTAAGTTTCCCAAAAATTCTCTACCAATTATATTGATTATTCTGTCATCATATTGTATGATAATATTCAACGGTATTCCGATACTTTATATAAATCGGAAAGGAGTATTTATGATCATGAAAGCAACGCAAACCACGCTCTGTTACGATAAACGAACCGGCCGAACCGGAGCTTTCACCGCTCCTGTAGCTGTGCTGGACGAGGCAGCCATTACCCAGCAGAAGGAACAGCATGTGGTGGGGGTGTATCCCTCTTACACCTACCAGAAATTCGAGGGCTATGGCTGTGCCATGACGGAATCGGCCTGCTACCTGCTTTCTAAGATGAGGCCCGAAGCCCGCAGGGAGGCCCTTTCCTGTTGGTTTGGCCCGGGCGGCATGGACGCCAAATTCATACGCATCCACATGGACAGCTGCGACTACTCCCTGGAGGAATACCAAGCAGTGCCGGACCCTATTGCCGACCCGGAATTGAAGACTTTTTCCATTGACCGTGACCGCAAGTACATTTTACCCATCGTCAAGGAAGCGGCGGCTATGGCCGAAGGTCCTTTATCTGTCCTGCTGAGCCCCTGGTCGCCTCCCGCAGCCTGGAAAACTCCGCCGCTGCTTACTGCCAACGACGCGGCGGTTTACGGCGGCATGGGCCAGAAGGTGGAAGTCGGCAAGCCCTCCCGGTGCTTCGGCGGCAGCTTAAAACCGGAGTTTTACTCCAGCTGGGCCCGTTACCTGGTGAAATATGTTCAGGCGTATCTCCAAGAAGGTGTCAACGTTACCATGCTCAGCATTCAAAACGAGGCCTCTGCCGCCACCTCCTGGGACAGTTGTGTCTGGACCGGAGAACAAGAAAAGACTTTCCTCCGGGACCACTTGTACCCTGCTATGAAAGCTGCCGGCCTGCTGGCCAAAGTGGAGCTCTTCATTTGGGATCACAACAAAGAACGCATGGTAGAGCATATTGACGCCATGATGGACAGCGACACCATGGAAATGGTGTCCGGCTTTGCCTATCACTGGTACAGCGGCGACCATTTTGAAGCCCTTTCCATGCTCCATGAAAAATACCCCAATAAGGTACTCCTGCATTCGGAAAGCTGTGGCCTCCACATCCCCGGCAAAGTGGTCGCCTTCGATATTCCTGCCGAAAGGCTGGCGGAAATGGGCGAAGATCATCCCATGGTCCAAGCCCTGAAGAAAGATCCAAAAGAGGTAGATTTCGAAGACGCGGTTCAATACGCCCACGATATTTTAGGGGATATGAACCACGGCATGCAAAGGTGGATCGATTGGAATCTCATGGTAGACCGTTCCGGTGGGCCCCGGCATGTTCCCGGCGGCTTCGCGGCCCCGTTGGTATACGAGGAAGACGGGAGCTTTGCCCGCACGCCCAGCTATGAATACCTCCGACTCATCGCCAATACTTTACGGCCAGGTGCTACCCGCCTTGGGTGCAGTGTTTTTGGCCGGGAAGTGGATGCGGCCGCGGTGAAAAATGAAGACGGCAGCACCGGCGTGGTGATTTTGAACCACGAGGCCAAGGAGATCACCGTCAACCTGAGGATGAACGGTACCTTAACAGAGATCACGCTTCCTGGGGAAACCCTGGTCGCTATTTGCCTGGAAGAAACGGATGGCACCTGAACCCCCTTCTGCCGGAAGGCCCTATGAAGGTTTTTCATAAACCGCAAGCCGGAATGCCGGAAAACAGAACACCCAAAAACCGGCCCTTATTAACGGCAAATGGCGCGGCCCAGCAGGCCGCGCCATTTCTGTGATTAGGGTTCGTACAATTCCATTTTACCTTTGCCGCCAAAGCTCTATTCTCTATAGCGGCGGCCAATTCCTCCTCAAATAGAGAGGGCGGGAACTACCAAAGTGATAATTCGCAATGCGAACAAGCCAAAGGAAACCCACATTACAGGATGGATTTCTTTTACCTTTCCAGTGCAAACCTTTAAAATAACCCATGCCACAATGCCGAACATAATACCGTTGGCAATAGAGTAAGAGAAGGGCATCATAATAATGGCCAAAAAGCCGCCTACCACATCGGCAATATCGCCTTCGAACTTCATTTTCAAAACAGATTTCATCATCAAAAGGCCCACAAAGACCAGAGCGGGGGCCGTAGCAAAGCCGGGAATTGCCAGGAAAATTGGCGAAAGGAACAAGGCTAAAAGGAACAGTACAGCGGTAGAAACGGCGGTAAGTCCGGTACGGCCGCCCTCTGCCACGCCGGCGGTAGACTCCACATAGCTGGTAACTGTAGAAGTTCCTAAGCAGGCGCCGGCCACCGTGCCGATGGCATCGCTCATCAAAGCGGCTCCAGCCTTGGGCAGCTCCCCTTTCTTGTTGAGCAGGCCGCCCTGATCGGCCACGCCGATCAGCGTTCCCACTGTGTCAAACAGGTCCACAAACAGGAACGCGAACACGATCACCAAGAAGGTGAGAATATTCTGGGCCACAAAGCCGAAATTGAACTGGAAGAAGGTGGGGGCCAAGGAGGGCGGCAGGAAGCCACTGCTGAAATTGGGGATCAACGAGTAAGCCTCCACATCCGGGTTCACCTGGTACCAACCAATGAGCTCAGCCAAAATCCCCAGTACCCAAGTGGCCAAAATGCCCCAAAGGATGGCGCCCTTTACTTTGAAGTGCCACATAATGCCAATGAGTATGAGGCCGATAAAAGCCAAAGCAAATTGAGCGGTTCCCACATTTCCCAGTGCGACCAAAGTAGAAGGATCGTCCGCCACAATGCCGGCGCCCTTTAGGCCCACAATGGAAATGAACAGGCCAATGCCGGCAGAAATGCCGTACTTCAGGTTGGCAGGCACGGAATTGATCAGGGTTTCTCGGAACTTGAACAGGGAAAGCACAATGAAAATAACGCCCTCTACCAAAATGGCGGTGAGCGCTACCTTCCAAGGGTCGGTAATACCCATGTTGGCTAAAGCGGGGCAAACGGTAAAGGCAAAGTAGGCGTTCAGGCCCATGCCGGAGGCCAAGGCCACTGGATAGTTGGCAAACACACCCATAATGATGGTGGCAAAAGCGGCAGAAACCGCCGTGGCCGTAAATACGGCCCCCCGGTCCATCCCCGCAGCAGAGAGCATACTGGGGTTTACCGCCAGAATGTAAGCCATGGAAAGAAACGTGGTAATACCGGCGATGAGCTCGGTTTTGGTGTTGGTGCCATGTTCCTTGAGTTTAAAGAACTTTTCCAGCTTCTCCAAAATTTTCACACTCCTGTTTCAAAATAGAATGGTCTCCCACTTGCCTCCCTAATGTACCAGAATAAAACAAAATTGGAGACTATTTGGATTTAGTATATCACGGCTTTTCAAAAAATCAATAGTTTCTTCATAGGTTATTCATAAAATTTCACGCCGCTTTCTCTGCCGTCTCCTGGAGCAAAGCCACCACATGTGCGACTTCTTCCGAGGTTTGTTCCGCATCCAAATATTCGGAAGAGTAAAGCAAAAAGCCTGTGCAGCCCGCACTTCTGGCCTCTTCTACCTGACGCTTCAAAATGTCGTTTTCCAAAAGCCAGGTGCCTCCGTCCGCATCGGAACCGGCCTTATACAGCGCTAATCCAGTGTAAAGCTTTAAACCTTCATGTTTGGGGAGAGCCTGCCACCGGGCCAAAGCCTCGGAATAGCCCAGAGCCTGGTTTTCAAAGCTGTAGTAAAGCTGAGGGCAAATGTAATCTACATATCCCTCTACAGCGCACCAGGCTTCCACATCTGCGCCTATGGCCTTGTCGTTTTCTATATTTCCCTGAGGGGAAATGCCAAAGGCAGCTTCCGGCCTTTCTTTTTTCACCGCCCGGTAGACCTCCTCTACCATGGCGCTGATATTAGCGGTGCGCCACTGAGAAAGAGTCAAGGGAAGCTCCACCGACTGGCAATAAAGCTCATAAGCTTCCTGGTCCAACTGAGGTTCCTGATCTTCCCGGACAGGATAAAAATAATCGTCAAAGTGAACGCCATCCACCGGATAAGCCTTCACAATTTCCGCCGCTCCCTGGGCGATCAGTGTGCGGATGTACGGGGAAGCCGGGTTCAAATAGACCGCGCCTTGGTATTCCATAAAATAATAGGGAGCGTCTTCTTCCAAGCTCAAATAGGGGCTTTCTTCCGAAAGCTCCGCAGGAGTTTCCGCCGTTTTCACCCGCAGGGGGTTCAACCAGGCGTGAAACTCCATCCCCAGCTCATGCGTGCAGTTTACCATGAATTCCAGAGGATCAAAGCCTGGATCTTTCCCCTGTTCCCCAGTGAGCAGGTGCGACCAGGGGTATAGCTTTGAGGGATAAAGAGCATCACAAAAAGGACGCACATGCACGAACAAGGCATTTATCCCCTTCTCCGCCGCAGATCCGGCAATGGCCTGGAATCTTTCCCGAAAGGCCTCCGGCGTATGCGGCTCCCCTGCAAGGGAAAGGTAAGGCACCCAAAGCCCTTTAAGTTCCTCTTCCGCTGGCACGCTCGCCGCCTTCTGCTCTTTCAGCGCGGAAGAGCTTGTCCTGGAAACCGGGCTGGGAGACGGCGCCTCCGAGGGCTTCTGAAAAGAATTCAGCAGCCAGACTCCCCCTACGGCAAGGAAGAGGCCCAGCCACAAAAACAGGTAGCAATACTTGTGGAAATAAAATTTTCTCATATGTCTTTTTCCCTTTCTGTTTGACAGCGGCATTCAGTTAGAGTATCATGCTAAAAGAAGACCTTACTTCATTTCTATGCAAAACCTTCCTTCCATAGGAATCATTTGTGAAAAAACAAAAAGAGTGGCTTCCCCCGATTCTTGGCATACTAAAATAAACAAAATTTATTGAAGCCTTCTGCCCTGTTGCCGTTTCATCCGTTTTCACATAACCTGGCCCGTGAACAAAAATCCTGAAGCAAAGGAGATTCTCCCATGAACAAGTACCAATTCCTGCTCTTCGATGCCGACGATACTCTCCTGGATTTTTCAAAGGATATGAGCCAAGCCTTCCGGCTCACCTACCGCCACCATTTTGAAGCCCAACAGCCCTACAAGCCGGAATTTCTGAAAGTCTATGATAACTGCAATACCAAGTGGTGGAAAAAATTTGAACGCCGGGAATGTACCAAGCAGGAGCTGTATGTGAACCGCTTTGTGGATTTCCTGGCGGAAACAGGCCTTACCGGCAATCCCGCTCAGATCAACCAGAGCTATTTTGAAAATTTGGGAGCCGGAGGCGCTCTGTTCCCAGGCGCCTTGGAACTGATACAAAACCTTTCTAAAGCCTTTTCCGTTTATATTATCACCAACGGCAACGCCGCCACCCAAAAAACCAGACTGGAGCATTCCGGCCTGACAGCATATATAAAGGACTGCTTTGTTTCGGAAGAAGCTGGGGCAGCCAAGCCGGACTCCAAGTATTTTAATTACGCCTTTTCCAAAATCTCAAACTTTCAAAAGGAAAAAGCCATTGTGATAGGCGATTCCTTGACCTCCGACATTTTGGGCGCAAAAAATGCCGGACTTCCCTGCCTGTGGTATAACCCCTCTCATCTTCCCAACCCCGAGGGGCTTCCCTTCCTTTTGGAGGTAGAAACCTACCGGCAAATTCAGGAGTTTTTTTATGGAGACCTATAAACTGTTTCTGGTAGAGGATGATCCTGCCATCGCCAGGGCCATCGAAAACCATTTGGTCATGTGGGGGTATGAAATTGCCCGGGTAAAAAATTTTGACCGAGTCTGGGAAGAGCTCGCTGCATTTTCCCCTCACCTGGTGCTGTTAGACATTTCTCTCCCCCACCAAAACGGGTTCCAGTGGTGCGAAAAAATTCGAAAATCTTCAAGAGTTCCCATTATTTTCCTTTCTTCCGCCTCCGGCAGTGAAAACATCATCACAGCCATGGACCTGGGCGGCGACGATTTTATTCCAAAGCCTTTCGACCTTTCCGTGCTTACCGCTAAGGTGCAGGCAGTATTGCGCCGGACCTACGCCTTTCAGGGTACCCAAAACCAGCTGGAGCACAAAGGCGTCGTTTTAGATCTTACCGCCTCTACTTTAACCTATCAAGGGCAGCGGTTAGAGCTTACCAAGAACGATTTTCGTATCCTGCAGGTTCTCCTGGAAAACGCCGGACATACAGTAAGCCGTTCCCAGCTGATAACGAGGCTGTGGGAAAACGACAGCTTTATTGACCAAAACACTTTGACCGTCAGTATGGCCCGTCTGCGGAAAAAGCTGGAAGAGCTTGGGCTTTCTGGCTTTGTGGTGACCCAAAAGGGGCAAGGGTATTTTGTGCCTTGACATGGCGGCTTAAAAGCAAAGGTAGAATTTCGTGCGCGCCTAAAGGGACTCCCACACACTGGCCGAAATGGCTACAAAGCCATTTCGAAAGGAGGAAAAACCGGTATAATGCTGCTGCGGTATCTCAAAGATCACAAAAGGCTCCTCATAGCCCTGCCGGTTCTTTCCGGCATAGCCCTTCTGCTCTTTTTTCTATATGGGCTGCCCCTGGATGCGTTCTTCTATGGGGCCGCTGTCCTGCTGGCAACCGCTCTTTTGCTTTTCGTGATCCCGGATTTTCTTTCCTATTCCGCCAAGGTAACCACATTGAAGCATTTACAAGATATTCTGCCCCGCACACTGGAATTCCCCCAATGGACAGGCTCCCTCCCTCAAGAGCAGCTGGCCGCTTTGGGAAAAACACTCTGTGAAGAGCTGCGCACCCGGGAGGTCCAAAACCGGAAACGGCAAGATGATCTGACAGATTATTACACTTTGTGGGCCCACCAGATCAAGACCCCTCTTGCCGCCATGCGGCTGATGATACAATCGGAACACGGCCCCGGAACTGAGGCGCTTCTCCAGGAGCTTTTTAAAACAGAGCGCTATTTGGAAATGCTTTTGGGATACCTCCGCTTAGAGTCCTTTACTGCCGACCTGCGGTTGGCGCATTGCGAAGCCCGTAAAATCGTGAAAGATGCCGTGAAGAAATTCGCTCCGGTATTTATTTACCAGAACCTGGAATTAAACCTGGAAGAATTTTCCAACGTGATTCTTACCGACGAAAAATGGCTGTGTCTGGTGTTGGAGCAGCTTCTCTCCAACGCCTTGAAATATACCGGCCAGGGCAGCATCATCATTTCCATGGATGAAAAAGATGTCCTCACCATAAAAGATACCGGATGCGGCATTTCTCCCGAAGATCTGCCCCGTATTTTCGAGCGGGGCTTTACAGGCTACCAGGGTCGGCAGGATAAAACCGCCACCGGTTTGGGGCTTTACCTGGTAAAACAGGTTTTAAACAGGCTGGGAAACTCCATCCAAATCCTTTCAAGCCCCGGAAAAGGGACGGAGGTAAAGCTGTTTTTGCATCGAGAAGAGCTCGGATCCGGCATTCCCCGTTGAGTGAGGAGGCAGGTTTTGGGAGGAAGGCGACCCAAAGAAGAAAAAACGGCAAATTAAGAAAAGCGCCGGCAACTACTTGTTGAAATGAAGGGCTTGCACATGAAAATCGATCGGCTACTGGAAATCGTTATTTACCTTCTCAATCACGAAACAGCCTCTGCTAAAGTATTGGCCCAGCGGTTCCAAGTTTCCGTAAGAACGATACAACGAGACATGATCAGCATTTCCGCCGCCGGCATTCCCCTATATTCCGCCGGCGACGCAGCGGAGGTTACGGGATTCTTCCTTCTTATCGGTTGAAAAACAGCGAGATTCGGGAAGAAGAACAGCAAATGATCAAAAAGGCTCTGGAAAGCCTCAGCACTTCTTACACGAATACCGCTTTGAGCACTGTCATAGAAAAATACCATGCCATCACAGGAAAGGAAAACTCCGCGAATATATTCTGGGACTTTGGCGTGACCAAAGAAAACAAAGCGGTGCAAAACATCCTTTACGTGCTAGAGCGGGCGATTCAGGAAAAGCGCTGCGTAAATTTTGTTTATTCCAATGCCGAAGGCCGGCTTTCTCATCCCAGAGTGGAGCCTCTGGCAGTCTACTATAAATGGTATGCCTGGTATTTATTTGGCTACTCCCCTGAAAGGGACGGCTACCGCACCTATAAGCTGGCCAGAATGCGGGATCTCGTTTCGGAAAAAACCGGATTCCACCGGGAACATGGCAATGTTTCCGCGCTTTTACAGGATTCCGAACGGGCCTATTACGCTACCTGTATTCCCGTTGAATTGTGTTTTGAAGAGGAGGGCCGCAGCCTGGTAGAGGAATACTTTGCCGATTGCCCCATCCAAAAATCCGGAGAAACAGGGTACACGGCCACTCTGCATGTTCCCCCAAAGGAACGCCTTTGGAAAGCCCTGCTGCTCAGCTTCGGAGGTCGAGTAAGGGTAATTGCCCCAAAAGAATACCGCGAGGAGCTAGCCGCTTCCGCCCGAAACTTTTTATTAAATTGCGACAGTCAGGTGTCGCGCTCCTAGCGTATAATCTTCTTAAAAAAATAAGGAGGCCGCGGAACTCGTTTTCTTTTACGGGCTCCGCACAAAAGAAAAAATGCAGAGCAAACAAGTAAAAGAACTGGCATCCTCTTTGGGAGCAGACCTTTGCGGAATAGCAGGACCGGGAAGGTTTCGGGAAGCTCCCCAAGGATTTCACCCCCAGGATGTACTGCCCCAATGCCGGTCGGTCATTTCTTTCGCCTGCCGGTTCCCCGTAGGGACTTTGGCCTGTAAAACGGCTGTTCCCTACACCCGAACGCGAAATTCCATCACTGCAAAATTAGACGCAATGGCCCTGGACCTGTGCGCCGCCCTGGAACAAGAAGGGGCTTTGGCCGTTCCCATCCCCACCAATGAAAGCCTTTGGGATGCGAACACCGGCAGATGGCGCTCTATCATTTCTCAAAAACACGCGGCACAGGCAGCAGGGCTTGGGACTATAGGCCGGCATTCCTTGCTGATCACACCGGAATTCGGCAGCATGGTATGGCTGGGGGCGATCCTTTCCAACCTGGAGCTGGAAGAAGACCCCCTGTTGGAGCCTCTTTGCGACAATTGCAATTTATGTGTAGAGGCCTGCCCAGCAAACGCCTTAGAGCAACCGGAGATTTGCCAGCAAAGCTGCTGGGGCTATGCCTTCGGCGACTGTGAAGAAACCAAAAGCTGGCAGATCTCCTGCCACAAATGCCGGGACATTTGCCCCTATAACCTAGGCAGTAAAAACAAGCTTTCTTTTTGAGAATCTGCTCCCGACCTGCCGCAGGCAAATTTCATTGGGAAAACTGGCATGGGTTGCGCTCGGATTTCCATTTTTCAAGGAGGCCGCGACTTTTCAATTTCCAGAGTTTTAGCGGCAGCTTTGCTGCCTTAAAATTTGCCAAAACGGGGTTTTGAGTGGTTTCCCACAAGTTGAAGGAGCTGCCGCAAAACAGCGGCAGCTCCTTTTGGTTTCCCGTTAGATTTTCACGATGTAGCCTTCTTTTCTGGGTTTCGGTGCCGGGGCCTCTCCGGCGGCATAGCCCAGCGCAATGGAACCAATTCCCCGCAGAGTCTCCGGAAGGCCCCACTTTTTTAGCAGTGCCTTTCCTTCTTCGGAATCGAACATTTCCCGCTCCCTGTGAATCCAACAAGAAGCCAGACCCAGGGAATGAGCGGCATTCATCATATTCACCAGCACGCAGCTTCCGTCTTCTACAGAGCCGCCCAGCACCAGTACAATAACCGGAGCGCCATAGTAAGGGTCACTTTCCACTCCCATGACCTTTGCATTCATGTGCATCAGCTGGTCTCGGGTCTCTTGGTCCCGCACGGCAATAATGGTGGCGGACTGCTTCCCCATGGCAGAGGGCGCGTAAGTGCCCGCTTCCAGTACGGCATCCAGCAGCTCTTCCTCTACCGGCTTAGGCAAATACTTGCGTACACTCCTTCTCGTTTTTAACAATGTGAGCATTTCATGATCCATGGCTTAACCAACCTTTCTGAACAAGAATTTCTATAAATTTTCACACAGAACCGCTAGGACCCGGTTTTCTCCAACTGGGCGGCAACGCGCAAAAGTAGTTCTGCCGTCCCTACCCGATAGCCGCAGCAGGCATACCGCACCAGCCCGCCGGTGTCTTTTAGAAAGATAATGGGCAGCCCGCCGGAATCCAAATAAAGCTGACGGCTGAGAATTTCCCCGTCTGTGACGAAATTTCCCTGCCACAGCTTTGCCGACGGCAGCGCTGCCAACAGTTTTTCCAGGGTGGGATCGGCTCTTTTTTTCTCCATCACCAAATGGACCTGCAAGCCGGAAGCCTTTACAGCTTCCGCACTTTCCCGCAGTTCATTTAAAATATGCTCCGTAGGTTCCCGGCCTAATTCCAGCCAGGCTGCAATACAGGGCGCTTGGCCCAAGGCCTCTCCCACAGGCAGCTCCTGTCCCCCTTCCAGGGACGTCAACGTGATTTCGGGCAAGGGCAGCTTTTCTAAAAGATCCTCCAAGGCCAAGGAACGAAACTCCAAGGCAAATTCCTTGGTTTCTCCCGGCGAAAGTGTAAAGTATATAGCCTTTCCCAACTGGTCGCCATCGGGCTTTCGCATTGTAGTGATCAATCGATAATTCCCGGCCGGCAAAGAGAAGCTCTTGCTGCCTCCTGCCGGGATATCCGAAAGGGAAAGGAATCTGTCTTTTGTCCCGTCCCATTGGGAAAGGGACCAATTCTGCCGGAAAAGTCCGGCAGTCTCCTGGGGAGCGCACAGCTTTAACAGACCGGCGCTCTTCACTCCCAAACGGTGAAAGCTTCCTGTCTGGTAATACTCCGGCTCGCTGTCTTCCGGAGCCAAACGGGCCGGAACTCCCAAGGCGCGGCAAAAAGCTACGAACAAAACCTTGCGTCCGCCTAAGGGGCCGCCTTTTAACGCCAACATACTGGCTGGGAGGGGCAGAAGCTCCTGGTAGGTTTCCGGGTCTTCATAAAATTCTCCGCAGATCCATTGCCATAGCTTTTCCGGCTCCTTTTGAAAACTGGACTGCTTCTCTTTTGGCAGTGCATTCAAAGCCTTTTTCCGCCAGGGAGCCAACGGCTCCAATCCGATGCGCTGGCAAAGCAAATAGGGTTCAAAAATCTCCTTGGGAAATTCCTCCTCCCAGACATAGGCCAAAAGGGAATCGGCTATGGCTTCTTCCGATACCGGCGCCCAGCGGTCTTTTTCTGTCAGCTGAAAAAAGGAGCGGCGCTCCTTTTCCCCTTGGGGGGGCAGTACGTTTCGGTCTCTTTTTTCCCGCAGTTGGGCCGCCTGCTCCAGTACCTGTTCCCTTTGCTGCTTTTGCTGGGCAGACAAAACAATATAATTGGGCACAAAAGCCTCCGGGGCCAGAAAATCGAAATCGGACCAAACATCCTGCTGAAAAGCTTTCTCCCCCATGCGAAGCACTGCCGTTCGCATCTCTGAAAGGTCCAAAAGCCGGGAGGCCTCCTGCCCCTGCCATTGGGCAGTGACCAACAGGCTGCCAAAGCCCAAGGTAAGGGCAACTTCTCCCTTTTCATCGGCGGTGATCTGCGTCAGAGGGAAGAATTCAGCCATGTTCAGCACAAAAAGACTTACCTTGGCGCCAGCCGCGGGCAGGCCGGCAGTGTCTTCTACCCGCAGCCGGAAAAGGCCGGTCTTGGCATAGCGGGCCGTGACATTTTCGTAGGCCACGCCCCCTTCCAGCACTAAATTCTCCTTTTTGGCCCCCGGGAACAAGAAAGCTGCTTCTTCTTTACTACCCCGGAAAAAGGCGCGGGAATGCTCCAGCATAGCCCGGGAAGCGGAATGAGGGAACCAGCCCAAATCCAGAACAGGCTCCGGTTCGCAGGCTCCTAAAAAGCGCCAGCGTTCCCCGTCGAAGGCCTCTACCCAGGCGTGGTTATCTTCACAGTGGGACCACCTGGGCGCGTAAATCTGCCGGGCGGCGATCCCTACGCTGCGCAGGGCAGAGACCAGGAAAACCGATTCCTCTCCGCAGCGGCCATGGCCGCAGTAATACACCGCCGCCGCGGAAGCCGTTCTTTCGTCGGTAGAGCGATAGGTAGCCTGCTCCGCGCACCAACAGTTTACCTCTAATAACGCTTCGGGACCCGAAAGGCCCTTCACCCGCTCCCAAAGCTCCTTCCGGAATTGTTCCCGGCAAGGGCGAAGCTCTTCGGTATTTATCCGGGGGCACAGCACGTAAAGCAAAAAGAGAGGCTCCGGCAAAGAGCTGCAAAAGGGGGAATGCTCCCGCAGCCATAAGCTGTGGCGGACCTCAGAAAGGAAGAACTCCGCCGGGTAGCTGCCTCCGTCGGAACAGGGCAGCGAAAGGTAAAGGAACCGCAGCAGCAGGGCTTCTTCCCCGGTACATTCCGCGAAAGCCGTCTCCACTTCCCTTTGCCGCTCGCCCAGCTGTGCCCGGCAGCGTTCCCAGTTGTTTTGTACATAGTTTTTCAGGGCCTCAGAAAATCTCACTCTCCAGGGCCTCCTTCGCCTCTCTTATTTTTTCGGGATCCGCACGCCACAGCTGAAATTCATCGAAGCCGGGCAGCCCCATGTTGACACCCGCCTTCCGGTACTCCATGCCGCTTTCCACCTGTGTTTTCCCGCTCATATGGAATTGGCAGGCTCGGGGCAGCTCCCTTCGCAGCCTGAGGATAGCATCCCCGTCAATGCCCCCTCCCAGCAAGATCTGGGTATCGCCCGCTTCCTCAAATAATTTTTGCAGAAAGGGGATGCCGGAAACACAATCCTTTGCCTGGCCGGAGGTCAAAATGAAATCGACCCCCAGCTCTCGGCAACAGCGCAGGGCCTCAAAGGGTTCCCTGCACAGGTCAAAAGCCCGGTTCAGGGTAAACGCGCATTTGTTTTCATGAGCCATTTTGACTAAAGCCTCCAAGTGCTTTTCATCCAGGGTGCCGTCGGCGTTCAGGCAGCCGCAAACAACGCCCCGGACATCCATCCACGAAAACACTTCTATGTCGTCCAGCATGACATCGATCTCCGCGTCTGTATAGAGAAAATCTCCCGGACGCGGGCGGACCAGCACATGGACAGGCAGGCCCAATTCTCTTCTTACCTTCCGGAAAAGGCTCATATTGGCAGTGGTGCCCCCCACCAGCAGATCGGCGCACAGTTCCAGCCGGTCTGCTCCGTTTTCCTTTGCGATCACGGCCGATTCATAGCTGTCGACACAAACCTCTAATATCTTATCTTTTGCCAACGCGTTCACTCACCTTTCTCAAAAATATGGAGCGCATGAAGCAGGAACTTCAGAAAAGCCTTTCCGCCGCCGGCAGAGCAGGGAAAATCTCACCGGCGGCGTCTTAGGCCGATTTTAATCTCTTTCGCTTTTTTAGGCTTTCAGGGTGACCTCTAAAACTGTATCGGTGCTATCGGGCAAAATAGGATTTTCTCCCAGGTCGGCAAAGGTGATATTGGGGTAGTCGCTGTGTACCCAACTTTGGGAGATGGGCACCTCTGCTCCGGTAGCAAGCATGCGCATCCGGGCGATCTCCTCCTTTTTCACCCCCAGAATAGGCAGGGGGCCAACGGTGTTTTCGAAAATGTGGAAGTAAAGCCGGTTGCCCTTTCTGGTTGCCCGGCCCCAGTCCGGCTTTTCCAGGCCGGCCTTGCCGCAGCCATAAATGCTTTCGCCGTTTCGCCGCATCCACTTTCCAATTTCAGAAAGGATTTCTAACGACTGGGGAGGAATATTCCCTTTGGCATCCGGCCCCACGTTCAAAAGCAGGTTTCCACCTTTGGAAACGCATTCCACCAGTTTTTTCACCAGCATGGGGGCTGGCTTGAAAAAGTTATCTTCCCGGCAATAGCCCCAATGATTATTCATGGTCACACAGGCTTCCCAAGCCAAGTCTTCCCCATTTACATCTTGTAAACCGTTAGGGGGGATAATTTGTTCCGGGCTTACAAAATCCCCGTGGAAGGGCGTAGGGTTGCCCTCTGCCAAAGAGCCGAAGCCCTCGCCGCTCACTTCCAGCCGGTTATCGATAATCACATCCGGCTGCAAAGAACGCACCATTTTTATGAGCTCCGTGGCTTTCCAGGCCTCTCCCCGCAGCTTGTCATAGGAAAAGTCGAACCACAAAACGTCCAGCTTACCGTAGTTTGTGCACAGTTCCCGCACCTGGTTGTGCAGGTAGGTAAGGTACCGGTCAAAATCCCGGTTTTCGTTGCCGTAGGCCGGATCATCCCGCATGGGATGGTTGCGGTCGCCGTAATGGGGGTAATCCTCATGGAACCAGTCTAACAGGGAGAAATACAAGCCCACTTTTAGGCCTTCACCCCGCACGGCCTCTACATATTCCGCCACCAAATCCCTTTTGCATTTGGTGTTGGTAGATTTAAAATCGGTATACTGGCTGTCGAAGAGGCAGAAGCCGTCGTGGTGCTTTGCCGTGAGCACCACATATTTCATGCCTGCCTCCCTGGCTGCTCTGGCCCAAGCCTTCGGGTCGTAATCTACCGGGTCGAACTCCTCAAAATAGGTCATATAATCCTCTTTCGGAATTCTTTCCACGCTTCGTACCCACTCACCCCTGGCGGGAATGGCGTAGAGGCCCCAGTGGATAAACATGCCAAACCTGGCCTCGGAATACCACTGCATCCGGCGTTCATAAGCTTTTTTGTCAAACATAACGCATCCTCCTTATTTCGCTGCCGGCCTTTCCTTGGCTTTGTCGGCCTCGGCAGCGTTTTTACGGGCTTCCTCCCGGTTTTCTCTCATTTCTTCTACTGTCTTTTCATGGACCCGGACGCCCTTATAATCCCGGGGCGCTATGTAGGTGCCATTGGCCCTGCGCTGAGCCATGTGCTCCTTCGCCCGCTCTATTTCCCCGGCATACTGGGGCAGCCACTGGGCCCCGGCGATGAGCATTTCGTCACACATCTGCATAATTTCCGGAGGTGTACACACCGCGCCTGTGAGGGGGTCCATAAGCAAAGCCTGCCGCAGCAGGGCAATATCGCCGGCCACTGCCGCCTCTACCGCCAGCCGCTGCACCCAAATACTTTGGGAGCAAATGGCCGCACAGCCCAAGGGCAGGTCCCCCACCTTGGGAATATTCACCCCGTTGGCGTCTACATAGCCCGGCACTTCTACCACGCATTCGTCGGGCAGGTTTGTAATGCAGCCGTTATTCATCACGTTGAAATGGCCGCGGTATACCCGGCCAGTCTCCAGGCCTTCTATGATATAAGAGCCATGCTCCTGGCTGCGGTTTTCGGGAACATACTGCCGGGCCGGCTCTGCCAGCCAGTTGGGGTAATCTTCCTCGAACCAGTTGCGGCCTTCCCGGCACACCCGCAAATACCCGCCGGTTTCGCCGTTGATCCAGGAACCCAGATCAATCCACTTTTCCACTTCTTCCGGCCGCTTGCGATACCAGGAAACATATTCCGACAAATGCCCGTTGGATTCCGTGGAATAATAACCGAAGTTCCGCAGCACGTCGATGCGCACCTTTTCTGTGCGGGAAAGCTCCTCATCCTGCTCGTAGGCAGGCAAAATCCGGTCCAAGAGCTCCTCGCCGTTGTGCTTCACCGAAATATACCAGGTTTGGTGGTTGATGCCCGCGCAGATGATGTCCACTTCTTTTTGCTCATAGCCTAGGGCCTTGGCAAGCTGCTGGTGCCCCCCCTGCACCCCGTGGCACAGGCCTATGGTTTGCACGCCGCCGTATTTGTTGGCTGCCCAGGTCATCATGGCGTTGGGGTTTGCGTAGTTCAGCATAATGGCCCCTGGCTCAGAGACTTCCCGAATGTCCTTACAGAAATCCAGTATGGCGGCAACCCCGCGCTGGCCATAAAATATGCCGCCTGCGCACAGGGTATCGGCCACGCATTGGTCAACGCCGTATTTCAGCGGGATTTCAACGTCGGTCTCAAAGCCCTCCAGCATGCCAATGCGCACACAGTTGATGATATACCTGGCGCCCTGCAAAGCTTCCCGGCGGTTCAGGGTGGCATGAATATGAATGGGCACGCCGTTTTCGTCTAAATCCCTTTGGCAAAGGGTGGTGACCATGTCCAGGTTGTGCTGGTTGATATCGGTAAAAGCCACTTCGATATTCCGGAACTCCGGCACAGTCATCAGGTCGGAAAACAACGTGCGGGTGAAGCCCACGCTGCCGGCGCCGATCACAGCTAATTTAAAGGACATTTTTCTCCCTCCTTCTTAAAATTCTATAACTATTGTGGCCACCTGGTAAGGGGGAAGCCGCAAGTGAATGCGGTTGCCCTCTGCCGGGATTTCCTCCAGTGTCCGACATTCGGTAACATCGGTAAAATAGGCCCGCTTCACCAGATTCGGGAAAGTGAACGTTTCCTGAGAGTCCTTCCCGCAAACTTCATAAAGGCGCAGCACCCAGCCGCCGGAGATAGCTTCCGCCATTTTCAAAGCGGAGATCACCGCCGTTCCCTCCTGTGAAAGGAAGCCGCCGGAAAGCGCCAGGCTGCCGGTATGGCAGCGGCCAGAAAGCACCTGAGGAGGCACATATTTGCCCTGGGCCTGACGAACCAAATTTTGCCGTTCCATCGTTTTGGGCAAACAGAGGGAAAATCTCATGGTATGAACGCTGATCTCCGGAATGGGGTCCGGGTCTGTAGAACTGCGGATAAGCTTTAGACAAATACTGTTTTCATCGCAGTAAAACCCGTAGCGCGCTTCGCTGATTACGGCCACGCCTGTATCGGAAGCCGCGAAGGAATTTCCCGGTCTGTCCAGCTTCTTGGGTTCTCGTTCCAGCACGCCAAAGGGCACGTCATAAAGGTAGCTCTTTACTTCCCCGGCCAAAGGAGCGCAAAATGCCAGCGTGGGAATCCGCTCCTGGGTGCAGCCAAATTCCCGCCAATCGCAGGTCACCGTAAAATCTAAATCTCTGCTTTCTTTATCCAGGCCAATCTCCACCTCAAAGCTGCTGTCTCTCAACTTTGCCTTCCATTTTATAGAATTGCGCAGTTCTCCGGAAACGCCGGAGAAAACCTCCGCCTCGGAAACCGGTTCCACCCTTTTCGTGGCGCCCACAAACCAAGAGCTCATAGAGTTCCCCCAATTGCAGATAGATTTCGAGGTGGATTCATCCAAAATGCACAGCCGTGCGCCGCCCCTGGCGCCATCCAATTTTTCCCGGCCGGTGCTTTTGTCAAACAGGGAAACAATGGCGCCGCTTTTGTGATCTACCACTGCCCGAACATACTCGTTCTCCAAAACGAAATACTCCTCCTGTTGGCGGCGCATTTCCGGGTACTCCACAAAACAACGCTTTGCCGGGTCTTGGGCGGTAACCACCGTTTCATAGCCAAAGGCGGGAATATCCACCTGCAGCAAAACCTTGTGGTAGCTGTGTCCCCAATAGCCCCCTTGTTCCAAAAGCTGGTGAGGAATCCTTTCCCCTTTGGAATTTTGGAAATACAGCCTATCCATTTCCCCTTCATAATCCCAAAGGAAAAGCTCTGCTCCCCCACTGAAGGGCTGAGCGCCGCTGTGGAACAGATGATAAATTCGCAAAGGACCGCTGCCGGTTTCTCCCTGGGCATGCCCAGAACCAGCGCCAAAGGAGCAGCTGGCATTTTGTGAAACCTCCAGCCCGGAAGTATCTATTTTTTGAGCAATCGCCGAAAGAGCCTGCTTTCTTCCGGAACGGATCGCCGCCTGCACTTCCTGGTATTGCCCACAGGCATATTCCCGAGTGTGAATTACGCCGGAGCCGGTGAGAATATCGTGGAATTGGTTAAAAAGGACCTGCTCCCAAGCCGGCCGGAAACTTCTGGGGGCATATTCTGCCGCTGCCGCCGCAAGGGCGGAAAAAGTCTCCGCTTCTTTCAGTCCCCGTTCTCCCCGGACATTCCCGTCTTTAATGCGGCTTTGAGAGGTATAGCAGCCGTCACAAATAAAGTTGATCTCCCCATCTTCTACCGGCAGGGAATCCCTTATCTTTTCCGCCTCTGCGAAATACTGGCGGAGGGTGCCAAACCGAACCTGAGGGAAAATGGGCCATTGGGACATTTCCAAAAGTCTTTCGATGTCCCGCCGGGTGGGGCCGCCGCCGTGGTCGCCCACGCCGTAAACACGCAGTACGGTTTTACAACCGGTTTTCTCCGCCAGCTCCAAAACGGAAGCGCCGATCTTACTGTCAATAGCGCTGTTATAGAAGAAGGGCTCCCGATAAACGAGCAGCTCAGCGCCGGAAGGGGCCCGCCACCGGTAAAGGTAATGGCCTTTATCGTTCCCGCGGCAATGGTAATAGTACTTTACACCGGCCTTTGTATCGATCTCCGGGATATTCCGGCTGTGGCCAAAGGTGTCCGGCTCGAAATCGATGGTAAGGGTGTCGGGGTCTAACTCCAATAAATTCGCCAGGTAAGATTTTGTGTAAAGGGCATGGCGGGCAAAGCTTTCCCCCACAGGCATATTTTTATCGGCTTCCACCCAAGTGGAGGCTGTTACCTCCCAGCGCCCTTCCTTCACATATTGCCGGATCTCCTCCAACATGTGCGGGGCATATTTTTCCACAATCTGGTAAACCGAAGCCTGGGACTGGGCAAAGTGAAATTGGGGATATTCTTTCAAAATATCCAGCATCGTCTGGAAAGTATCCAGCGTTGTCATCACCGTTTCGTCATAGGACCACTGCCAATTCATATCGATGTGGGCATGGGCCTGGCACAACAGCGTATAGGCCTTGGCCTTTTCTTTCAAAGGGGAAAGCTTATCTTCTATCTGTTCCACCAATTTCTCGGAAAAGCCTCCCTGTTCCTCCGCTTCCTGTACCTGGGAAACCGCCTGTTCTACCAAGGGCAAAAAAGCGGCGTTCTCTTCCCGTTCCACCAGCTGTCTTGCAAAATCCAGCTCTGCCATCAGGCGCTCCTTCCGCCTGGTCACATTCGGGAGCTGCTCCGTACGTAAAAGCGTTTCTAACATAAAAAACCTTCTTTCTCGCTTTTTATTTTTATTTTATAGAGACAAAACAGATCGAATCGTGTGATATCTCTTTTAAAAACATTCCTTAAAACTCTTAAAGCGATTTAAATACAATTTTTTAAATATCTTTGTTATGGCAAAGAGCCGGCTACAAAAGTCCTGCTGTACATCTCAACCCCTTTCTAAAAATTAGAGCCTGTAGGGTTACAGCAAAAGTTCAAACTCAATTTCATGGCGCAAAGGTATGTCGTTTTCACCCAGGAGCGGAATTTCCGGTTTCAGCCTTCTGGAAGCTTCCAGCGCATTGCGAAACAGACGGGCCATGTCAAACCCTCTTTTCTGGTAAAAGCGTATGGCATTTATGTTATCGTTTGTGGTGATAAGCACAATTTTCCGAAGTCTCCTTTCTTTGGCTTCCTGAACCACCAGTTCCATTAGTTTGCTGCCGACCCCTTGGTTTTCCCGCAGGCTGTTCAGCGATGTGATCTCCAAAATATCCTCATACACCATATAGGTTATCAGGCCAAGGACCTTTTCTTTTTCCGCCAAATAAAACCCTTCTGTTTGGGTCATATCAATTTCCTCGCCACGGATCACCATAGTCGTAGTATACCAATGCTCTTTGAGGAACGAATTGACCAGCTGCCTGTTCCGACTGTCAATTCTTTCATAGCCCATAGCAATCTGCCCCTTTCCGGCCCCTCCAACGCCTTTTCCCGTAGGAACTAGGCCAATCCGCTCCAACCGATGCTGCTTTAGCAACAGCATACCACAGTTTCTTTCTGTTTTCCACTGTGAATTTCTCAAGTTGCAACAAATTTTTTCCTTATGGGAAAAAGGCCTTCCGAAAAGAATTTGACAAACTGCTTTTTATCTTGTATAACAAAAAAGGCTTTTCAAAAGCCGGGGACAGAAGCTGGAGATTTCACGGCAAAGGGATGGGACATTATGGAAAAACTCACGAAGAAAAAACAAGTGTCGGCCCTGGCGCTGCTATTGAGCCTGACTTATATGGTAAGCTACCTGACACGGGTAAATTACAGCGCCGTCATCGCGGAGATGGAGCTTGCCACCGGCTGGACGAAGACCGCCCTTTCCGCGGCGCTCACCGGCAGCTTTATCACCTACGGCGCCGGACAGCTGATAAGCGGGTTCCTTGGGGACAGGGTTTCCCCGAAAAAGCTCATCACTTGGGGGCTGGGGGCCACCGCCGCTATGAACCTCCTTATCCCGCTGTGTACCGGCCCCGGGCAAATGTGCGCCGCATGGTGTATAAACGGCCTTGCCCAAGCCTTTATGTGGCCGCCCATCATGCGGATTATGACAAGCCTCTTAAGCCCGGAAGATTACAGCCGGGTTTCGGTCCAAGTGTCTTGGGGGAGCTCCGTGGGTGCCATTGTCATTTATTTGATCTCCCCGCTGATCATTTCCCTGTGGAGCTGGAAGGCTGTTTTTCTTTTCTGCGCCCTGTGCGCAGTGGCGGCGCTGGTTGTTTGGGCCACCCGCCGCTATGAACCCCTTCCCCCGGAAAGGCCGGCGCCCAAAACCGCCCCCGAAAAAAAGCCTGCCCGCCTGTTTTCTCCTTTGCTTTTGGGCATTATGGCCGCAGTGGCCCTGCAGGGCATTTTGCGGGATGGCGTGACCACCTGGGTACCCTCTTACCTTTCGGAAACCTACCACCTCAGCAGCACGATTGCCATTTTGACAGGCGTTGTCCTGCCTCTCTTCAGCATCGTTTGTTTCCAGCTTGCCGCCGTGCTGTACCGCCGCTTGCTGAGAGATCCGGCCCTTTGTGCCGGAGTGTTGTTTGGCGCGGGCACGGTGGCCGCACTGCTGCTGGTGGTATTCCAAGGGAAAAACGCCGGGCTTTTTGTGGTATTTGCCACCCTGCTCACCGGCTGTATGCATGGCGTGAATTTAATGCTCATTTGCATGCTTCCTCCCCTTTTCGCAAAGCACGGCCGGGTGTCTCTGGTTTCGGGCCTTTTAAATTCCTGTACTTATGTGGGCAGTGCCATTTCCGCTTACGGCATTGCTGCCCTTTCCCATTCCTTTGGCTGGGGCAGCACCCTGCTTTCCTGGCTGGTGGTGGCCCTGTTGGGCACTGGGGCTTGCTTTTTCTGTGCCTTTGCCAAAAGGAAGGCCAGCTGAGCGCGAAGACCAGGAAAACGTGAAACTAAAGAAGCAAAACGGACCTTCGCCCTTTCCCACAGAAAAGAGACGGAGGTCCTTCTTTTTTCACAAAAGCACTATTCTTTTATGGCTTCCTGGGCCGAAAGCTTCTTCATCCACTTTCTGCTTTTCAACCGGAAAAAACACCAAACGCATTTGATGATCTGGTCTATCTTCAGCATGGTATAAATCCAGAAGGGAGACCAATGCAGTACCAGGCCCGCCAGCGCGCCCAAGGGGATAGAAGCCACCCACAAAAACAGGATATCCCCGGCCATTAGAAACTTGGTATCGCCTCCGGCCCGGAGAACGCCTTTTGTCAAAATGGAGTTCATGGCCTGGAAAATAATGATAAAGCTAATAGAATTCATCAGTTCCCCGCCAATGGCCTTGGCTTCGGGCGAAACCTTGTAAAAGCTGATGATGGGGGCCTTCAAAACCAAAATGACCACAGCGGCCAGGCATCCCACCAGGAAGCCCAGGCCCAGGAAGGTATACCCCTGCCTCTGCGCCTTTTCATATTCCCCGCGCCCCATAGTGTGTCCGGTGATAATACCGCTGGCATTGGAAACCCCCTGGGTGAGCACAGAGCTCAGCTGCTGGACCACCATAGTGATGGAATTTGCCGTCACAAAGGTATCTCCTATTCTTCCCATAATCATGGCCACAGAATTGTTGCCCAGCGCCAACAGGCCGTCACTGATCAAAACCGGAATGCTAATGCGCAAATATTCCTGGGTCATGTCCCGGCATTTCATAAAAAGATTTCGAAACCGGTATTCAATTCGTTTATCCCTAAAAAAGAAAAAACCACAAATGAACAAAAGCTCAAAAATTCTGGCGATCAGTGTGCCCAAAGCGGCTCCGGAAATCTCCATGCGGGGAGTACCCAAATTTCCGAAAATGAAAACCCAGTTGAAAAATATGTTGATAAAAAAGGCGGCAATGGAGCACAAAAGCGGTATGCGAACCTCCCCCACGCTGCGCAGCACAATGGTGCAGGTTAGGGAAAGCCCCATGCAGTAATAAGTGGGCAGAATCCAACGCAGGTAAGAAACGCCATGTTCCACAGTTTCCGGGTTTACAGTGTAGATGTTCATGATAGCTGTCGGGAAAAACAGGGTAGCCAGGGTAAATATTGTGGCAAACCCCAGCACAATGCGCAGCATAATAGTGATGGCCTTGCGCAGGCTGGTTTTATCCTGCATCCCCCAAAAACGCGCCGTAAGCACCGAAGCCCCCATGCCAATCCCCATACAAAATATTTGGAACAAATTAATGAATTGGCTGGCCTGGGAGGAAGCCGAAAGCTGAATATCTCCCATGCTGCTGAGCATGACGGTGTCCATTAGGTTAATTCCCACTGTGATCAACTGCTGGGCGGAAATGGGCAGCGCGATCTTCACGATCTCCCGGTAAAAATTCTTATCTCCAAGGTATTCTCTCCACTTTTCTTCCGGCATTGCTGTTATCGTTCCCCTTTCCAAAACCCGCGATAGATTCTTGCGCCCTGCGAAAACTTTAAAAAAGAAGCCCACCTACTGGGGCTCGCCGTCTCACTCAGCTAAACAATAGGCTATCTATTTTTTTATTATACTATTCTAAAGTATATTTGTAAACTAAAAAAGCGAAAAGGACAGCCGCGCAAAAGCGCAGCTGCCCCAAACCTCTTTCTTCTCTGCGGTCAGCCTCCCAAATAGGCCTTGCGGATCTCTTCGCTGGCTGCCAACTCCGAACCAACGCCCTCCATCACTACCCGGCCCGATTCCAGCACATAGGCCCGGTCTGCGATTTGCAGCGCCATTTCCGCATTTTGCTCCACCAAAAGAATAGTGGTACCGGAGCGGTGCAGCTCTACAATGATGTCGAATATCTGCTCTACCAGAATGGGGGAAAGGCCCATAGAAGGTTCGTCCAACATCAGCAGCTTTGGATGGCTCATCAAAGCGCGGCCCATGGCCAGCATTTGCTGTTCTCCGCCGGAAAGGGTGCCCGCCACCTGTTTCTTTCGCTCCTGGAGGCGGGGGAAACGGGCGAAAACACGGTCCAAGTCTTCCTTGGTCGCCTTTCCTTTGCAAAAGGCTCCCATTTCCAAATTTTCCAGCACAGTCATTTGCAGGAAAATCCGCCGCCCCTCGGGCACATGAGCTAAGCCCATTTCCACCATTTTATGAGGAGGCATTTTGGTGAGGTCATAAAGGTTGGCCTCTCTCTCCGGAAAATAAGTGATGGCGCCGCTTTTGGGGCGGATAAGCCCTGTCACCGTGTGCAGAGTAGTGGTTTTTCCTGCGCCGTTAGCGCCGATCAAGGCCACAATCTCCCCTTCCTTTACTTGGAAGGAAACATCTTTTATGGCGTGGATCTTGTCGTAATAGACATTGATGCCTTCTACCTTCAGCATGGGTCCGCCCCCCTCTTTCCCAAATAAGCTTCGATCACCGTGGGGTTTTGGCGAATATCCTCGGCCGTACCCTTGGCGATGACCTGCCCGAAGTTCAGTACACAAATGCCCTCACAAATGCCCATCACCAGCTTCATATCATGTTCGATCAGCAGTACTGCGATTTGGAACATATCGCGTATCTTCACAATATTTTCCATCAGCTCGGCGGTTTCCGCCGGGTTCATCCCGGCGGCGGGCTCGTCCAAAAGCAGCAGGCAAGGGTTTGTGGCCAAAGCCCGTACAATCTCTAACCGGCGTTGGGCGCCATAGGGCAGGTTGCCTGCCTGCCAGTCGGCCATATATTCCATTTTAAAAATAGAAAGCAGTTCAATGGCCCGTTCATGGGCGGCCTTTTCTTTTTTCCAATAGGAAGGCAGCCGCAAAACCCCTTCCAGGGCGCTGTATTTATAGGCGTTGTGCAAACCAATTTTTACATTGTCTTCCACGGAAAGGTTGGAAAACAGTCTGATATTCTGAAAGGTACGGGCAATCCCCATTTTGTTGATCTGCGCCGTGGTCTTCCCGGAGGTATCCATACCGTTTAACAGAATTGTCCCCCTGGTAGGCGCGTAAACCTTTGTGAGCAAATTGAACACTGTAGTTTTTCCCGCACCGTTGGGGCCAATGAGGCCGGCAATTTCTGTTTTTCCAATGGTAAAATTAAAATCGTCCACTGCTCGCAGGCCGCCAAAGTCAATTCCCAAATGGTTACATTCCAGCACAGGAGGCTTCCCAAGATCCCGTTCCGGGATAATGGAATGGCTGGGCACCGGCACCATTTTTCCCTTTTCAAAGTGAAACTCAGACATGTTCTTTCTCCTCCTCCCGGGCCTTTATCTTATGGGGCAGCAGGCGGTCTATTACAGAGCGCACTTTGTTGGTATTCGTCACCAGCATGGTCACGATAAGCACTACCGCATAAAGGAGCATGCGGTAATCGGAAAACTGCCGCAGCCAGGTTTCGGGCAAAATATAAAGCACCGTAGCGGCAATAATAGAACCCCGCATGTTTCCAAGCCCGCCCAGCACAACGAACACCAAAATTAGAATTGAGGTGTTGAAATCGAACTTATTGGCCGTCACTGTGTTCTGGCTCAAGCCATAAAGCGCCCCGGCCGCCCCAGCCATGGCTGCGGAAACCACAAAGGCCATCAGCTTATATTTTGTCACATTGATGCCCACGCTTTCGGCGGCGATGCGGTTATCCCGCAGAGCCATAATTGCCCTGCCGGAACGGCTGTTTACCATGTTGAAAATGATGATAAGGCACAGCATAATAACAAGGAAGCCCGCCGTAAAAGTGGAAAGCTTCTTGATGCCGGAAATACCGTTGGGGCCGTTGACGATCATCATTCCCCCCTGGCCTAGCCCGATATTCGGGTCTAAAAAGCCCAGGCGAAGCCCGGAAGAATCTTTTCCCACATAAAGGTTCGTCACCACGGTTTTTATGATTTCCCCAAAGGCCAGGGTGACAATAGCCAGGTAATCCCCTCTCAGCCGCAGCACGGGAATTCCCACCACAAATCCGGCGGCGGCAGCCAAAACAGCCCCCACCACAATGGCTAAAACCATGCGTGCCCAAGGCGCGGGAACCACATCGGCCAAAGCCATAGAAACGGTGACGCCGGAAAAGGCGCCCACACTCATAAACCCGGCGTGCCCAAGGGAAAGCTCTCCCAAAACACCCACCGTCAGGTTCAAAGACAACGCCGCTATAATATAGGTACACGTGGGCACCAGTAGGCCCTGTAAAGCGGAAGACATCATCCCTGTAGAAGAGAGAACTAACAGCAGCACATAAGCAATGATGACAATCCCATAAGTGATAAAATTTTTGCGGGTCTCACCGCGCATGATCAATCTTTTCACAGCGGCCACCTCAAACTTTCTCGCTGGTCCGCTTACCCAAAAGCCCTGTAGGCTTCACCAGCAGGACCACGATGAGCACCAAGAACACAATGGCGTTGGCAAGCTCGGTAGAAAGGTAAGCGCTGGAAAAAATCTCGATCACACCCAGCAAAATCCCGCCCAGAAAAGCGCCGGGAATAGAACCGATCCCTCCAAACACCGCCGCCGTAAAAGCTTTGATGCCCGGCATAGAGCCTGTGGTAGGGATGAGCTTCGGGTAAGAGGCGCACAGCAGCACGCCCGCCACCGCTGCCAGGGCCGAGCCAATGGCAAAAGTGATGGAAATGGTGCGGTTGACGTTAATGCCCATAAGTTGAGCCGCCTCCTTATCTTCCGAGCAAGCTCGCATGGCCTTTCCGGTACGGGTTTTCCCGGTAAAAAGGATGAGCCCTACCATGATAATGACACAGACCCCTATGGTCACTAACGTTTTGTAAGGGACCATCAACTGACCGCCTGCCAATTGCAGGCCGCCGTTTCCAAAAATAGCAGGAAAAATACGAGGGTTGGAGGTCCACATGAGCTGGGCTGCATTTTGCAGGAAATAACTGACGCCGATGGCAGTAATTAGCACCGCCAAAGAGTTGGCCTGGCGCAGGGGCTTATAGGCAAGCTGTTCAATCAAAATTCCCAGCACCGTACACACCAATATGGCAGACAAAATGCCAAAAACCGGGTTGAGCCCAAAGCTGGATACCATAAAGAAGCAGACATACGCTCCCACCATGATGATGTCGCCATGGGCAAAATTCAGCATTTTCGCAATGCCGTACACCATGGTATAGCCCAGAGCGATAATGGCGTACACGCTGCCTAAACTGACGCCATTTATAAGGTTGTTGATAAAAGACAAAAATACCACCTCAAATCCTAGGGATAAGCCGCACAAAAAAGCCTATATGATCAAAGAGGGCTGCCGGTTTGGGGACAGCCCTCTTAATAGGATATAGCATTAAAAGCGATCAGTCAAGGCCCACATACACACCGTTCTGAATTACCATACCCTTGGGAGATTTGCTTACCGCGCCGGTGGCATCCCAAGTCATACCCTGGCCGGTAAGACCATCGTAGCTGAAGTCAGAAGAAGTAAACCGCTCCACAAGCTTGTCGCACAGGTCGGAAGCGCTGGTGCTGCTGGAAACCTCCTGATCTTTCAAGGCATTATAAATAGACCATATGCAGTCGTAAGCATCGGCCGCAAACTGGTTGGGCACATCTTTATATTTTTCCTGGTAAGTGCTTACAAATTTCTTTGTGGCTTCGTCCTCTGCGTCGGCATTAAAGGGAGTGAGCAGCATGACGCCCTCCGCCAGGCTGGTGTCAAAGCCATCCAGGGTGAGAATGCCATCCATGCCGTCCACGCCGAACCACTGGGGGGCATAACCGGCGGCATTTGCCTGAATCAAGATCATGGAAGCGGCCTCGTAATACATGGGCAGGAACACCAGGTCCGCGCCGTTATCTTTGGCATCCGCAATCTGTACAGAAAAGTCGGTAGAGGTGTCGTCGGTAAAAGTCGTGGTAGAAACGATCTCAACGCCAAGCTCTTCGGCTTTGGAAACGAAGCTATTGTAAATACCGGTGGAATACACATCGTCGTTCTTATAGATCACGGCAATTTTTGTACCCAACTTTTGGTCGAAAATATATTGGGCGGAAGCGGAACCCTGGTTCGGATCCACAAAGCACATTTGGAAAATGTTGTCCTTGCGGGGAATTTCTACGGTACCGGTCAAGGGGTTTGCTACGCCGCCCAGCACATCGGTGGAGGAGGCGGAGGGTGTTAGGAAAAAGAAGTGGTCGTTGTTGGCCTCCGTAGAGGTAGCCACTGCGGGCTTAGAGGTAACAGAGCCCAAAAAGATCTGCATGCCCCAGTCCTTTAAGGTATTATAGGCCGTTACAGCCTTTTCCGGGTCATGGACATCATCTTCATAACGCAACTCGAACTGCAGGCCGCCCAAGGCATTAATCTCTTCCACCG
>CANSKS010000036.1 GCA_947647615.1 uncultured Neglectibacter sp.
CGTTCCTATTCGCTACCTTTTTCTTTCCTTGTTATACCTCATTGTAACACTTACAAAAAATGTTATGTAAAAATTCATAAAAAGCTTGACAAAAGGCTTTCGAACTGGTAAGATTGCCTCAGGTTAGGGAAGCTAATGCACACAAAAGAGGTACCTCTTTTGTGTGTTCTGTCAGAACCGACAGAACACAGGGCCTCTGGTGGCGAAGGGTTTCCGGAGAAAATTATTGGGAGGGTTTCTCATGACAAACGCCAGCACGAAGCCGGCCAAAGCGCCGGGTGGGCAGAGCAAGTTTTCGAAGCTTGGGAAAGACCTGCTGCGGGACAAATGGCTTTATTTGCTGCTGTTGCCCGGAATTGTCTTTTTCTTCATCTTCAAGTACATACCTATGTACGACCTGCGCATTGCCTTTATGGAGTACAACGCCTTTGACCCGGCGGCCAGTGAATGGGTAGGCTTTAAGCAGTTTACCGACCTGTTCACGAAGCCTCAGTTCTTAAACGTATTCCGCAACACCATTGTTATTAGTTTGTCTAAAATGATCGTCGGCTTCCCGTTTCCCATTATTCTGGCCTTGATGATGAACGAAATGAGAAACCTCCGGTACAAGAAAGTGGCCCAAACCCTGCTTTACCTGCCCTACTTCATTTCTTGGGTAATTATGGCGGGCCTTATTATGACCTTCCTGGACCCCACCACTGGCGTGATCACCCAGCTGATCAAAGCGGTTACCGGCCAGGATATGCAGGTGCTTACCGATAAGAACGCCTTTGTTCCCATGCTGGTGATCAGCGACCTGTACAAGGGCATGGGCTGGGGCACCATCATTTATTTCGCCGCTCTTTCCGGCGTAGACCCTCAGCTTTACGAGGCCGCCTCTATCGACGGCGCCAAGCGCTTCAAGCAGCTTTTGCATGTGACGCTGCCGGCCATTACTCCCACCATTGTCATTATGCTCATCATGAACTGCAACAACATTCTGAACGCCGGTTTCGACCAGATCTTCATGCTGTATTCCGGCTCTGTTTATGATGTGGCCGACATTATAGATACTTATGTATACCGCCTTGGTATTCAGAAGAACAGCTATTCCTTCACTACCGCCGCCGGTATGTTCAAATCTGTGATTTCGCTGGTGCTGATCTTGATCGTGAACTTCACGGCGAAGAAGACGGGCAACGACGGCCTGTTTTAAGAAGAGGAGGGAATTATTGTGGCAAACATTACGACCAATAAGAACAAGATTAAGACCTCTCCCGGTGAAAAAATCTTTACCGTATTCAACTACACCTTTTTCACCATTCTGTGCCTTTTGATGGTATATCCCTTCTGGCACGTGTTAATGCAGTCTCTGAGCTCTACGGAAATGGCCTTAAAGGGCGGCATTTTCCTGTGGCCCAAGCAGTTCAACCTGGGCACCTATAAATCGGTATTCAAGAACCCGCAAATTTACAGCGGCTATGCCACCACCCTGTTTGTGACCATCATTGGCACGGTTTTGGGCACCTTCCTTACGGCCACCACCGCTTACCCCTTAAGTAAAACCAGGCTGCGGGGCCACAAGGTCATTATGCTGCTCATCCTCTTTACCATGATCTTTAACGCGGGCATGATCCCCAACTACCTGCTCATCCGGAACCTGGGCCTTTACGATTCCCGCTGGGCCCTCATCCTGCCTTTGCTGGTAAGCGCTTACAACACGGTGATTATGCGCAGCTTCTTTACCTCCATTCCGGAAAGCCTGGAGGAATCGGCCAGGATAGACGGGGCCAACGACGTGCGGATCTTCTTCAGCATTATTCTGCCCCTTTCCAAGGCCACCATTGCCACCATTGCCCTGTTTACGGCGGTGATGTACTGGAACGATTATATGTCCACCGTACTTTACATCCAGTCTACCGATAAATGGTCCATGCAAATGGTGCTGCGCAACATGCTGACCAACACCCAGCAGGCCATGCAGCAGGCCGGCGTAAACGTGCGGGCCCAGTCCGACGCCAATGCCGTGACCATCAAGGCCGCATCCATCATCGTTTCTACAGTGCCCATTTTGATCGTATATCCCTTTGTTCAGAAGTACTTTGTGAAGGGCGTTATGATTGGCGGCGTGAAGGGCTGATTGGGAAGCCCGATGAGTTGTTTTTGAGTTTCTATTTGAAATTCTTGGGGTTGACGGCGGAAACGCCGAAAATATACAATCCGAAAATATGCAAGGAGGAAATTTACATGAAGAGCACTTTAAAAAGGCTTGGCTGCGCGCTTCTGGCTTTGATGCTGTGCGTGAGCGTGTTCGCGGCCTGCGACAGCGGCAGCAGCAGTTCTGCCGGCTCTACCGCCAGCAAGACCGAAAGCAGCAAGGCTGAGGGCGGCGAAAGCACGGCCGATAATTCCGAGCCTGCCAAGACCTCTACCGGAGAAAAGATAGACCCCACCGCCTGCGAGGAGACCATGGATGTTTCCATCGCCGTTATGACCGGTTTTACCCAGTCTGACAGCCGGGTGGAGAAAATGCTGGAAGAAAAGTACAACCTGAACATCGAACTGGTGGTTCTTCCCGGCTGGACCGACGGCCAGGCCAAGATCAACCTGTTGATGGCCAGCGACGACACCCCCAACGTCATGTGGTGGTGGAGCATGGACAACGACTTCCTGAAGTGGAAGGACGCCGGCCTGCTGGTGGACGTTTCCGAGTACTTGAACAAGTACACCAACATCCGTGACTACTACAACAAGATGGACACGGCCAGCCTGTTCTTCGCCACCGAGGAAGACGGCAAAATTTACCGTATTCCCGGCGACATTTCCGAGCCCTCCTGCGAATGCCTGTGGATTCGCAAGGACTGGCTGGATAACCTGAAGCTGGAAGTTCCCAAGACCATGGATGAGCTCAACGAAGTGATTCGCGCCTTCACCGAGGACGACCCCGACGGCAACGGCCAAGACGATACCTTTGGCCTGGGCGGCGACGGTTACGACCCCCGTTCCTTTATCCCCTGGATTTACAATTACGATTACACCCACTATGACCGCTGGGTAGTAGACGACCAGGGCAAGGTAGGCTATGGCTTCTGCATGCCCAACACCCAGAAGTGGCTTGCCGACGTAGCCGACATGTATGCAAAGGGCTATATTACTCCCAACATCACCACCGATACCGACCGTGACGAGGAATGGGCCAATGGCGGCTTTGGCGTTGCCTACAGCTGGTGCGCCTACAACAACCCCGATTCCCAGACCATGAAGAGCTTTAAGGCCAACAACCCCGAGGGCAACTGGATTCCCATTGACATGCCCATTGGCCAGAGCGGCAAGATGATTCAGGACGACCCTGCCACCAGCGCTGCCTGGGCTTACTTTGGCATTACCAAGACCGCCAGCGATCCCGAGCGCCTGTATGCCTTCTATGACGACATGTGCAGCCTGGAGAACTACGTAGAGCGCCGCTACGGTGTAGAGGGCGAGGATTACACCATCGAAGATGGCCTGTATAACCCGATAATCGCTCCCGAAAGCGAAGAGAACAACCAGCAGAATATCGGTTTGAACCTGTTTAACAACCTGTTCAACCGCAAGGACGAGGGCTTGATTTCCAACACACCCGAAACCACTGCTCTGTTCAAGAAGTCCGGCGACAACAGCCGTGAGCGCGCTTCCCAGCTGATCGAATGGCGGAACCCTGCCGACCTGGCCCTGTGGGTTGAGAACGGCACCGATATCGCCGACGAACGCGAGAAATTCATGTGGGCCGTTATTGGCGGAAGCCAGCCCATCGACGACGCTTCCTGGGCCAACTTCATGGCCACCTGCGAAGGCTTGGGCCTGAACGAGGCCGTTGCCGAGGCGCAGGAGGTTTACGACGCTCAGGCTGCCTTGTACGAGAACTACATGAACAACAAGACCAACCAGCAGTAAAAAACCAATTCCAGAAGGTTGACAAATGGACGGCGGGGAAAAGGGCTTCCCTTTTCCCCGCTTCCTTTTGCCTTTTTGAAGAAAGAAGCCTTCTCGCAGGCTTTGGGAGGCCCTTTCCCGAAAAAGGGAAGGGCTTCCCAAAATTTGCGGAGCTTCCCAAAAGGGGGCCGTAAATTTTCCCTGGAAAGGGGAGAGGTGGCCCGGTTTTCTGAGGGCTTAAAAAACCGATTCTAAGAAAAAACAAAGAATTTTCATTGGTCGAAAGGAGTTTAGAAGTATGATGCGTGTATTGGACCTGGCAGGAGCCTGGAAGCTCCGGGGGGAGTTCCTGGACGTGGGGCCCCAACAGGTGCAGGAGGTTTTGGAGCGGCCGGAAGGGGAATTCCAGGTGCTGCAGGGAAAGATTCCCAATGTTTTTCCCCTGCGGAAGGGCTTTTTAAAGGCCCAGGTGCCCTGTGATGTGATTACGCCTCTGGTGGAGAACGGCGTGATTGAGGAGCCCTTTTTGAAGGATAACACAGAAAAATGCCTGTGGATCCGGGACCTTTCCTGGTGGTTTATCAAGGAGTTTGAAGTCCCGGAGGAGCTGCTCCGGGAAGATGTGGTGCAGCTGTATGTGGAAATGCTGGACTTCAAGGCAGATCTTATGATAAACGGCAGGCCCGCGGGACGGCACACCAACGCCTTTTGCCCCTTCCGGGAGGATGTGAAGCGGTTTTTGAAGCCGGGAAAGAACACCCTGGTCATTCGCCTGACCTCCGGTATGGAGGACCACTACCCCAAAGACAGTGTTTCCTTTTACTGCGCCAGCTCCTTTGCCATATGCGACCAGCGGGTATACACCCGCAAGCCCCAGTTTACCTATGGTTGGGACTGGTGCAAGCCGGTGCCCACCTGCGGCATTGGCCGGGGAATTCGCCTGGAGGCCTTTAGCGGGGCCAGGGTGGTCTCTTCCAGAATGGACACCTATTCCACCGGGAAAGAGGCAGAGGTGGAGTTCTTTTTTGAAGTGGAAAAAACCGGCATGACGGCTTCGGCCGAGGTGACGGTGGAATATGAGCTGCTTTTAGAGGGGAAGGAGGTCCACCGGGGAAGGCTGGAACGGCTGATGGTGGGAGGCCTGAACTATGTGCAGGAAAGGGCCAAAATCAAGGGGGCTAAGCTGTGGTGGCCCAACGGCTACGGGGAACAGAACCTTTACGAGCTCCGGGCCCGGTGTCTTTGCGAGGGCCATGTGATAGAAGACCGGCCGAAGAAGGTGGGGGTGCGCACCGTGGAGATTGACCATTCCAAACGGGAGGATGGCACCAGGAACTTCTTTTTCCGGGTAAACGGCGTGAGGATCTTTTGCAAGGGCGGGAACTGGGTGCCCACAGATTCCGTATACCTCAGAACCCCGGAAAGCACCTACCGGACCTTGGTGGAGGAGGCCAAGGCGGCCAACTTCACCATGCTCCGCATGTGGGGCGGCGGCACCTACGAGCCAGACTGTTTTTATGAGCTCTGCTCCGAAAACGGCATTTTGCTCATGCACGATTTTATGTATGCCTGTGCCTTTTACCCGGACCATGACCCGGCCTTTTTGTATGAGGCGGAGCGGGAGGCAGACTACCAGACCAAGCGCCTGGCCCATTACCCCTGTATGGCGGTGTGGACAGGGAACAACGAGATCTCGGAATCTTATACCGATTGGTTCCCCGACCCCATTGGCCCGGCCCGGTTCTACGGGGAGAAGATTTTCAACTACATTCAGCCCCAGGCGGTGCGGCGCAACAGCCCCCTTATAGCCTATATGCCCTCCTCCCCCTATTTTGGAAACCCCAGGGCCAACCAGGTGGACGACGGCGACGTGCATGCCTGGACTTACCTGGGCAGGGACCCCGAAACGAAATTCAAGTTCCGCTATGAGCTGGAAGCCTTCGACCGCATGCCTGCCCGGTTTTCCAGCGAATACGGCTTCCACGGAGCCCTTATGGAAAGCTCGGTGAAGCGGTATTTGGACGGGGAAGAGATGGATATGGCCCAAAAGGTATGGCGCCACCACGGGGAGCAGACCGGCAAGCACGAGAGCATTTGCGAGGCCATTGACCGGCACCTGGTAAATTCCGCCGGGCTGGACGCGGCAGGCTATTTGCGCTACAGCGGCGTCCTGCAGGGGTGCATGTACGCGGAAATGGCGGAGGCCATGCGCAAAAAGCCCTACGGGGCCGGGGACCTGATTTGGATGTATAACGATTGCTGGCCGGAAACCGGCTGGACCATCATAGACTATTACCTGGTGCGGAAAATCTCTTTCTACTTCCTGAAGCGGGCTTTTGCCCCCAGGAAGCTGATTGTGCGCAAAACAGAAACGGGCGCTCAGGTGACGGTGATCAACGAAACGCCGGAAGACCTTGATCTCACCATTTCCTATGGATATATGGATTTCGCGGGGAACGCTTCCCAAACCGGCGAAAAAACCTTGAAGGCAGCCGCCCATTCCTGGCAGCAGTTTTCCTTTGAGGCCCAGGGAGACCTGGAAAAGGGATTTTTCTTTGCCTCTGCCCTGGAAAAGGGCTTTGAGACAGCGGACAGCCTCCGGGCTTATTACCGGGACTATGTGTTCCCGGACCCGGCGGGCAGCCTGAAGCTGGAAAAGGCGGAGCAGGAGGGGCAGGACCTGCTGGTGACGGTTTCTGCCGGGTGCTATGTGCCGGTAGCCTATTTGAAGCCCGGCGACGACCGGGTGCATTTGAGCGACAACTATTTTAAGCTCTACCCCGGGGAGAAAAAGACGGTGCGGCTGGAAAACTGCCGGGAGGTCCCGGAGCTTTTACGGCTGGAACTGGAGCCTGCCGGGGAATGACCCCCTGGAAGAGGGGGCAAAGGAGACTTTCCCAAAACAGGAAAAGATGTTATTGAATGTTATAGGGAAGCCGTGCTATAGTATATCCTGGAAAGAACAGGAGGAGCCGCCAGGCGAAAACGCCCGGCGGCTTTTTGCTGCAAATTTTTTGGAAGGAAGGGCAAAGGGATGAACCCAAACAAATTGAAACTATGGCAGGAAAGGCTGAACAGGAACCTGGCGGCCTATGAAGGGGAGCTTGCGAAAATGGACCGGCGGGAGGAGATTTACCGGGGCAGCGGGGCCCTGCGGCCCATGGTTTGGGAAGACAGGCGGAGGAGGAGCTCCCACGTGCGGAACCTGGCGGCGGAGCTGATCGAGGCCCAGGTGAATTCCGAGGTGCCCCAGCCCAAGGTGACGGCCATGCGGCAGGGGGATGAGGAAAAGGCCAAGCTCATCGAGGACATGCTGCGGAACGAGCTGGACCGGCTGCCCTTTGAACAGCTGAACGATATGATGGAGCGCACCGTACCCATTCAGGGCGGGGCGCTCTTTTTGGTAGAGTGGGACAGCGAAAAGCGTACCCACACCACCGCGGGGGAGCTGGCGGTGAGCCTTTTGCACCCCAAGCAGGTGATTCCCCAGGATGGGGTGTACACCGGGGTGGAGGACATGGATTATGTGATATTGCGAATTCCCCAAACCAAGGAGGGGATTCGCCGCCGGTACGGCGTGGATGTTTCCCAGGAGGGGGAACAGGAGCCGGAGGTAAAGGGGATCGGGGCAGAAAGCGCCGAGGACCTTGTGACCCTCTACACCGCCTATTACCGGAACGGGCGGGGAGGGATTGGCCGGTATTCCTGGGTGAACGAAAAGGAGCTGGAAGACCTGGAGGATTACCAGGCCCGGCGGCTTTGCCGGTGCGTTTCCTGCGGGACCCCCAAGCCCTTGGAAGGGGAACGCTGCCCCCGGTGCGGCGGGAGCCGGTTCGAGACGGCAGAGGAGGAATTTGAAGAGCTGCCCTTTCCCCTGGCGCCGGAAACCGCGTTTTTGGACATGGAGGCGGGGGAGGCTCTGGAAGGGGCGCAGAGGGTGCCCTGCTACCGGCCGGGGATTTTCCCGTTGATCCTGCAAAAGAACGTTTCCCTTTACGGGAAGTTCCTGGGAGATTCGGACATCGATAAAGTGGCGGACCAGCAAAACACCGTCAACCGGGTGGAGACGAAAATTCTGGATAAAATTTTGAAATCCGGCAGCTATCTGGTGCTGCCGGACAACGCAGATATCCGGGCGGACGGGGAAGACATGAAGGTGATTCGCCCCGGGGACCCGGCGGCGGCCCAGATGATTGGCGTAAAGGATTTGGAAGGGAACATTGGCCAGGACCTGACCTATTTGGCCCAGGTCTACGAAGAGGCCCGGCAAACCATTGGCGTGACCGATTCTTTCCAGGGCCGCCGGGACACCACCGCCACCTCGGGCAGGGCCAAGGAATTTTCCGCGGCTCAGGCGGCGGGCAGGCTGGAATCGAAGGTGGTGATGAAGAACGCGGCCTACGGGGCCCTGTTCGAGGCCATGTTCAAGTTCAAGCTGGCCTATGCCGATGAATCCCGGCCGGTGGTCAGCCGGGATTTACAGGGGAACACGGTGTACCGGGAGTTTAACCGCTACGACTTTTTGGAGCGGGACGAGGCGGGGGAATGGTATTGGAACGACCAATTCCTTTTTTCCTGCGACGTGACGGCTCCCCTGGCCAACAACCGGGAGGGCATGTGGCAGGAGACCCGGCAGAACCTGCAAAGCGGCGCCTTTGGAAACCCGGAGGACCCGGAAACCTTAATCCTGTTTTGGACCAAAATGGAGATGCTCCATTACCCGGGGGCAGGAGAAACCAAAAGCTTTTTAGAAGAAAAGCTGCAGCGGGAGCAGGCCCAAGCCCAAGCCAGGGCAGAGCAGGAGGCTCTGGCGGCCCAGGGCCAGGGGACGGCGCTGGGGAACCTGCCCATGGCTCCCGGGGCGGTTCCGGAAGGGGGGATGCCCCCGGCAGGGCTGTGAAAGGAAAAAAAGACCGGAGGATTTTGAAAAAGAAAGGATGGGGAACATGGATCCCGTTAAATTGGAGGAAAAGGAAAGACAAAGAAGAGACAAAGAAATGGCTATGGACGCCATAAAGGCGGCCGCAGCCGTGGGTGCAGAGGCGGCAAAGGAAGCAGCGGAGGGATCCGCTTATAAAGGGTGGGATATCGATTACTGGAGCGAGGATGAAAAATGGGGACTGCAGCGAGGGACGCTGCCGGACTGGTCGGAGATAGGAGAAACTCCCATTGACACATATATGTTTCGAGCATCTATGGCGAAGAACCCTGAATATAAGGCCAACTCGAACCCTTTTGTGGTGGGAGGGCATGGTTACAAGAGAACGCCTAACCCCAATTTCAACGATGCCTTAGGAGAGCATGAGGAGAGTGCGGTTGAATATCTGAAAGGGATGCTGCAAAGTGTGAAATCACAAAGGTTGCAGAATCAACGGAAAAACCCCTTAGGAATATTTGGTATGGAGCCGCCAGCTTCACAGAATTTGCTTGATACGCAACAACCAGACCAGAAATCCAACTGGCACAGCGAAATTCCTATGGACGACAACAAGTTTCTTTATATGGTAAGCAGCGGAGAAGATTTCCTGTCACAGATGAGCGACAGTGAATTGAAAGAACTGGAGGAATACTTGCAAGACAAGATACAAGTGGGGAATGATTGGCTGGGATGGTATGACAAACAAAAGCGGGAATTTGCGAACAGCACTTTTATTGTCACAGCAGAAAAGGAGGCACAGGCGCAAAACAAAGACAGCTTTGAGAGAAAGGTGAGATTCGGGAAACGAAACGCCACAAATAAATGGTCGGACAAGATAAGCGATGGCCCATATAACGTGGTGGAAGCCACCTTTTTAGAAAGCGAGACGAGTACAAACTCGGTGCAGGGAGACCGCTATAAATACCTTTACATGCTCGACAATGAAAGAGACACTTATGCCTATTATTTGGCCACAGATCCGGAAACAGCGGAGCAGTATTTAGAATCGTTAAGCGATACTTTAGACTTTCGTGCCGATTTTCTCAGGCAGAAGATAAGCAGAGAAGCCGGAGAATCCTATCCTGTGGCAGCGTCGCTGCTTTCTACCGTAGAAAAAGGCGTGTATGCGCTGCCCCTCATTGCGCAGACAACAGGAGACGCTATAACCGGAAAGGAGGCGAACCCGTATAGAGGAATGTACAGCATTTACCGAACTATCGACAGCACACGGGAAGGAGCCATGAAGGATATGAACGATTTGGAACGCACTGGGATGAACGTGGCCTATAGCATGCTGGACGCAGCGCCTTCTGTGGCGTTAGATATGGCTCTGCCAGGTTCCGGTCGGGTTTATTCCGGGGCCACCAGCGCGGCGGAGGGCATATCGGATGCAGTTGGCCGCGGCGCCTCTTCTCTGGAGGCGTTAGGCTATGGCAGTGCCGTAGGGGTAACAGATGTGCTTTTAGATATGGCTTTTTCCGATATCGGAAATGAGTTGGGTGAGATGGTAAAGACGCGGAATAAGAGCAAGTTTGCAAATTTGGCAGGGCCCTATGCAGTTGACTTGGGAATAAGCCTGAGCGAAAACACAAGTAAGCAATGGGCTAACCAAATATTCGATGAACTGATAAACCAGGAAAACTCTTATGTGAGCCAATACGCAAAAAATTTGATAAACCGGGGTGTACCGAAAGAGGAAGCCCGTGCAATAGCGAGAGAAAATTACTATGGCGGGGCCGCTTTTCGGAATGGCTTGGTCGAGACTTTGGGAGGGATGCCATGGGAATTCCTTAAATAGGAAAATTTTCAAAAACCAGGATAAATGGGAAAGAGTTTGACAAAAAGCAGAAGGAAAAGGCTGGAAACAGTATTTAGAAAAAGGAGAATGCAGCGGATGCGTATGGGATATTTCTTGGAGATGGGATACCAACGAAAGGTGAAATTAAAAAAAATCAAAGCATAGGCGTAGGCATAAAGCAGGATGATGAAAAAATCCAGCGGCCAACGGAAAGGGGTGTAACGGCGTATTTGGAAGTAGACGGTGAGGGCGAGGAAGAGCATGAAAAGGTACAGAAAAATGGAAATTGCCAATTGGTGCTCTTTTAGCTTCGGAAATTTGCTGCGAAGGTAAGTGAAAATTTTAATGATGATGCAATAGGCAAGGAAGCAGTAGACAAAAGACATAAATATCACAGCTTTCAAAAAGTAATTGGGGAAGGGGCCGCCGGAATTCCGGGGGCCTGGGGAGGGCGGAAAGAATTTCTTCTGGGGCAGGTTACCGGATAGGCGATCCCGCGATCAAGAAGCGCAGGAGACCGCCAAAGAGAAGGAGTGCGGCGATGCGCAGCAAGCGCAGGCAAAGGATGTGTTTTACCAAAAACGGATACCATTTGTAACAGAGACTGAAGTACATAAGGGCGTATTCCAGAGCAAGACCGAGGGCGATAAAAAAATCCATTGGCCAAGAAAATGACCCTCTGCGCTGAGTAAAAAAAAGAACGAGCATAAGGAGATACATAAGAAGGAACAGAGCTATGGAAATAGGAAGCTGATATTTTTTGACTTGCGGATAGCGACGGAGGTAGTTTAAAAGGGCGAGAAGTGCCAGAAATATGAGGAAGCAAACAAAGATTACCATAAATATCACAGCTTTCTAAAAAGTAATTGGGGGAAGGGGGCGTTGAAAATTCCAGGGATCTTGGCCGGGATTTTTTATGTTTATACGAAGCACAAAAGTAAACGAGAAAAGAAAGAAGCCTATGCTACGGTAAGAAAAATCTATTACAACGATTCCGGTAAGAATGCTTTTAAGGATGGCTTGGTGCAAACTTTGGGAGAATCTCTTTTGAAGCAGCTCATAGAACCCGGTAGGTCCGGGAAAAAAAATTGAAAAAGAGGAGGAAGAGAAAGCTAGTTACTAAAAGAATCAGGGCAACGCGCGAAGAGCGCTTTTTGAAAATGGGATACCAAGTGAAGGTAACCTGGAAAAGCACCAGGGCATAGAGAAAAGCGTAGATTAGGATAACGAAAAGATCCAGCGGCCAACGGAAGGGAAGCAAGGTTTTGCGACGGATGCAGAAATAGACGAAGAGCGAAAGGGAAAACATGAAAAAATACAAGATGAGGGAAATTGCAAACTGATGCTTTTTCACCTTCGGGTATTTTCGGAAATGTTTTAAAAGTAGGAGGGAAAGTCCGTAAATGCAAAAGCACATAAGAAGTAATGTCATATAGAAGTACGGCATAATATCACAGCTTTCAAAAAGTAATTGGGGAAGGGGCCGCCGGAGTTCCGGGGGCCTGGGGAGGGGTTCTGTGCGTTCAGTATAACACAGAAGGGGAGGGGTGAAAAGGGCCGGGCGGGAAAATTGAGAAAAGAAAGGAGGGAGGAAAATGAAGCAAAAGGAGACCTACGCGGGCCGGGTTCAAAACAGCGGCCAGCAAAAGGTGGAGGCGCTTTTTCCCGGTGAGAAAAAGAAAAACGCCAAGGTTCACCGGGGAGAAGACCTGAGAACAGGCAAGAAGAAATAAGGGGAGGAAAGCTCCCGGAAAGGAAACAGGTATGACAGAAGAAAATTATGTGGAAACACTTGGAGCGGAAGCTCCAAAGGGAGAGGGGCGGGAAATGTCCGGCCCGAAAGAAGCGCCCTTGCAGGAGGAGCCGGAGAACGCCGGCAGGAAGGAGGAACAGGCGAAGCCGGGGGAAGAACCACGGGAAACCATAATAAGAAGAGCCGGAGAGAATCCCCAGGAGGCTTCGCCGGAGCCTTCCGCCTCCCCAACTGCGGCATTTTTGCAGGACATGGCCATTCGCAGGCGGATAGACGGGCAGATGCGGGAAATAGAAAAGCTGACGCCCTCTCTGCGCAGGGTGGAAGACCTGCGGCAGCTGCCGGAGTTTCCCAAGCTCTGCGCGCTGGTAGAAAAAGGGTATGAGCTTTCGGACGCTTACAAGGTGGCCTGTTTCGGGGAGCTGACCAAAAGGGCGGCCGGGGCCATGCGGCAGGCAGCCATGAACCGGATCTCCGGGAAAACCCACATGACCCAAACCGGGAGCCGGGGCGGGGGCGGCGTGACGGTGCCCCAGGAGATTCGGGAGCAATACCGGCTTTTGAACCCGGAGGCCACGGAAGAGGAGATTCAAAGGCACTACAGCAGACGCGTGAAGTAAGCGGAGGGAGCAGGAAAAGAGCAGGCGTTTCGCCGGGCTCTTTTTTTGCTGCCCTTGGCCACGCGGCACCACAATTATTTTATGGAGGAAGGAAAAATGGCATTTCAAATTTACACGACGGACGACGGCCGGACGCCGGGCCTGGAATATTTGCCCTGCGGGGCCATGGTTCCAAAAACAGGCACGCTGCTGAAAGCGGCAGGAGGCATGCTGACCCCTGCCGGCGGCACGGAAAAGCCCCTGTACTTTTGCATGGCAAACCGGGAGGAGGCCTGCCAGCCGGGAGAGCTGATCCCGGTTTTTCGCCTGGGGGAAGACATGATCCTGGAAGCGGAGCTGCCCCAGGGCTTTGCCGGGAAGCTGGGAGACCAGGTGCAGCTTACCTCGGACGGGACCGGGATCGCCGCCGGAGCAGGGGGCTGGGCCCAGGTGACGGCGGCAGGAGAAGAACGGGTGTGGGTGAGAATTTCCCAGACGCCCGCAGCGAAAACCACAGAATAAAAAGGAGAGATTGCGCATGGGTAACATCAGTTTTACAGAAGGCTCCGGCCTGCAGGATTCCATTTACGGGAAATCGCAATACAGCATTCAAATGTTCCTGGAGAAGCACGGGGAAGGGTACGAGAAAAAGAGCATGCTGCCCCAGCTGTTTTCCATGGAGCGCTCGGCCCATTTCGGGGAAAAGTTCACTACCCTAACGGCCATGGAGGGCTTCCAGCCGGTGGGAGAAAACGGGAATTACCCCTCGGACGGCATGCAGGAGGGCTACCAGAAATTTTTGGAGCACATGACCTGGAAGAACAGCTTTTCCCTTTCCCGGGAGATCGTAGAAGACGCCAAGGTGATCGATCTGAAGAAGAAGCCCCTGAACTTTATTACTTCCTATTACAGGACCAGGGAGAAGTTCGGCGCGGCCCTGTTTGGCAGCGCCATGGCGGGAAAGGACACGGTGGAGTTTTCCGGCAAGAAGTTTTCTGCCACCGGGGCCGACGGCAAAAAGCTGTTCGCAAAGGACCACCCGGCCAAGGTGGCGGGGAAGAACCAGACGAACCTTTTTGAGGCGGAGTTTTCCGAGGAAGCCCTGGCGGCCATGGAAACAGCCATGCAGAACTTTCGGGGCGACAACAATGAAATTCTGGACGTGGCGCCGGACACCATTTTGATTCCCAACGATTACAAGCTGAAAAAGCAGGTCTTCGCGGTGATTGGAGCCGACAAAGATCCCAACACCGCCAACAACGGCTTTAACTACCAGTTTGGACGCTGGAACGTGATTGTTTGGCCCTACCTGAACCAGTACCTGGCGGAGGGTACCTCCCCCTGGGTGCTTTTGGACAGCGGCTATAACGAAAACTACGGCGGCGCCGTTTGGCTGGACCGCACGCCTCTGGTGGTGAAAAGCCGGGTGGACGAAGGGAACGACGCCAATGTTTGGCAGGGCTACGCCAGGTTTATTGCCGGCTTTAACGACTGGCGCTTCGCCGCGGCAGGCGGCGTCACAGGCGGCAGCCGGCTGGAATAAAGGGGGGAAGGCCGTGACAGTGCGGGAAGCCGTGGAGCTGGCCGGAGAAATAAAGCCCAACGCCTTTTCGGAGGAGCAAAAGGTGCGCTGGCTCAACAGCTGTGAAGGCATGGTACAAACTCAGGTGATGCTGCTGGCCCCGGAGGAGATTTTGACCTATTCCTGGCCGGAAGATCAAGACACAGAGCTTCTGGTGCTTCCGCCCCATGAAAAGCTGTACGTTTCCCACCTTTGCGCCATGATAGATTTTGCCAACGGGGAATATGGGAAGTACCAGAACAGCATGCGGCTGTTCAACAGCGAGTTTTCGGAATTCATGAGGTGGTTCGCCAACGCTTACCGTCCGGCGGACACCTGGCGATGAACAGGCCTGGAGAAAAAGCAGAAAAGAGAGGCGGTGAGAAAAATGAGAGAATACCCCTATAGCTTTGGAGGTTATTACCTGACAGCCTACGGCATTGCGGTGAAGCACGGGTTCCGGGGGTCCGAAGCGGAATGGCTGGAGCATTTGGCTGCCGGAAGGCTGGAGCTCCGGTACCGGGAGGGGCTTTTGCAGTGGAAGAACAGCAAGGAGCCCGATTGGCACACCCTGGAGGAGTTTTCCCTGTTCCAGGGGGAGCTGGACGCCAAGGCCCAGGCGGCGGCAGAAGCGGCCTTCCGGGCTCAGGCCGCCTCCGCAGAGGCGGAGGAGCTGCTCAAGGATTTGGAAAACAGGGAAAAGGCCTTGGGCCGGTGGGAGGCCTACGACCCTCAAAAGCGGTACGAGCCCTTTGAAAAGGTGAGCTTCCAGGGCCAGAGCTATTTGTGCCTCCGGGAATCTCAGGGCAGGGAACCCGGGGACCCCGGCTATTGGCTTTTGATCGCGGCCAAGGGAGAAAAGGGGCCGGAAGGCCCCAAAGGAGGCCCGGGCCCCCAAGGGCCCAGGGGGGAAGCCGGGCCCCAAGGCCCCAAAGGCGACCCAGGCCCTCAAGGCCCCCGGGGCGAAACCGGGCTGGGCTTTCGGGTGCTGGGACAATTTTCCAGCCCGGAAGAGCTGGAAGCCGGGGTTTTATTCCCCGAACCGGGCGACGCCTACGGCGTAGGTGAGGAAGCGCCCTTTGACATTTACCTTTATGGAGAGAGGGGCTGGACCAACTACGGGGAGCTCCAAGGAGCCATGGGCCCGGAGGGCCCCCAAGGGCCGGAAGGGCCCAGAGGGCTGCCCGGCAAGGACGGGCCCAAGGGCGAAGCAGGCGCAAAGGGAAAATCGGCCTATGAAGCGGCGCTGGAGGCCGGGTACCTGGGCTCGGAGGAGGAATTCGGGCTCCGGCTTTCCCAGCTGGGACAGGGGCTGCCCCGAAAGGCGGACCTGAACGAAAAGGGGGTGCTGGTGAAAAGCCAGATCCCCGACCTTGACTGCGGCATTTGGGATCCCGGCCCCCTGACGGCCCATTTGGGAGAGGAGGAAGCCCACCAAAACCTGGTGATAGACGGGAACAACCTGAACTGCCCGGACGATTCCTCCACCCTGCTGGAACACAGCAGGAACCCCATGGCCCACCAGAATATGATCGTGGACGGCAACAACCAGTAAAAGAAAAAGGAAAAGGAGAAAAAGCATGGCGACAATTCGAATTAAGAGAGGACTTCAAGAGGCAGTGGACCGGCTGGCCCTGGCCCAAGGGGAATTGGCGGTGGCCCTGGATACCGGCAACGTGTATGTGGGCGCCCAAAGCGGCAACATCCACCTGAACCCCAAGGGCGGCACGGCAGAGGAAGCGGCGCGGCTTTCTACAGAGCGGAAGTTTTCCGCTTCCGGAGATGTGACCGCCCCGGCGGTGGCCTTCGACGGCTCTGCCAACGTGGAGCTGGTGATGACTCTGGCAGACCTTGCGGGCCTTTCCGCCGGCACCTACACCAAGGTGACGGTGGACGGGAAGGGCCGGGTGACCGGAGGCGGCGCCCTGGAGGCAGGGGACCTGCCGGACCTTTCCGGCGCTTATGTGCAGGCCGGGACCACCGTAAACGGCAAGGCCCTCACAGGCCCCATTACCCTGACGGCGGAGGACCTGGGGGCTGTGGCCGCCGGGGAAAAGGGCGCCTCCGGAGGCGTGGCCACCCTGGACGAAACCGGCCGGGTGCCCTCTGCCCAGCTGCCCGGCTTTGTGGACGACGTGCGGGAGTTCGACACCCGGGCGGAATTCCCGGAGGCAGGAGAAAGCGGCGTGATTTATATTGCCAAAGACACCAACCTTACCTACCGGTGGAGCGGCAGCCTGTATGTGGAGATCAGCCCTTCCCTGGCCTTGGGCGAGACAGATTCCACCGCCTTTCCCGGCGACCTGGGCAAGGCGGCCTACGACCACAGCCAGGTCACCCAGGGGAACCCCCATGGGGTGGGCTTCCAGGACGTGGGAGCCGCCCCGGCGGACCATGTGGAGCAGCAGGCCTCTGCCCAGCAGCTGGGCCATGTGAAGCTGGGCGCGGGCTTTGGAGTAAACGCGGAGGGCGCTTTGGAGCTCAGCACCATTGACGGCGGGACATTCGAATAAAAAGGAGGCGGCGAAATGCCTAAAGTACAGGTGAGAAGGGGAAGCAAGGCAAATTTGCCTGTGCTTTCCCCGGGAGAATTCGGCCTCGTGACCGACGGGGACGAGCTCTATATTGGCAACGAGAGAAATTTGCAAATCCCCATTTTGGGGGAAGACGGGAAGCTGCCCAGCCGGTATTTGAACCCGGCGGGCAGCGTGGTGGATGCCATTTACCCGGTGGGAGCCATTTACCTTTCCTTTAACAACGTGAACCCGGAAAGTTTTTTGGGAGGCGTCTGGGAAGGTTTTGGGGCGGGCCGTACCCTGATTGGCGTAGATGTAAACGACACGGAGTTCAGCGCCTCCGGCAAAGAAGGCGGCGCGAAGGCCGTAGACCTTTCTCACACCCATACGGTAGATTCCCACAGCCATACGGGGGCAAGCCATACCCACACCATCGCTTCTCATACCCACGCGGGGCCTTCCCACAGCCACACCACTTCCAGCCATACGCTGACGTCCAGCGAAATTCCTTCCCATACGCACTCGGCTTCTACCGGCTCCGGAGGGTCCCACACCCACAGCATTAGCAGCCTGATGACGCCAAGGTCCAGTTTTGGCGGTTCCAGCAGCCGGTATACCAAGGGCACTGGGGACGGTTCCGACTGGATTTTATATGGAACCGACAGAGAAACCAATTCTGGCGGCTCCCATTCCCACACGGTGACAGTGGGCTCTACGGGAGGCGGAAACTCCCACAGCCATGGCAACACGGGGACCGCTTCGGGCACTACGGGCGGCACCTCTCTGACCACGGCGGCGGGCGGCTCCGGCGAAACGGGGACCAGCGCCCCAAAGACAGACCCCCAACTGGGGAGCCAGTCGGTGGTACAGCCCTACGTGACTTGCTACATGTGGAAGCGGGTGGCGTAACCATGGCAGGCTTTGCGGAAATTTTGACGGCCTTTATTACCGGCGGGCTGGCGCTTTTGGGGGTGGTGCTTTCCAACCGTTCCAGCGAACGGCGGACCAGGGACAGCATCCGGACCTCCCAAGCGGTGACCGATGCCAAGCTGGAAAACCTGACCCAGGAGGTGCGGCGGCACAACCACTTCGCCGCCCGCATGCCTGTGGTGGAAGAACAGATCAAGGTGATCAACCACCGGCTGCAAGATTTGGAGCAGCAGGAAAAGGGCTGAGACAGCGGCTTGCAGGGCGCGGGACAGCATATTACAAAAGGAGGAAGCGGCATGGATTTGAAAGCCTTTGGCCTGGTGGGCGTAGGCGCAATTACGGTGATTTGCTATTTGGGAGGCCTGGCGGTAAAGGCCGCCCGGCTGGACAGCAGGCTCATTCCCGTCTTTTGCGGTACCCTGGGGCTGGCGTTGGGCCTTGCCTGCTATTTTTGCAGGCTGGGTATTTTACCCGCCGGTGACCCGGTGACCGCGGCGGCGGTAGGGATTGTCTCCGGCCTGGCGGCCACGGGAGCGGACCAGGTAAAAAAGCAGCTGTTAAAAGACAGCCAGCTCTGAGCACCTGAGGGGCTGACCGGCGGCCAAACCGGAAGCCACCTATTTGAAAAAGCGTTCCGGAGTTTGGGGCTTTGGGAAGACCCCTGGGGAATTTTTGGCGGGCCTTTCCCAGACTTTTGGGAGGGGCCTGTTTTCTTTTTGGGCAGCGGAAGCCACAGGTTTTTGCGCCCTTACAAATTCTTGCGAAAAACCAAAACGGGAAAGGAGAAAAGTATGGCGGTAAAAGGAGTAGATATTTCGGAGCATAACGGCGAAGTGGATTTTGCCGCGCTGAAAAGGGCGGGAGTAGCCTTTGTGCTGCTCCGCTGCGGCTATGGCGGGGATTATCCCGGCCAGGACGATGAATGCTGGGAAAAGAACCTGAAAAAGGCGGAAGAGACAGGCATGCCCTGGGGGGCATACCTGTATTCCTACGCCAAAAACAAGGAGATGGCCCAAAGCGAGGCAAGGCATACCTTGCGGCTGCTGGCAGGCAGAAAGCCCCCCTACGGCGTGTGGTACGACGTAGAAGACCCTCAGCAGGTGGGAGCGGACCTGGTTTCCATTTGCGAGACCTATGGTACCGCGATAGAGGCTCAGGGCCTTTATTGCGGGATCTATTCCAGCCTGAACTGGCTGGAGCACAAGCTGAACAGCCCAAGGCTCGACCGGTTCGACAAATGGGTGGCCCAGTGGAACAGCCTGTGCGAGTACCAAAAGCCCTACGGGATTTGGCAGTTCACCAACGGCTGGCAAATCGCGGGGAAACGGTTCGACGGCAACTGGGCCTATAAGGACTACCCCGCCCTGACGGGAGCCAAAGAGGAGGAAGGGCCTCCAAAGGCCAAAAGCAGGGTGTTTTCGGAGCAGGGAAACAGTGTGACCCAGCCCTTTGGGAACGGCCACGGAGGCGTGGACCTGGGCTGGGATAAGGACCCGGAAACCCCGGTGGTTGCTCACAGTCCCGGACGGGTGGTATTTTGCCAGACAGGCCAAAAAAACGACACCGGCAGCAGCGGCAACGCCTCCTACGGGAACTGCGTGAAGCTGGAGCATGAAAACGGCTGGCACACCCTTTACGCCCATATGAGCGCCGTAAAGGTAAAATACGGGGAAAGGGTGCCCACTGGCCGGCAGATCGGGAACATGGGGAACACGGGAAACAGCTATGGGAACCACCTGCATTTTGAGGTGAGAAACAGCGGCGGCACTCGCGTAGACCCAGTTCCCTATCTCACGGCGGACCTGCCGGGACTGCCCACAAAAGAAGAGGAAAAGGAGGAAGCAGGAATGACCTATGAACAGTGGAAGGCCTACCAGGAGCAGTACGAAAGGGAGCTGGCGGCGAAGCCCACCAGCAAATGGGCGGAAGAAGCCGTAGCCTACTGCAGGGCCCGGGGGATTATGAACGGCGACGCCAACGGCAGGTTCCGGCCCCAGAGCCTGATTACCCGTCAGGAGGCGGCTCAGCTCATGAAAAACCTGGGAGATCGCCTGGCGGAAGAAGCCTGAGGCGGGCAGGAAAAGGAAAGACCGGGCTCCCGAAAGAACAGGGGCCCGGCCGTTTTGTTTTAGAAAGGAGAGAGGCAAAATGCCGGGAAATTTACTGACAGCCGATACAGGCTTTCCCGACCTGAAAGGGGAGGGGAGCGTAAAGGAAAAGCTGGATGCGGTGGCCGGGTACCTGTACACCCTGCTGGAGCAGCTGCGCTATACCCTGAACAATTTGGGAGAGGAGAATTTTAACGGAGCGGAGCTGGACCATCTTGGAAAGGTGCTTACCGGGCCTTTGCGCCTGCGGGTGGAAAACGCCGAGGGAGAGCTTTTCACCCTGACGGCAGATACGGGGAAGCTTACCTCCCAGGTTCGGGACCTGAACGGCCGGGTTTCCGGTGTGGAACAGGATGTGAACGGCTTGAATGTGCAAACCGAAGGCGGCGTCACCTATATTACCGGGGAGCATGTGAAAACGGGGAGCATTGTGAGCCAGAACGGCCTCAGTGAGATCGACCTGAATACGGGAATGGCAAGGCTTTCGGGCAGCTACCAGATGCACAACCCCGAAACCGGAGAAGCGGTGGGCGGGATTTGCTACGACACCAACGGAGCGGGCACCCCTACGGAAACCAAAAACCGCATGTTCCTTTACACGGACAACGGCTACGGCATGAAGCTGAGGTCCAGCGGGAACCTTTCCCTGGAAGGAGAGGAGCTGGTGTATGTGGAGGGGGGAAGAAGCGTCGTGCTCACGGCGGGAAAGGTGCGGTGGCGGTTTGGGGCCGACGGTATTTACTGCAACGACGTGAAGGTGATTTCGCCGCCGGCTGGCTGAGAAACGGCGTTTTGCCATTTTTGAATTTTAAATGGAGAGGATTGTGATGGACTATGGCAGGACTGCCTGCCCTGCCCTATGGCGGCGGCATCAAAAAAACGACCCAGGTGAAATTTTTGGGCTATGACCACAACCTGGGGGCCGGGGACGGGGCTTTATGGCACATGGAGAACCTGACGGGAGATTACGCCCCGGTCCTGGCCACCAGAAGCCCCCGGTACCTGGCAGGCACCTTGAAAGAGCCCGGCGGTATTTATGGAAGGGATGGGCTCTTTTGGGTGGACGGCGATGGGTTTTACGCCAAAGGGGAGAAAAAGGGAAAGGTGGCCCCGGGAGAGAAAACCTTTGTTTCTTTGGGGCCCCGAATCCTGATTTTCCCGGACAAGGCCTTTTACCACACCGGGACCGGGGAGTTTGGCAATTTGGAGGCGGAATGGACCGGCATAGCCTCCTTCGGAGACGGCACCTATGCCGGGGAGGCCGCCAAGGGGAACACCATCGCCACCGCGGAGGAGCCCTTTCCCTTTTCGGTAAACGACGGGATAGCCATTTCCGGCGGACCGGAGGGCACGGAAAAAACGGCGGTAGTGCGGGAAATTTCGGAAGACGGGCGGGAGCTACGGTTTTACGAAAACACCTTTGGGGAGACGGCCTGGCTGGGACAGCTTACCTTGAAGCGGGAAATTCCGGACCTGGAATTTCTTTGTGAAAACGAAAACCGGCTTTGGGGCTGTAAGGGCAATACCATTTACGCCAGCAGGCTGGGAGACCCCTTTAACTGGAACGTCTTCGACGGGCTTTCTACCGACAGCTACGCGGCGGAGGTGGGCAGCGGGGGAGAGTTCACCGGCTGCTGCTCCTATTTGGGTTACCCGGTGTTTTTTAAGGAAGACCACATTTACAAGGTGTACGGCAGCAAGCCCTCCAACTTCCAGGTGATGGGCAGCGCCAGCCTGGGGGTGGAAAAGGGCAGCGGGAAAAGCCTGGCCGTGGCCGGGGAACGGCTCTTTTACCTTTCCCGGGCGGGAGTTGTGACCTACGGAGGCGGTATGCCGGAAAACATTTCCCATCCCTTTGGCGAGGAACGGTACTGCCATGGAGTGGGGGGCTCGGACGGGGAGAAGTACTACCTTTCCATGGAGGACCGGTCCGGGCAGAGCCACCTTTTTGTATTTGACGCCGGCACAGGTCTGTGGCACCGGGAAGACAGCAGCGACGTGCTGGGGTTTGCCTGGGACGGGGCCCTGTATTTTCTCACCCGGCAGGGAAAGCTGTGGCTGGCGGGCAAGCCCCGGGCGGGCCTTGGCTCTTGGAAAAGGGAAAAGGAATTTTACAGCCTGGCGGAGTTTGGAGATTTCACGGAGGACAGCCCCGACAAAAAAGGCCTGTCCCGGTTCCAGCTCCGGCTGGAGCTGGAGGAGGGGGCAGAGCTCCAGGTGAGCCTGCAATTTGACAGCGACGGAGTCTGGCGGAGGGCCGCTGTGCTGACGGCGGGAAAAAAGCGCAGCCTGGTGGTTCCCATTGTGCCCCGGCGCTGCGACCATTGGCGGTTAAAGCTGGAGGGCAGGGGAGGCTGGAAGCTTTACGCCCTCAGCAGGGAGCTTTACAGCGGCTCCGACTTATTCCGGCACAAGTAAAGAAAAGGAGAGAAAGCACATGGCAATGCACACTTACGACGATTTTTTAAAGGCAGTACAAAAGGAGGGCTGGGGGGAAGGCAACAATTTTAGTACGGCAGACTGGAACCTGGCAAAGCAGAACCCCGATGCGGGCATGAGCCTGCTGAACGCCAAAAGGCAGTGGTACGCCTCCTCTACTCCGGAGGGCAGGGCTTTGGCCAACCGGAAGGCGGAGGAGATCCGTTCCCAGTACGGGGGGTATACGGCGGGCACTGTGGGCGACCGGTATCTCTTAAACAGGCCCACGCCCGGCAGCTTCCAAATGACGGAGGAGAAGCCCGTCTTTTCCTACCAGCCGGAAAGCGACCCGGTGTACCAGGCCTACCGGAAGCAATATTTGCGGGAAGGCAGGCGGGCCGCTCAGGACGCCCTGGGGGAGGCTGCGGCCATGACGGGAGGGATCCCCTCCTCTTATGCGGCGGCCGCTGCCAGCCAGGCGGGAGACTATTACGCTTCCCAGCTTTCCGACAAGGTGCCGGAGCTCTACCAGCAGGCCTATAACCGGTACGCAAACGAGCTGAAGCAGTGGAACCAGGACAGGGACTTCCGCTATGGCCAGTACCTGGACGAAATGAACGCCCAAACGGCGGACCGGCAGGAAACCCTGCAAAAGGCTTTGCAGGGAGCCCAACTGGGGGATTACGAAGGCTTGAGAAAGCTGGGGTACAATGTGGACGAGGCCAAGTACCAGCAGGCCCTGCAAAAGGCCTTACAGGGGGCCCAACTGGGGGATTACGGCGGCTTAGAGAGCCTGGGCTATGACGTGAGCAATATTCCGGAGGAATTCCAAAAGAAATTGCAGGAGGCCCAGCTGGCAGCCTCGGTGGGGGACAACAGCCTTTTAAAGGAATATTTTGGCATAGAGGCAGACCCCTTCCAGGTGAACGGGAATCTCCTTTATAACCTGGCCATGGCCAGGGCGAACCTGGGGGACTACAGCTACCTGAACCGGCTGCTGAGCCGGTATTACGGCTGAGCTTTCCAAAAAAACAAAAATGCTTTTGGGCGGGAAGGAAAAGCGGCGGGGGACCCCGCCGCTTTTTTTGTGTTGTTGGCATACGCCTTTCCGCCAACAACGGAGATATCGATTTTGAAGGCCTGGATGTGGGAAAGGTCCTGCCCTCCGGCCTCACAAACGAAATCACTCGAACCCATCTCCCGCCGGGAAGATCTGGTTCGGGTGATTTCTGTTGTGTTTTCCACTTAAAAAAGAGGCCCGCGCTTCCTTTAGAACACTACCACCAAAAGCATCTTGAACCGTTCTTGCCCAAAAACCGCATGGGGGTGCCCAGCAGGCATAACAATAGACTCCCCTTCCTGCAGGAGAAACTCCTGCCCGTCAATGGTGACCTTTCCCACGCCGTCCAGGCAGGTGACAAAAGCGTCGCCGCCGGATTCGTGAGTGCTGATCTCCTCTCCCCGGTCAAAGGAAAACAGGGTCACGCTCACAGCGCTGTTCTGGGCCAAAGTCTTGCTGACCACCTGGCCTTCCTGGTAGGCCACCTGCTCCTTTAGGGTGAGGGCTTGTGCTTTTGCAATATTTTTCATAGGTCCATTCATGGTGTTTCCTCCTTTGTATCCCGGTTGTTCATTCCAAAATTCTGCCGTCTGTAGAGATAGTGACCACCTGCCAGGGAATAAATTTCCCGCTGCTTTGCAAGGCCTTCTTTGCTGCCGTCTCCAGCCCCCCGCAGCAGGGGACTTCCATGCGCACAATGGTAACGCTCTGGATCTCGTTTTGCCGGAGGATCTCAGCCAGTTTTTCACTGTAGTCCACCCCATCCAGCTTGGGGCAGGCGATGAGCGTGATCTTGCCCCTCATAAAGTCCCGGTGCAGGTTGGCGTAGGCGTAGGCCGTGCAGTCGGCGGCAATCAGCAGTTTTGCGCCCTGGAAATAGGGCGCGTTTACCCGGACCAGCTTGATCTGGCAAGGCCATTGGCCCAGCTGGGAGACAGGCTCGGCAGTCGGCGCAGGCGCTTTCTCCGCCCGGCCGAGCCGGCGAAGCTGCCGGCCGGGACAGCTGGTGTGCTGTTGGGCTTTATGGGCGAAAACAGCCTGCTCGTTATATACCTCCGCCTCTCGCTCTACAAAAGTGATGGCCCCGGTGGGGCAGGCGGGCAGGCAGTCTCCCAGGCCGTCGCAATAGTCGTCCCGCAGGAGCTTTGCCTTTCCCTCCACTATGCCAATGGCGCCCTCATGGCAGGCCTTGGCACAGGCTCCGCATCCGTTGCATTTCTTTTCGTCAATTTCAATGATCTTGCGAATCATAGGTTTCCTCCCTTGTTTTTCTGTTCCCATTCTAGTATAGTTAAAAAAACAATTCCGTTGTTATAACCACAAAATGGAGGAAAATTATGGAATTAAGCTTTGTGCCGCTGCTGGGCAGTCTTCACCGGCAGGAATTGGAAGAGATCCAGGCCCTTCAAGGGATGCGCAGGCGCAGCTATAAAAAAGGCGAAATCATTTTTCATGCGGGTGGTATAGCCCGGGAGATGGGCATTGTCCTGGGGGGAAGCGTCCATATTGAAAATGTAGATTTGTGGGGGAACAGGAGCATTCTGCAGGCGATCCCGGCAGGGCAGATGTTCGCCGAAACCTATGTGATGTGTCGTGAGCCGCTGATGGTGGATGTGGTCTGCGCGGAGGACGCCCAGGTTCTACTGGTAAACATTGCCGCCCTGCTGGGGGAGGAAAACCGGAAAAAATCCTGGTACCCAAAGCTGTACCACAACCTGCTGATGGGCTCTTTCCAGAAAAACCTGGCCCTGAGCAGCCGGATCTTTTGCACGACTCCAAAGTCTGTGCGCGGGCGAGTGCTCTCTTACCTTACCTACCAGTCCCTGCGGGCCGGAAGCACCAATTTTACCATCCCCTTTGACCGGCAGCAAATGGCAGATTACCTGAACCTGGAACGCAGCGCCCTTTCGAAAGAGCTTGGGAAAATGCGAAGAGAAGGGTTCCTGGATTTTCGGAAGAATCATTTTGTTTTAAAGAAAGATTTGACCCAGGTCACTCTGCCGTAATTTGCCGGTTCATGGAGCCCCCTTCCCTCCGGGACCAGACGGTATTTCGTATCTGAAAAAGGCCGGGTGCTGTAAGGCAGTAAACGTCCGAGGCAGTCTCATAGGTTTACATACAGATCGCCGGTCAGAAAGTCCCAGTTAGATAGGCAGAGAGACGCCAATTCCGGGTCATACATAGTCCCGGCGTTCTTTTCAATCTCCTGGCGGCAAGCACAATCGGTCATTCCCTTTCGGTAAGACCGGCTGGAACGCATGGCGTCTATGGAATCGCACAGCGCAATCATGCGAGAATAAAGAGGAATTTTAGTGCCAGACTGCCCGTCCGGGTAGCCGGACCCGTCCCACCGCTTATGGTGGTGCCACCGGGTACATTCCGCCCGCAGTTGATTATTAAAAGTTCGATACATTTTGCGGTATTGCTCCTTTAAGCATAGAGGGCGATAATTTATTTCTCAGAATCTTGTGCGTTCAAAATTTTCATAAACTCCTCTCCGGTGATGGTTTCCTTTTCATAAAGGAATTTCGCCAATTCATCCAGCTTTTTGCGATTCTCTAACAGGATTCCCTCTGCTTTTTCATACTGGGTTTCCACCAGGTTTACTACCTCGCGGTCAATCAGCGCCTGGGTTTCGGGGGAACAGGTCAACGAGGAATCACCTCCAAGGTACTGATTGGTTACCGTTTCCATGGACACCATGCCAAACTGCCCCATGCCGTACTGTGTAATCATGGCCCGGGCCAGCTTTGTGGCCTGCTCAATATCGTTTGACGCCCCGGTAGTTACAGTTTCCGCACCAAAGACCACCTTTTCAGCGGCCCTTCCCCCGGTGTAAGTAGCGATTTTATTTTCAATTTCCGCCTTGCTCATTAAATAGTAGTTTCCTTCTTCCACCTGCATGGTGTACCCCAATGCGCCGGAGGTACGGGGAATGATGGTGATTTTTTTAACAGGCGCAGAATGGCTCTGCATGGCGGCAACCAGTGCATGTCCAATTTCATGGTAGGCGACTATGCGCTTTTCTTGATCGGTCATGATGGCGTTTTTCTTCTGATACCCGGCGATGACCACCTCGATGCTCTCCTCCAGGTCAGATTGCGTGGCGTATTTCCGCCCGTCCCGTACTGCCCGGAGTGCCGCCTCGTTGACAATATTGGCCAGCTCCGCACCAGAGGCTCCCGAAGCCATCCGGGCCATCTGCTGGAAGTCCACTTCTTCCGAAACTTTGATTTTCTTGGCGTGGACTTTCAAAATTTCCTCCCGGCCCTTCAAGTCGGGCAGTTCCACCGGCACCCGACGGTCAAACCGGCCGGGCCGGGTCAAAGCGGGGTCCAGAGATTCCGGACGGTTGGTCGCCGCCAGAATAATGACGCCGGTGTTGCCCTCAAAACCGTCCATCTCTGTCAAGAGCTGGTTCAGCGTCTGTTCCCGCTCATCGTTCCCGCCCATTTTGCCGGAATTGCGCTTCTGACCAATGGCGTCGATCTCGTCAATGAATACGATGCAGGGGGCTTTTTCCTTGGCCTGCTTAAAGAGGTCCCGCACTTTGGAGGCGCCCATGCCAACAAACATCTCCACAAACTCCGAGCCGGACATAGAGAAAAAGGGGACATTGGCTTCGCCTGCCACAGCCTTTGCCATCATGGTCTTACCGGTGCCCGGAGGGCCTACCAGCAGAATGCCCTTGGGCATGGACGCGCCGATCTCTTTGTACTTGTCCGGGTTGTGGAGGTAGTCCACAATCTCCGTCAGGTTTTCCTTGGCCTCGTCCTCTCCGGCTACATCGGAAAACTTAATTCCCTCGGAGGATTTCACATATACCTTTGCGTTGGATTTGCCCATGCCGAACATCATGGAGTTGGGGCCTCCAGCCCTCTCCATCATCTTCCGGGACATGAGCTGCCCCAATCCAATAAAAATGGCGATAGGCAGAACCCAGCTCAACAGGAAACTGAGAAACGGGGACATCTGTTCTATGATCTCTCCTGAGAAAGCCGCGCCGGAATCTTTAAGCCGGTAAATCAAATCCGGGTCATTCATTAGACCGGTCTTGTAAATTTGGGTGTCGTCTTTGTCGGTAAAAAGAATTTGATTTTCCTGCACCTCCACCCGGCCAATTTCTCCCTTTTCTGTCATCTCCATGAAAGTGCCGTAATCCACTTCCCGAATTCGCCGCTGGGCCAGCCAGGGCATGGCTAGAAAGTTGAACAGGATTAACACCAGCAGGACAATGCCATAATAATAAATCAGTGGTTTCTTGGGGGTTTTCATTTCATTCATATAAAATCCTCCTTACATTCCCGAATAAAAATAGCCGAAAAAATGCCGGTCACAGCCACCGGGGAGAATGCCTGCCGGGTTGATGACCCAAGCGGTAACCTTCACGGAAGGATCTGCAATAAAATACCGGCCGGGGCTTCCACAATATGGAGGGCCGTGACCGGGGGCGTTTTGCTGGCGCTGCCAGTCTCTTTATAGCAGAGAAAGAGGCATCTTCGCCACTATCAGTTTTGAATAGCTGTATAGACAGATTCCCGGATGTGTCAGGTCCTACGACACATCCGGGAATCTGTCTATACAAAACCAAAAAATTGTAAGTATCTTTCGAGCGTCCTCCAGCTATGCTGCCGCAGAAAGGGGCACAACAGGCAGGGCAGTAAAATTGCCTGTGGCACGCCGGAGAGGGCGTCTTCCCTATTTTTCACTCCACAATTCCATTCCTGCGGAGATCAATCGGTACATCTGCTGGGCCAGCTTTTCCTTGTCAAGCGATTTCTTTCCGCAATTCTCCAACAGGAGGCCGACCATTCCATAGGAACAAAAATCCAACATGACCTTGGCGTCTGAAACAGGCAAATCTAATTTGGCTTCCTTCTGAACCAACAGCTCCTGCAGGTAGGCTCGCACTGCGTTTACCAATATGGTTTCGATGTGTTCGCGCCTTTTGGAGTGGAGCAGCTTTTGCAGCAGTGCACCCGCCTCAGAAGAAGATTCAATAAACGTGTGAAAGGTGTCTTCCATAGATTTTATGTCCAGACTATGGGTCAAAATTTCCTGGAATTTCTGCTGCACAGACCATTCTAATACCTCTAAAATATCCTGGAAGTGATAGTAAAAGCTCTGACGAGAAATATGACAAGCCTTTACTAAATCCGTGACGGTGATTTTATCTACATCTTTTGTTTTAGATAGGGTCATAAAGGCATCTGCTATCATGGCCTTCATATTGACAGCCAATTACACTCCTCCTGCCATATAGATTACGGTGAAAGGCGCGGCGGCCATATTTGGCCGCCGAGCCCCCATACATCTTATAGTTAAATTTCCAGGTAGAGAAAAGAGACGAATTGCCCGCGGT
>CANSKS010000037.1 GCA_947647615.1 uncultured Neglectibacter sp.
AAGACCGGTGGGTGGCTGTGAAGATCTTAAAAGAGGAGTTTTCCAATAACAGCGATTTCCTTCGCCGTTTTCGAAACGAAAGTAAGGCCATTGCTGTTCTCTCCCATCCCAATATTGTCAAGGTTTTCGATGTGAGCTTTGGCGATAAAATCCAATATATCGTGATGGAATATATAGACGGCATTACCTTAAAGCAATACATTGAGCAGGAGGGGATAATTCGTTGGAACGAGGCCCTTCATTTTACCACACAAATCTTGTTGGCCTTGGAGCACGCCCATGATAAGGGGATCATCCACCGGGATATCAAGCCCCAGAATATTATGCTTTTGCGGGATGGTACTATCAAAGTGGCCGATTTTGGGATCGCCCGTTTCCTGCAAAGCGAAACACAGACCATGACCGACAAAGCTATTGGCTCTGTTCACTATATTGCTCCGGAACAGGCCAGGGGAGATTATATTACCGACAAGGCCGACATTTATTCCGTAGGTGTCATGCTATATGAGATGATTACTGGAAAGCTCCCCTTTGAAGCAGATAACGCTGTTTCTGTAGCTTTGATGCAGCTGCAGGCAAAGCCGGTAATGCCCAGGGAGCAAAACCCCAATATTCCCCGAGGCTTGGAGCAGATCACCATGAAGGCCATGGAGAAAAATCCGGTAGACCGGTTTCAGTCCGCAGGAGAAATGTTGGACGATATCGACGCCTTCCGGCGAAACCCCAACATGGTATTCCGTTATGACCCCCAGGTGAGCCCTAACCGTTATGAAACTTCCCGCGGCATAAGCTCCTATGAGGAAGAAAGGTTTACCCCTTCTTATAACGACAGCTACGAATATGAAGAGGAAATGATTCGTTCCAGAAGACAGGCCAAGGGTTCCATGGTGATAAAGGGAATTTTGGCCGCGGTAATCGTAGTTTCCTTAGCGGTGGCGGCGGTTATGCTGCTGAACATGTGGAATAACCGAGAACCTGAAGGAAGCGATCAAATCGAAATGCCCAACCTGGTGGGGAAGATCTATGCGGAAGAGGTAGCTGGAAACGAGGCCTATGCCGATTTTAAATTTGTCATTAAAGACGGGAATAATCCGCAAAAGGCAGCAGGTGAAATTCTGAAGCAAAGCCCTGATGCGGGTATTTCCGTAAAAAAAGGACGGGAAGTTGAGCTCACCGTAAACGGCGGTGTTGAAAAAGTAGATGTGCCGGTACTGGAAAAATACGAGCAGTCCGAGGCGATTAACCTTTTGAAAGATATCGGCTTGAAATATAAAGTGGAAAGCGTCCCTTCTGATGATGTGGAATTGGGGAAAGTGGTAAAAACCGATCCTGTGGCGGGGTCACCTGTTGATAAGGGCTCCGAAGTAAAGCTTTTTGTAAGTAGCGGCCCTGCTAAAAAGAAAGTGACCATTCCGGAGGGACTGGTAGGAGACCTGCTTTTTAATGTGACGGCAAAGCTGGAAGATGCCAAGTTGAAAATAGGCACCGTGACACAGGACGATAAGAGTACAGAGGCTGCCAATACGGTTCTTTCCACAAATCCAGCACCAGGCAGCAAGGTTTCGGAAGGCTCTGTAATCGATATTGTCGTGAGCTCCGGAAAGGGCGCTCCTAAGGTATTAAAATATAATGTTGGCCTTCCCAGCAATGTTTCCGACGATATTACCTTAAGCATTTACCGCAACGGTACTTTGGTCGATACCCAAGAGGTAAACCCCTCTTATATGGGCTCTTACACCCTGGAGTACACGGGCACTTCCGGCGTGGAAAGCATCGTAGTGGAGCTTGACGGCCAAACTTATATGCGGCTGGAGTTCAATTACGATTCCCAAGAGGTCATCTTGATAGAAGAAAACGAGTATGTTCCCGTTACCAGCAGTTCGCCAGACTCTTCGGAAGAAGGCTCCGGTGGAGACTCTGAAAACAGCGACAACTCCGGCGAAGGCAATTTCACGGAATAGGGGCTGCCATGGTAACAGAAGGCTTTGTGCGCAAGGGAATAGGCGGGTTCTATTATGTGGAAACCGCCTATGGCCTCTATACCTGTAAGGCTCGCGGAAAATTTCGAAAAGAGAAAATATCGCCTTATGCGGGCGATCGGGTGACGATTACGACGGAAGAGGATGGAACGGGTTCTCTGGATACAATTTTGCCTAGAAAAAATTTTTTGGTTCGGCCGCCAGTGGCCAATATCGACCGGCTATTTATTGTAGTTTCTATGCAGACGCCGAACCCTGACCCTTTTTTGATCGATAAGACTGTGGCAGCGGCTGAGGTTCAACACATTGAACCGGTCTTGGTTTTCACAAAAACAGATCTGCAACCTGCGGAAGAGCTGGAGCGAATTTACCGCCAGGCAGGCTTTGTCTGTTTTACTGTCTCTTCTTTGACCAAGGCAGGTTTGGAGCAGGTACGGTCTTTTTTAGAGGAAAGCCGTGTTTCTGTTTTTACCGGCAATACCGGGGCTGGGAAATCTTCTTTGCTTAACGCTCTTTTTCCGGATTTTTCTCTCAAGACTGGAGAGGTCAGCCAAAAGCTGGGCCGTGGCCGCCATACCACAAGGGAAGTGGAGCTTTACAAGATAAAAGAAGACACCTATGTAGCCGATACCCCAGGATTTTCCACCTTCGACATCCAACGGTATGAAATCGCAGATAAAGAGCAGTTGGTTTATGGATTCCGGGAATTTGTTCCTTTTTTAGGCCAGTGCCGCTTTACCTCCTGTTCTCACACCTGTGAACTGGGATGCGCGTTGCTGGAAGCCGTACAGCAGGGAAAAATTCACCCTTCCCGGTTGGAAAGTTACCGGGCCATGTATGAAGAAATAAAGGACGTGAAACAGTGGCAAAAAAACAAAACTGTATGATTATCGGAGCTGCTCCTGTGGAAGACAGGACGGTTTTCCAGGAGTATGCGTTGTCAGAGTATTATGTCATTTGCGCCGACGCCGGTTACGAAACCGCCCTGAAATTTGGGATCACTCCAGATCTTGTGGTAGGTGATTTCGATTCCGCGGAAAAAAAGCCTCCTGCCACCTTGAAATGTAAATCCCTCCCGGCAGAAAAGGATGTTACCGACACCATGTACGCGGTGATGCTGGGCCTTACCCGTGGCCTGCGAAATTTTGTGCTTGTCGGCTGTTTGGGCGGTCCTCGCTTCGACCATACCATAGCGAACTTAGAAGTTCTTCAGTTTTTGTTGGATCATGGTGCGAAAGGTATGCTGGAAGATACCCATACCCAGGTCTTCCTATTGCGCAGCAGCCGTCTTCGCCTTACCGAAATGAAAGGGGCCACTGTTTCTGTTTTCCCCTATAACGGCAGCTCCTGCAATGTCTCTTATCGTGGGTTAAAATATCCTTTGAGCCATGCGGATCTGGTTTGTGGCGGCACTCTCATGGGGGTGAGCAATTCCGTTGTGGCGGACCAGGCAGAAATTTTTGTACATACTGGCACTGCCTTAGTCATTCTTTACCGGCCGTAACCAAAAAGGCGCTTTGTGTATATACTGTACTGAGCATGCGAAATCGGCAAACAGAAAGACGGCGATGTTCTTATGTTTAAACCAAACTGCAATCTTTCCTGCTTCAAGAATTACCGCAGCAGATGTATGTGTGCTGTTTGCTTTGGGCTGGGAATGTCCCTTTCCTGCTTTTGTCCGGCGGGCCTGACCCTGTTCCTTTCCGCAGTGATCATGGTAGCCCTGGGCATTTCGCTGTTACGACACTGAGCGGAGGTATGTTGCGATGAAAGTGGTCGTTCTGCAAAGCAAAGGTTTTATGGGGTTCGTTCTTCGGAAGATGTTTGGGATAAAGAAGCAGGCTGAGTAAAAAAATTCCATAGCAAAACCTGTCGGCAAAGCATGTATGCGCGTGGGCCTCTGCCACAAAAGGGAGGCCCCGGGGTAAGTTGTTCGGCAGGAATCGCCCAAAGAAAGCACGGAGTTTAATCTTACGGTTAAGCTCCGTGCTTTTTTTGTTTTTTTGCCTTTTCCTCCAGACGAAATCCCCATATTGAATCCTCTCGCTTTGTGGTTTTTAATTTTTTTCTGGGGCTCTGGCGAGGTCTTTGGAAGCTTTTTTTTCGAATATTTCTGCCGTCTTTGCATACATATTAGACAAGACAAGAAAAGGAGAGGATTTTACTGTATGCAGGCAAAAATAAAAACCCGTCCATACGAATATTTTGACCCCGTATTTGACGGCACTCAGGAAGTGCCCATAGATACCGAATACAATCTGCCAGACTACTGCGCCGATATCCAAAAGATCCTCAAGTGCAGGGTGCTTCCAGAGATATCTTCTTACATGATTACAGAAGATACCCTTACCTGCGACGGAATTTGTGATATCCGAATCTTGTATTTAGATGCGAAGGATGGCAATCTTCGTTGCTGTGAGTTTTCCAAAGATTTTTCTGCTTCTGTCAAGCTAAAAGCTTCGGAGGAGAAAGCGGTGGCTTACATAAAAGCCTCGGTCGGCCACATGACCTGCAGAGCCGTTAGCGCCAAAAGGGTGGACCTGCATGTGACTGTTTCGCTGGATATCTTCGCAGTGGTACAAAAGCAGGAAAACATCACATCAGAATTAGAAGACCCAACCATAGAAAAAAGGAGCCGCAGCTTCCGCGCCGCTCAAGCAGTAAATGCGATCTGCCACCAGTTCACCTTGGAAGATGACCTTACCCTAAAAAACGGGAAACCTCCTATTGAGAGTATTTTACGAAAAGATATTTCCTGCCGGATTTCGGAATTCAGAGCGGAAGAGGAACATCTGACAGTAAACGGAACCGCAGAGCTTTCTTTCCTTTACCTTTCTTCGGTAGACAGCCTTACCACAGAAAAAATGTCTGCCAGTATCGATTTCAGCCAGGTGATCGATTGCGCCGGTATAGAGGAAAACTGTGTTTGCGATATCAAAATAACTGCAGGGGAAAGCAGCATTCAGCCAAAGGAAGACAATGTTGGCGAATATACGGGAGTGAACGTGCTGCTAAAAATGTTCCTTGTAGCCTTTGTCTACCAGGAAAAAGAAATCGAAATCATTGACGATGCCTATTCCATTGCTATGCCCTTAGAGCTTCGGTACCGGCAGAACAGTTTTATGGAACTGCAAGGGCAAATGTCCGAGGTTTTAAAGAAAAAATGTGTGCTGCCAGTGATGGAGGATGAAATTCAAAAGGTTATCGACCTATGGAGTGAACAGAATGAGGTGCAGTCCTATTGCGATAAAGGAAAGATCAATTACCGGATTCGCTGTACCTTATGTATGCTTTACGTGGGAGCTCAGGGCAAGGTGCTTTATACAGAAAAAAATTTCGATTTCAGTTTTTCCAGCGAACTGAAAAACGACCAGATCAAGAAAAGTGAAACCCGTTTCTCCTTTGACCTGTGGGAATACCGGATTGTAGATAAGAACACGGTGGAGGTATCTACAGAAACCGCGGTGAGCACTCTGCTTTACAGCCGGTCTTCTATAAAGTATTTGGCTTCCGCGGAAGGCGCCGAAGGGGAAAAGGCCTTTGAAAAACGATCCCGGCTGGTAGTTTATTATGCTGTTCAGGGAGAATCCCTGTGGGAGATCGCCAAAAGCCACCGGGCGCTGCTGTCCGATATCCGTGCCCAAAACGACCTTTACGAAGAAACCGTTCCATCGCCGGGGCCCATTTTAATCTGCGGCCATTGACGGAACATCGCAAATTTAGAGGAGTGCGCATATGGAAGAATTCAATGTATATCGTGACATACAAAACCGTACCAACGGGGAGATTTATATTGGCGTAGTTGGCCCGGTGCGAACGGGAAAATCTACATTTATCAAAAAATTTATGGACACTGTAGTCATTCCCAATATTCCAGAAGGCTTGCAAAAAGAACGAGCGGTAGATGAACTCCCCCAATCCTCCGCAGGCCGGACCATTATGACAACGGAACCAAAATTTATTCCGGAACAGGCTGTTTCGGTGGAAATTGACAATTCCGCCACTTTTGATGTGAGAATGATCGATTGTGTGGGCTACATTGTGCCCAGCGCCATTGGATATATCGAACAAGATCAGCCTAGAATGGTGCGGACACCCTGGTTTGAAGAACCCATTCCCTTCAACATGGCGGCGGAGATCGGAACCAAAAAGGTAATTACGGAGCATTCTACCATTGGCCTTGTAATTACCACAGACGGCAGCATCAGCGATATTCCCAGGGAAGAATATGAGGAGGCGGAGGAACGAGTTATCAGCGAGCTCAACGAAACTTCTCGGCCTTATGTAGTATTGCTAAACTGTGTAGACCCGGCTTCCCCGGATTCCTTGGCATTGGCAGAACGCCTTTCTCGGAAATACAGCGTACCCACCATTCCAGTAAACTGTATTGATATCACCGAGCAGGGGATCAAAGATATTATTGCCAATCTGCTTTACCAGTTCCCGGTGCGAGAGGTGGAAATGGAACTCCCCGGTTGGGTCACCGCCCTGGAAAGCGATCATTGGCTGTTCTCTTCCGTGCTGGACTCCGTGCGGAGCTCCTGCGGGATTTCCAAAATGTGCGAGCTCAACCCCATGTTCGAACAAATAAAGGCTTGTGAATTCATCAAAGGGGTTAATGTCTCAAACATCAACCTGGGAACGGGTAGAGGGAGTGCCGAGCTATTGTTTGACCAATCGCTTTTCTTTAAAGTGTTGAGCGAAAAAACGGAGCTTCAGGTTTCCGACGAGTCGGAGCTTCTTGCACAGCTGGTGGAAATGACGGAAATCAAAAAGAAATTCCAAAAGCTTCAACAGGCTTATGAGGATGTCCAGGAAACCGGCTATGGTATTGTGATGCCGGATGTGGAAGAGCTGACCTTAGAAGAACCGCAAATCTTAAAGCAAAGCGGAAAATATGGGATTCGCTTAAAAGCTACCGCACCTTCCATTCATATGATGAAAACGGAGATTTTCACCGAAATCACCCCCATTGTCGGTTCCGAACAACAGTCGGAAGAGTTGGTATTGTACTTGCTGAAGGAATTCGAAGAAAACCCTGTCAAGATCTGGGAATCGAACATTTTTGGAAAATCTCTGCACTCCCTTGTAAACGAAGGGATGCACAACAAACTGTACCGTATGCCCACCGATGCCAGAGATAAAGTGCGGGAAACCATTGAGCGGATTATTAACGACGGCTGTAACGGCCTGCTCTGTATCATTCTTTAACTCATGCAGGAGCTGGAAAAACTTCAGGAAATTGAAGAGCTCGGTCAAGAAGAGGCCGGGGAAGAAAAAGAATACCAGGAAAGGAAATTCGGGTTCAGTACAGTACCCTTAATCCAGGCCGGCCTTTGTGTCCTGCTGCTTCTGGCGTTGCTTCTTTTAAAATTTACTCAAAAAGAACAATACGAAAAGGTCACGGAATGGTACCGGGCACAGGCGGCACAAGAGATAGAAATACCCGGATTCCAGTGGGAGCTTCCCGGAAAAGGCGACGAGTCCTCCCAAGCAGAGGAGAGGCCGCAGGAAGAATCAGATACTCCGGAAACTCCCACCGCACAGAGGGTTTAAACTTGGTCTTTGTTTTGAAAGGCTGCCGTCTGCAAATATATTTTTCATTTTTCGTGCTGCTTTCCCTCTGTTGTGTTTCGGCTGGCATGGAAAGCAGCACTCAGGTTTTCCTTGGAGTCTTACTGCATGAAACCGCCCATTTAGGAGCCATGCTCTGTCTCGGGGTATTTCCTACAAGGATTTCTGTTTCCGGCTTGGGATGCCATATCTGTCTTCCCAGAGAAAAAAATTTAAGCTATCTACAAAATGTATTCGTTTCCCTTTCGGGTCCCTCTGCCAATTTATTTCTGGCAGGTGTCCTTTGGGCTGTGGGAAAGAGTGGCGGGCCATTCTTTTCTGTCAACCTGTTTTTAGGGGTCCTCCATCTTTTGCCCATAGAACCCCTGGATGGGGGAATGGCTCTCAAAGCCCTTCTCTGCTGGAAATTGGAGAAACGCCGGGCAGAATTTTGGGCACTGCTGACCTCTATAATCTTTCTATTCCCTTTGGCTCTTCTGGGATTTTTCATCTTGATTTACACAAAGTACAATATTTCCCTTTTAGTCTTATGCTGTTACCTGACTTTATATTTGTTTCTGGGAAAAACAGACCTTTTCTTATAGGCAAGGTTGCAAAATTCTTGCAGAGACAGTATAATAAAGAAGCGAATCCGGCCCTTTGCTTTTGAGCTGGCCGGAATCGCTTTTTCGTTGGAAGCAGCGGAAAAATTCTGCCAAAGGCAGCTATTTTCTAACACGGGTGATTAACAGCTATGTATCCAAAAGAAATAGAAAGGTTTCTGCTAAAGGTACAAAAGCCTGGCAGGTACGTGGGTGGAGAAATGAACTCCATTCTAAAAGATCCCCAGGAAACAGATGTGCGCTTTGCCTTCTGTTTTCCGGATATTTATGAGATTGGCATGTCCCATTTGGGGCTTAAAATCTTATATGGGGCAATTAACCAAGTCCCTTATTTTTGGTGTGAACGTGTTTTCGCACCTTGGATTGACATGGAAGCTTGTTTGCTGGAACAGCATATCCCTCTTTACGCTCTGGAAAGCGGCGATGCTGTAAAAAAATTTGATTTCGTGGGATTTACCCTGCAGTATGAGCTGAGTTATACCAATGTGCTCAATATGCTAAAGCTTGCAGAAATTCCTTTAAGAAGCACGGAACGGGGAGAAGAGTTCCCACTGGTTGTGGGTGGCGGCCCCTGTGCCTGTAACCCGGAGCCCTTGGCAGACTTTTTCGATTTGTTTATGCTGGGAGATGGAGAAGAGGTTATTCTGGAGTTGTTGGAGCTTTACCGGGATTGTAAAGCAAATCGCCTTCACAAAAAAGGCTTTCTGCAGAAGGCCTCGCAGATTAAAGGTGTTTATGTGCCCTCTCTTTACCAGGTCGCTTATCGAGAAGACGGGACGATTTTATCTTATACGCCCCAAGATGGTGCCCCGGCAAAGATAGAAAAACGGGTGGTCCAAAATATGGATAGCGCCTATTATCCCGACTCCATGGTGGTGCCCATCATAGACATTGTTCACAATAGGATTTCGGAGGAAGTGCTGCGCGGTTGCATTCGCGGCTGCCGTTTTTGCCAGGCTGGCTTTTTGTACCGTCCTTTCCGGGAAAAGGGCATTCCAACTATTGATCAGCAATGCAGGGCCCTCTGCGAAAGCACCGGTTATGACGAGATTTCTCTTTCCTCTTTGAGTACCAGTGACTACAGCAAGTTGAACGAGCTCATAGATACCATGCACGATTGGACGGAAAAGGACAAGGTTAGTATTTCCTTGCCCTCCCTGCGGGTGGACGGCTTTTCCCCGGAACTGATGCAGCGTATCAATTCCGTCCGGAAAAGCGGGCTTACCTTTGCGCCGGAAGCGGGCTCCCAGCGGCTGCGGGATGTCATCAATAAGAATGTCACGGAAGAAGAATTGCTCCATACGGTAAAGGTAGCTTTTCACGAAGGCTGGAACAAGATAAAGCTTTATTTTATGATCGGGCTTCCAACCGAAACTCTGGAAGATGTGCTTGCTATTTTGCGGTTGGGAAAAAATGTGGTGGACGCTTTTTATGAAGATCGGGAACGGCCGAAGGGGAAAGGAGTAGAGGTCACTCTGAGCGCTGCGGCATTTGTACCAAAGCCCTTTACCCCTTTCCAGTGGTTTGGCCAAGATTCCATGGAAGAAATGCAGAAAAAGCAATATACTCTAAAAGACCACATCCCCACAAAACGGCTGACCGTAAATTACCACGATGCGAAAACCAGCTACCTGGAAGCTGTTTTTGCCAGAGGAGACAGGAAGCTGGGCGCGGTCCTGGAGCTGGCCTGCAAACGGGGCCTCCGTTTTGACAGTTGGGACGATTGCTTCGATTTTTCAACCTGGATGACTTTGTTTTCGGAATTGAACATAGATCCGGATTTTTACGCGGTCCGTCAGCGGGAGTTCTCAGAAGTGTTTCCTTGGGATCATTTGGACTATGGGATCAGCAAGGAATTCCTGATAAAAGAGTGTGAACGGGCCTACGCGGCAAAGACTACTCCGAATTGCCGGGAGAAATGCGCGGGATGCGGCGCGTCTTGTTATGGAGGAGGGCTTTGTGTTGAGAAACGTGCGAATTTGGTTTGAGAAAAAGGGATCCGCGAAATATATTTCCCACCTGGATCTCACCCGCTGCATGAGCCGGGCTCTGAGGGCCTCGGCGCTTCCCGTGTGGTATACGGAGGGATTCAATCCCCGTGTTTACATGACTTTTGGCATGCCTCTGTCCCTGGGAATCACCGGAAAGCGGGAGTGCATGGATATCCGGCTCACAGAGGACATGCCTTTGGAGAAAATACAGGAGCGCTTGAATTTACGCCTTCCTTTGGATTTGCGGGTCCTGGAGGCCGCTGAGCCCTTAGCAAAGCTGGAGACTATCCGATGGGCAGATTATTCCTACCGTATGGAAACGACAGACAGCACCCTTCTGGAAAAGGCCTTTGAAAAGCTTTTTTCCCTGGAAGCGGTCACGGTTCTCAAGCATACGAAAAAAGGGGAAAAAGAATTTGACATAAAGCCTTATTTTCAAAAAATGATTTTTGATGCCCGTGAATCCTCTTTTTTGACTGCCCAGGTTTTGCTGCCATGCAGTGTGGAGGGAAGTATTAACCCTGCGCTTTTATTAGACGCTCTGCAAAAATATAGCGGGGAAGAGCCCTATACCGAAATTTGCCGGAATCGGCTGCTTACGAAAGATTTTTTGGAATTGCGGTAAAAATACTTGCAATCTTTTTGGAGATATGCTAAAATAGCAAGGTATTTGAAATCTGCGAGCTTCCTCAAAGGCTTGTTCGTAGGGTTCTGCGTGTTTTACGCAAAGAAGCGGACAGTCCGCTGCCTTTTGGCATGAATGTCTGAAGCAATTATTATGGAGGAATATCAAATGGATGCATTAAAAATGATCTCACAGGATTCTCTTAAGGCAGAGGTCCCTCAGTTTTCTGTAGGTGACACTGTAAAAGTCAGCGTAAATATCCGTGAAGGCGAGCGGGAAAGGGTCCAGCTTTTTGAAGGCACTGTGATCGCTCGGAAGGGCAGCGGCGTCAGCGAAACCTTTACCGTGCGCCGTGTTTCTTACGGCGTAGGCGTGGAAAGAGTTTTCCCCCTTCATTCTCCCAACGTCAAGGCGGTAGAAGTAGTTCGTTTTGGCCGTGTCCGCAGAGCGAAGCTGTATTACCTGCGCAACAGGGTCGGCAAGGCCGCCAAGGTAAAAGAGCAGCTTCGTTAAAAGTCGAAATACAGGAAAGAAGGGGACAAGATTTTGTCCCTTTTTTCTTATTATTTTAGGAGTATCGAGTTCATGAATATGGAAGAAAACCACGCTCAACAGGAGCAAGGCCCCGGGAAAAAGACCAGAATTCTTTTGGAATGGATAGAAGATCTGGTAGCCGCGGTTGTTCTAATTGCCGTTGTCTTCACCTTCCTTTTTCGGGTTATTACAGTTACAGGTACCTCAATGGCACCGAATTACAACGACGGCGACAGGGTTTTAGTGGTAAATGCCTTTGGCGAGGCCCAGCAGGGGGATGTAGTGGTAATTACCAATGTGCTCCAGGAACCTATTATCAAAAGAGTCATTGCCACCCAAGGGCAGACAGTAGGTTTCGATACAGAAACGAAATCTGTTCTGATCGATGGGCAGCCGGTAGATGAAACAAAATTTGGATTAAAAAACGGGATTACAGAACTCCCCTACAGTTCTCTTCAGGTTTTGGAATTTCCCACAGTAGTCCCAGAGGGATGTGTTTTTGTATTGGGAGACAACCGCGGGGTTTCTGAAGATAGCCGGTATCGGGTAGTCGGAATGATCGATGAACGGAATATTTTAGGAAAAGCCATACTAAAGATATTCCCCTTTTAAATACTGGTAGCGAAAGAGGCGATCTCATGGAAATTCAGGAAGAAGAAAGAAGGGCCCCCTCTGCGATTGTCACGCAGGTGCTGGAGTGGACAGAAGAAATTGTTGTTGCGGCGGTTGTAATTATCGCAGTCTTTACTTTCTGTTTTCGGGTTATCACGGTAGATGGCGGCTCCATGGAACCCACCTACCACAATGGGGACCGTGTTTTGACTGCCAGCCTGGTACCGCAGCTGCGGCAGGGCGATGTTGTCATAGTGGTTCATGCCCTGGAAGAGCCCATTATAAAAAGGGTTATTGCCACCCAGGGACAAACAGTGGATTTTGATCCAGAGCTTCAGGAAGTTACGGTAGACGGCATACCTGTGGAAGGCTCACAGTTTGGAATAGAAAACGGGATTACTGTGGTGCCGGAATATCCCGGCCAAATGCTGGATTTCCCTCAAACCGTACCAGAGGGCTGCGTATTTGTGCTGGGAGATAACCGGGTGAATTCCAAAGATAGCCGCTTCCGAGAAATCGGTATGATAGATAACCGTAATATTTTGGGAAAAGTGATCTTTAACCTTTTTCCGTTTTCTATTTTTGGCCCGGCAGGCTAAAAACAGCCGAAAAAAGAAGGGAGGTCCATCCTTGAGCGATATTCAATCTATTCAATGGTTTCCAGGGCATATGGCAAAGACCCGCAGGAAAATTGCGGAAGATATCAAATTGGTAGATATCGTGGCGGAAATATTGGACGCCCGAATCCCCCAAAGCAGCTCAAATCCTGTGCTGCGGGAAATTATTCGTACGAAGCCCAAGGTGGTGCTGCTCAACAAAAGCGACATGGCCGACGCGGTACAAACAGACCGGTGGATCGCCAAATTCCAAAGGGAAGCTGTTCGCGCATTGCCCATCGATTGTAAGACGGGAAAAGGTATTCCGGCTTTTTATGCTGCCGTCAAGGAAGTTCTGCAAAGCCAAATTGCTGCTTGGGAAAAAAAGGGGATGAAGGGGAGGCCGATCCGGGTGATGGTGCTGGGAATTCCCAACGTAGGAAAATCCTCTTTTATCAATAGGACAATAAAAGGCAGGGGAAAAGCGGAAGTCCAGGACCGCCCCGGAGTTACCCGGCAAAACCGCTGGTTCTCTGTTGGGAAAGGCTTTGAATTGTTGGATACGCCCGGTGTGTTATGGCCGAAATTTGAGGACCCTCTCGTAGGCGAGCATTTGGCCTTTACAGGTGCTGTGAAATCGGAAATTCTGGACCCGGAAGGGCTGGCCTGTCGGCTTCTGGAACTGTTGATGGAGCTTTACCCCCAGGCTGTCAATGAACGGTACCAAACCGGAATATCCCCCAGCGACAGGCTGGAGGGATATGAAATTCTGGAACGAATTGGAAGAAAAAGGGGAATGCTGGTTTCCGGAGGGCAGGTCAATACAGAACGGGCTGCGATCACACTTTTAGACGAGTATCGCGGCGGGAAATTGGGCCCCATGACTTTGGAACAGGTGATATAAAATGGCCGAAGAAATGCTGGATTGGTTTTTTTACGAGCAAAAAGCACGGGAACGAGGCTATGAGACGGTTTGTGGCATAGACGAGGCGGGAAGAGGCCCCCTGGCAGGTCCGGTTTATGCTGCCGCAGTTATTTTGCCTTTCCGCTGCTCCATTGAGGGATTAAACGATTCCAAAAAGCTTTCGGAAAAAAAACGAGAGCGGCTTTTCGGCGTTATTCAAGAGGAAGCCATTGCCTACGGGATCGGCTATGCAACAGAAAAAGAAATTGATGAAATCAATATTTTACAAGCCACTTATTTAGCCATGAAACGGGCAGTAGAGGCCTTGCCAGTGCCGGCCTCCTGGGCTTTGGTAGATGGAAATCGAATGCCCCCTCTTCCCATACCGGGAGAGACCATTGTAAAAGGAGACGCCAAAAGTGCCAGTATTGCGGCGGCTTCCATTTTGGCCAAAGTGAGCAGGGACCGGATAATGCGGGAATTAGGAGAAAAGTATCCGGAATATGATTTTTCGTCCCACAAAGGTTATGGCACGAAAGGTCATTACGATGCTATTAAGGCTTACGGAGTCCTTCCGGAGCACCGAAAAAGCTTTTTAAAGAATTTGGCCGAAAAGTAAAGCTGTTTTTTAATGGGGCAATGTGACACCATGGAAAATTCTTCGGGAAAATTGGGAGAATCTTTTGTAAAAGAATATCTCATCAGACATGGATTCTGCATTTTAGAACAGAATTATCATTCCCGTTTTGGAGAAATAGATATTATTGCGGAAAATAAAGAATATATTGTTTTTGTGGAAGTGAAAACCAGAAAGCAAGGAAGCACAGAGCACCCTTTTGAAGCCATTACACGGGCGAAACAAAAGAAGATTTTGGTCACAGCCCAGGCTTATTTGTCAAAAGTACAGAGCTCTTTGCAGCCCAGGTTTGACGCTGCTGCCGTCACGACACAAAACGGCAGGGTGATTCATCTGGAATATCTGGAAAACTGCTTCCCGTGACAATTTTTTCTTAGATCTTGGCTGAGGGTGAAAAGGAGCTGCTGTATTATGGATTATTTTGACCTTCATTGTGACACTATGACAGAATGTACCCTAAAGGGCGTAGGGATCTCAAAAAACCAATTACATGTAGATCTGCAGCGGGCCACGTCATTTTCCCATTACACCCAATGCTTTGCCGCCTGGATTCCGGATGGCCTTTCCGGAGAAGCCGCCTTCCAGCGGTTTACGGCAGTTGCGGATTGTTTAGAGGAAAAAATTTGCCAAAATAAGGAAAAGATGGTCTATCGCGGCGAGATCGCTGTCCCAAATTGCCTGCAGGCCGTTCTCACAGTGGAAAATGCCGCCGCCCTGGGAGGGAAACTTCGCAATATTCCCCGGTTAAAAGAACGAGGTGTAAAGGCGATCACCCTTACTTGGAACGGAGAAAATGAGTTGGGGAGGGGTGTGTTGGCTCCGGGTGCCGGCGGGCTTACGGATTTTGGGAAAAAGGCGGTTCCGCTTTTGGAAGAGGCTGAGATTGTGCTGGACCTTTCTCATGCCAGTCCAGAGCTCTTTTGGGATGTCCTGCGGCTTGCAAAAAGACCTCTTATTGCTTCTCACTCCAACGCCAAAGCAATTTGTTCCCATCCTCGTAATCTCACCGATGAGCAGTTTTTGGCAATCAAAGCTTCCGGCGGATTGGTAGGCCTTAACTTTTACCGTACCTTTTTAAACGATGCTCCTTCCGAAGCCTCTATGGAAGACATTTTGAGGCATGCGGAGCATTTCCTTTCCCTGGGCGGGGAAGACACACTGGCCATAGGCAGCGATTTTGACGGCGCGCAGCTGCCCGGCGATATGGAAGGCCTGCAGTCGGTCGTTTTGCTGCGGGAGCTCTTTTTAAAACATAACTACGGCGAGGAGTTTGTTCAAAAATTATTTTGGCAAAACGCATCCCGATTTTTCCAAGAAAACGTTTTTGACTGACCAGGGATGAATTTATGGTGTAGAAAGGAAAATGAAAGCATGGAATATCAAAGTACACGGGCGCCTTTTGTAAAGCTGTCTGCCTCTCAGGTGATTGTAAAAGGAATCTCGGACGAGGGCGGACTTTTTGTACCGGAGACCTTTCCGGATCTATCCCTTTCTTTTCCCAAAATGGCGGAAATGAGTTACCGGGAATTGGCGAAGTTCTTGTTTTCTCAGTTTTTATCTGACTTCACCCCCGAAGAAATTTCCGATTGCGTGGAAAAGGCCTATACTGCTGAAAAATTTGACGATGAAGAACCGGTACGTTTGGTTCCCCTTACCAAAACAGGGGAGCAAAAATACCTTTTGGAGCTGTGGCACGGCCCTACTTGCGCCTTTAAAGATATGGCCTTGCAAATTTTGCCCCATTTCCTGACGAAGGCTTTGAAGAAAAACGCGCCGGAAAAGGAAGCGTTGATTTTGGTTGCCACTTCGGGCGACACTGGAAAGGCTGCTTTGGAAGGGTTTCGAAATGTGGACGACACCAAAATTCTGGTCTTTTACCCCCAAAATGGAGTAAGCCCTATGCAGCAGCTGCAAATGCAGACACAAGAGGGAGAAAACGTCATGGTCTGCGCTGTGGCGGGGAACTTTGATGACGCGCAAAGTGGTGTCAAAAATATTTTTACCGACCAAGTACTAAAAGCGCAGCTGGAAAAGCGAGGGCTGCTTTTTTCCAGTGCCAACTCTATCAACTGGGGAAGGCTTCTGCCGCAGATCGTTTACTATTTTTACTCCTATTTCGAATTGTACCGGAAGGGCGTGCTCCGCACCTTTGGTGACAAACTGAACGTGGTGGTTCCCACGGGGAATTTCGGCAATATTTTGGCGGCTTATTACGCCTGCCGCATGGGAATTCCCATTGGTCGGTTTATTTGCGCCTCCAATGCCAACCGCGTGCTTTCCGATTTTATTCATACAGGACTTTATGACCGCCGGCGTGAGTTTTACACCACCACTTCGCCTTCCATGGACATTCTCATCTCCAGTAATTTGGAGCGTTTGCTTTTTGCCCTTTCGGGAGAAAACCACCAAGCTTTGGCAAGTTGGATGGCAGAGCTCGCTTCTAACGGTTACTATGAAGTGGGCAAGGAAATTTCCGAAAAGGTAAAAATGCTTTTCTTTGGCGGATCCTGTGATGATGCCCGTACCGCCTCCACCATTCGGCAGATGTTGGAAAAAGAAGGTTACCTTTGCGACCCTCATACGGCTGTAGCGGTAGAGGTATACCGGCAATATTTGGCAGAAACTGGGGACCACACTCCCACGGTCATCGCCTCCACTGCCAGCCCGTATAAATTTGTTTCCAGCGTATCCCAGGCTGTTGGCCTGCAAGTTCAGGAAGACGAATTCCAAGGCCTAATGGAACTGGAAAAAATCTCTGGAACAAAAGCACCGGCACAAATCAAGGCGCTTTCCGAAAAGGAGATTCGCTTTACAGAAATTGTAAAAAAACAGAATATGGGCGATTTTGTGCTGCATTGCGCAGATTCCTTATGGGGATAATCCTATGGCGCTTTTTGTGATCGCAGATCTTCACTTATCTTTAAATTCCAATAAGCCCATGGATGTTTTTCAAGGCTGGAATAATTATATAAACCGATTGTCCGAAAATTGGAGGTCTCTGGTTTCGAAAGATGACACGGTCGTATTGGCTGGAGATATTTCCTGGGCCATGAAATTGGAAGATTCCCTTGCTGATTTTTCTTTTCTGCATTCTTTGCCAGGCCAAAAGATCCTGCTAAAGGGCAATCACGATTACTGGTGGTCTACAAAGACAAAAATAGAGAATTTCTTTTCCCAGCATGGCTTCTCCGACTTGCATGTCCTGCACAACTGTGCTTATTCGATAGGGGAATACGCCATTTGCGGAACTCGCGGATGGCTTTACAATTCTGCCACAGAAGAGGACAAAAAAATTGTCAACCGAGAGGTGGGAAGGCTCCAAATGTCTTTGGAGGAAGGAAAAAAGCTGGGAAAGCTTCCTATTGTTTTCCTACATTACCCTCCTGTTTACGACGGTATGGAATGCCGGGAAATTTTAGAACTGTTATTTCGGGCTGGAATAACCCGTTGCTATTTTGGGCATATCCATGGCCAGCAGGCGGCAAAAAAAGCTTTGGTGGGAAATTGGAAGGGCATCAGCATGAATTTGGTTTCCTGTGACTATGTTAAATTTTCTCCTGTTCCAATCATTTAAGTATTTTTCCCAGGCTTTTTTGCGTTTTTTTTCGTGTTTTCTAAAAATATTTCCGCTTTATATATGGATTATTAAAAGTGGATATGGTATAATGATGCAGTTGCGTTTTAAGTTTATTTGAGAGGAAAAAGAGCCATGAATTTGAAATCCACAAATAATGTTGAGACAAACCGGTATGAATTAGAATTGGAGGTCACTCCCCAGGAATTTGACAAAGCCATCAATGAGGTTTTCAAAAGGGAAAGTAAGAAGATGAATGTTCCGGGTTTCCGGAAAGGCAAAGCTCCCAGGGCTTTTATAGAAAAATATTATGGAGAAGAAGTCTTCTTCGAGGCCGCTGTCAATCACTTGTACCGCCCCATGGTCACAGAGGCTATTGAGAAATCGGAGTTAAAAGTGGTTGCTGTAGGCGACTTCAAAATTGAAGAGATCGGTAAAGATAAGGGTGTTCTCTGCAAGCTGGTTGTTGTGGTCAAGCCTGAGGTAAAAATTGAAAATTACAAGGGTATTAATGTGACAAAAGCTCCTGCCGTTGTCACAGATGGCGATATTGATAACGAGATCCAGCGGGTGCGCGAAAGAAATTCCCGCATTATGAATGTGGAAGACCGTGCTGCGGAAAATGGTGATATCACGGTTATTGACTTTGACGGTTATGTAGACGGAAAGCAGTTTGACGGCGGCAAATCGGAAGGCTATGAGCTCACTTTGGGTTCCGGCCAGTTTATTCCCGGTTTTGAAACGCAGGTGGAAGGCCATAAAATTGGGGAAGAGTTCGATGTAAATGTGAAATTCCCGGAAGATTATCACGCGGAAGACCTCAAGGGGAAAGACGCCGTTTTCAAGGTAAAGCTGCATGAGATTAAAATGAAAGAGCTGCCCGTTGTAGACGACGAGTTTGTCAAGGATGTCAGTGAATTCGACACGTTGGCCGATTACCGTGCCGATGTAGAAAAGAAGCTTTTAGAGCAGCGCCAAAAGGCGGCCGACGCCGATGCGGAAAACCAGCTGATCGACGCGGTCATCGAAAAAGTTGAGGCCGAAATTCCTGAAGAGATGATCGAAAACGAAGTAGACGAGGTGATCAATTCCTTTGCCTACCGGCTACAATCTCAAGGGCTTAACCTGGAAACTTATTTAAAATATACTGCAATGACAACGGATGACTTGAGAAAGCAATATAAGCCACAGGCAGAACGTCAGGTAAAAGTGCGTCTTGGCCTGGAAAAGATCGCTGAATTGGAAGGGATTAAGCCTACGGAGGAAGAGATTGAGGCCGAATTCCAGAAGCTTGCAGATGCTTACCAGATGCCTTTGGAAAACGTAAAGAATCTGGTGACAGAAGAGGCGATCACTGGGGACATTGCCAACCAGAAGGCTGTGGACTTCGTTCGGGAAAACGCCGTATATTTGGAAGAAGAAAAAAAGGAAGAAAAGAAGCCTGCTGCTAAGAGAAGCACAAAAAAGAAGACAGAATCCAAAGAAAAAGAGGCGGACGATTCCCCAGAGGAAAAGACAGAGGGCTAAAATTTCCTTTTTTTGAATAAGTCTTATTGTTTCTTCTCATACTATATAAAGTTTGGAAAGGAGAATTCTAGAAATGAGTTTAGTGCCTTATGTTGTGGAACAAACCAGCAGAGGAGAACGTTCTTATGATATTTTCTCCAGGTTGCTCAATGACCGTATCATCATTCTCAATGAGGAAGTAAACAGTGCTTCTGCTGGTGTGGTTGTAGCACAGTTGCTTTATTTGGAAGGGCAAGATCCCGAAAAAGATATATCTCTGTATATCAATAGCCCCGGCGGTGTAATTACGGATGGCATGGCAATCTACGATACTATGCAGTACATCAAATGCGACGTTTCTACAATCTGCATTGGCATGGCCGCCAGTATGGGTTCGTTCCTGTTGGCTGCAGGCGCAAAGGGAAAGCGTTTCGCTTTGCCGAACAGTGAAATTATGATTCACCAGCCCAGCGGCGGAGCTAAAGGCCAGGCTACCGATATCAGTATTCATGCAAACCACATCCTTTATGTGAAGAAAAAGCTGAATACCATCCTTTCCGAACGTACGGGGCAACCCTTAGAGGTCATAGAAAGAGATACGGAACGCGACAACTTTATGTCCGCCCAGCAGGCCCTGGAATATGGGTTGATCGATAAAGTGATCGAAAAGAGGTAAAGAAAGGAAGTGGCTAAATGGCAGGCAAAGAGGAAAATGATATTTGTTGTTCCTTTTGCGGCAAGCCCCAAGCTGTTGTTGACCGGCTGATCGCCGGCACAGGTGTTTATATCTGTGACGCATGCGTCAGGCTTTGCATGTCTATTATTGAAGATGAGGACCGCTTAAAAAAAGGCAGAAGCGATGAAAAAGAAGTGGGCATCCTCCTTCCGAAGCCTCATGAGATCAAAAAGAAACTCGACGAATATGTGGTTGGCCAAGATAAAGCGAAAATTGCCTTATCTGTTGCAGTTTATAACCATTATAAACGTATCTATTTTTCCAATGATGATGTAGAAATTTCCAAAAGCAATGTTTTGCTGTTGGGCCCTACTGGTGTAGGAAAGACCTATTTGGCTCAAACCTTGGCCAAATTGTTAGATGTTCCTTTTGCCATTGCAGACGCCACCACCCTTACCGAGGCTGGTTATGTAGGCGAGGACGTGGAAAACATCCTTTTGCGTTTGATCCAGGCGGCCGACTTTGATATTTTCCGGGCGGAACGAGGGATTATTTATATCGATGAAATCGATAAGATCTCTCGTAAATCGGAAAACCAGTCTATCACTCGGGATGTTAGCGGCGAAGGTGTGCAGCAGGCCCTCTTAAAAATTTTAGAGGGAACCACAGCCAGTGTACCTCCAAAGGGAGGCCGCAAGCACCCCCAACAGGAATCTATTATGATCAATACCTCCAACATCCTTTTCATTTGCGGAGGTGCCTTTGATGGGTTGGAAAAGATTGTTCAGAAACGTTCCGCCTCTACGTCTCTCGGGTTTGGTGGAGAAGTCCATGGCAAAAAAGAGCTGGACGAAATAGATTGGATGAAGGATGTCACACCCCACGATTTGGTCAAGTATGGCTTAATTCCCGAATTGGTGGGCAGAATTCCCGTAATTACCTCTCTGAATGCTTTGGATGAAAATTCTTTAGTCCGCATTTTAACAGAACCCAAAAATTCCCTGGTCAACCAATATAAAAAGCTTTTTGACCTTGATAAGGTAGACTTGGAATTCACTCCGGACTCGCTGATCAGCATTGCAAAGCGTACTTTGGAGAGAAAAACGGGGGCCAGAGGCCTGCGTTCTATCATGGAGGAAACACTAATGCCCATGATGTATGAAATTCCCAGCGATTTCACCGTGGAAAAGGTTACCGTTACAAAAGAAATGATAGAAAACAACGCCAAACCGGCCATTGTTTACAACAAAGACCGAAAGCCCGTAAAAATTAAGATCACGCAGCCAAAACGACGTGACCGCAAGGATTCGGTATCATAATAAAAACGGAGAAGGCTGTTGCTGGGTTATTTGCCGGCACAGTCTTTCCCTGATTTTAGGAGTACATATTGACAAATGTTTACAGAAAATAATTCAAATTTAGAAAATAACCTATGTCTTCCTGTCTTGGCGGTTCGCGGCTTAGTCTTTTTTCCAGGCATGATGCTGCAGTTTGACATCGCGAGAAAAAAGTCTATCCTGGCGGTAAAAGAGGCCGTCGACAAAGATCATTTTATTTTCCTGGTTTCCCAAGTGGATATGTCGGAGAACGAACCTACCGGAGATGACCTATATAAAATTGGGGTCATCGCCCAAATTCGTCAGGTGGTGCATCATTCCGAGGAAGGGATTAAGCTTCACGTAGAAGGCTTGTACCGGGGAGAGATTATGTCTCTTGTAAAGGAAGAACCCTTCCTTTTGGGAAATATTATAAAGTGTCCTATTCTGACCTATAAAAAGTCTTATCGGTCAGAAGCTTTGATCCGCATTATCCACGAAAAATTTGACGAATATCTGCGTTTGTTCCGAAGAGTGCCCCCGGATGTTCTAATGGGAGTATTGCAGGAAAAGGATTGTGGCAGGCTGGCTGATTATTTGGCTTCCAACCTATCTATTGATCTGGAGCGAAAGCAGTATATTCTCGACGAGCTGAGGCCTTTGAAGCGGATGCAGAAGCTGATCGACGCCCTCACGGAAGAAATCCACATTCTTTCCATCGAAGAGGAAATTCATGAAAAAACGCAAGCCCAGATCGACGAAAACCAGCGGGAATATTACTTAAAGGAACAGCTTCGGGCCATTACAAACGAACTGGGGGAAGACGATAATCCTCAGCAGGAGGCCGATGAGCTGCGAGATAAGGTGCTGGCCTTAAGGCTTTCCAAAACCTGTGAGGAAAAGCTCCTAAAGGAATGTGAAAAACTTTACCGCATGCCCTACGGCTCTCATGAAGCCAGTGTAATCCGCCTTTATTTGGACACTTGCTTGGAGCTTCCTTGGAACAATTTGTCTAAAGAAAGGCTTGATATCAATCGGGCCAGAAAAATCTTAGACCGGGATCATTACGGCCTGGACAAAGTGAAAGAGCGTTTCGTGGAAATTTTAGCGGTAAAAAGCCTCGCGCCCAAGCAAACCGGACAAATCATCTGCCTCTCCGGCCCTCCTGGCGTGGGAAAAACCTCCATCGCTCGATCCATTGCAGAAGCTACCGGCAGAAAATATGTGAGAGTATCTTTGGGCGGCGTCAGCGACGAGGCGGAGATCATGGGACATCGGAAAACCTATGTTGGCTCCATGCCGGGCCGTATTATCAACGCCGTGAAGCAGGCCGGTGTTCGAAACCCTCTGATTTTGCTGGATGAAATCGATAAACTGGGCCAAAACTTTAAAGGGGATCCGGCTTCCGCTCTGTTAGAGGTGTTGGACCCAGAACAAAATAAAGAATTTACCGACCATTATATAGACATGCCCTTTGACCTGAGCAGCGTTCTATTTGTTACCACAGCCAATGACCCTTCCCGGATTCCCGGGCCTCTTCATGACCGCATGGATATCATCGAACTGGGAAGCTATACACTGGAAGAAAAGCTGAATATTGCCACAAAACATTTGATCAAAAAACAGCTTGCAAAACACGGGATTAAGCCGGCACAGCTGAAATTCACTAAAAACGCAGTTAAAGACCTGATAGAGGGGTACACAAGAGAAGCTGGTGTGCGTACTTTAGAAAGAAACATTGGCTCTATTTGTCGTAAGGTGGCAAAAAAGATTGTTTCTGACGAAGAATTCACTTCCTTTACCGTGAAACCGGAAAATTTGGAAGAGCTGTTGGGGCCGAAGAAATATTTGCGGGATCGCTTGCCTAAAGAGGATACGGTCGGCCTGGTCAACGGCCTTGCTTGGACCAGCGTAGGGGGAGAGATTTTACCCATCGAAGTGGCTGTAATGGAAGGCAACGGAAAGATCCAGCTTACCGGCTCTTTGGGAGATGTCATGAAGGAATCGGCCAATGCCGCCATCACCTGCATTCGGACTCGTGCCAACTCTCTTGGGATTAACCCCAATTTCTACGAAAAATGTGACATCCATATCCATGCTCCCGAAGGCGCAGTACCCAAAGATGGTCCTTCTGCTGGCACTGCTATGGCAACCGCTATCACTTCGGCCTTGTGTGGAATTCCGGTACGTCACAATGTGGCGATGACAGGGGAAATCACTTTACAGGGAAGAGTACTTCCTATAGGGGGATTAAAAGAAAAGGCCATGGCTGCCTATAAAAATGGAATTGAAACTGTACTGATCCCCTTCGACAATGTCCCGGACCTGGCAGAAGTGGACGAGGTTGTAAAAAAACATGTCACCTTCCTTCCTGTGAAGCGGATCGATATGGTTTTGGAAGCGGCTTTGCCATTTTTGCCGCCGCCCAATCATCCCTTGCCTGCTGCGGAGATACGCCAAGCAACCCAAAGCTCTCCCAATACCTTAGTACAATAAAAGGAGATCTCTGTGAATTTTCAAACTGTGACTTTTGAGCTTTCTGCCGGGAAAAAAGAGCAGCTTCCAAAAAGCGATCTGCCGGAAATTGTATTCTCCGGCAGATCTAATGTGGGAAAATCTTCCCTGATTAACCGGTTGGTCAACCGAAAAGCTTTGGCCAGAGTCAGCGCAACTCCCGGCAAAACTGCTACTATCAATCTTTATCGGCTTCCGGATTGCCGTTTTGTGGACCTGCCCGGTTATGGATATGCCAAAGTTTCTAAAAAGGAAAAAGACCGGTGGGGAGACCTGGTAGAGGGATATTTTGACCAAAAACGTGCCATTGGCTTGGTAATTCAACTGGTGGACATGCGTCATCCGCCTTCTGCCGATGACAGAAATATGATTGATTTTCTCTCAGAATGGCAAGTCCCTTTTATTGTAGTGTGTACAAAAAGCGATAAATTGAACAAAACACAAACAGCGACGCAGTTACAGCTGTTTGCCGAACTTTTCCGAGAATATGGAATCGATTTTTATCCAGTATCCGCCATAAATGGCACCGGGCTGGAAGTGGTAAAAACCACCATAGAAAAGGCCGTTATTGCTTTGAAAAATAAGAAGGAGGAATCCAGTTGATTTCCGATTGTCTTTCCGTCAACAGCTTGGGACATTTAACCATCAGCGGATGTGATACCATAGAGCTAGCCCAAAAATTTGGAACACCTCTTTATGTGATGTCAGAGGACAAAATCAGAGAAGTGTGCAGGAAATATGTTCTTTCCTTTCAAAAGTACTACGACGGTTTTGGCTGCCCAATTTATGCAAGTAAAGCTTTTTCCTGCAAAGAAATTTACCGTATCGTGATTGGCGAGGGCTTAGATGTTGAAGTGGTTTCCGGCGGCGAGCTTTATACCGCCCTTTCTGCGGGAGTGCCTGCAGAAAAGATTCATTTCCAGGGAAATAACAAATCTTTGGAGGAACTTTCCTATGCGGTGAAGCAGGAGATCGGAGACATTGTAGTAGATAACCTTCAGGAATTATTTCATATTCAGGATTTAGCGGAAAAAGCGGGGAAGAAGGTAGGCGTTTCTTTCCGCATTAAGCCGGGGATTGACGCTCATACCCATGAGTTTATTCGCACCGGGCAAATTGATTCTAAATTTGGTTTAGACCTGCAAAGCGGAGAAGCTTTCCAAACGGTAAGGAAAGCGTTGACTTTTGAAAATATAGTAGTACGGGGTCTTCATTGCCATATCGGGTCACAAATTTTAGAAACCCTGCCCTTTGTTCACGCTGCAGAGGTAATGCTGGATTTCTTTGTTCAGTTAAGGCAGGAGCTGGCCTTGGAGCCGGAGTTTCTCAATTTAGGCGGCGGCTTTGGAATTAAGTATGTAGAAAGCGACGACACGATCCCTTATGAAGATTATATGAGGCTTGTGTCCGAAATGGTACACCAAAAGTGCCGGGAGCAAGGCCTGACAGTTCCAAAAATCTATATTGAACCGGGCCGCTCCATTGTGGGAGAAGCCGGAATCACTTTATATACAGTTGGTGCGATCAAAGAAATTCCCAATGTGCGCAATTATGTTTCTATCGATGGCGGCATGTTTGAAAACCCTCGTTATGCCCTTTACCAGGCTTCTTATACCTGTCTGGTGGCCAATAAAGCTGGGAACCCCGCCGAATATACCGCAACTATAGCGGGAAAATGCTGTGAAAGCGGAGATCTGATCCAAGAGAATGCTTTGATCCAACCCCCGGAAGAAGGGGATATTTTGGCTGTCCTTTCCACTGGTGCTTACAATTACTCCATGGCTTCCAATTATAACCGGAATCCTCGTCCTGCCTGTGTCATGGTTTCCCAGGGCATTCCTCGAGTTATTATTCGAAGAGAGAGCTATGAAGATCTGGTTCGAAATGATATTTGAAAAACATTGTGCTTTTCTGGTTTACTTTTACACTTTTCTGTGCTAAAATTCTAAAGTAAAATGTAGCTTTTGAAATTAAAGGGGTAAATCAAATGAACGAAAAGCTTCAAGATAAAAATATCGATTTCCTGTTCCAAGCGGTTCTTACCTTGCGGACACCGGAGGAATGTTATAAATTTTTTGATGACTTGTGTACAGTCCCGGAACTGAAGGCGATGTCTCAGCGGTTGGCTGTAGCTTATATGCTCAGTAAAAAACAGGTGTACAGTGATATTGTGGCTGAAACAGGTGCTTCTACCGCAACCATCAGCCGAGTGAACCGAGCTCTAAACTATGGAAGCGACGGATATGAGCTGGTATTCCAGCGGATCGAAGAGGGAAAGAAGGACTCTTAATGAGCGGTTATTCCTATTTTGCACAATATTATGACAGCCTGACAAAAAATGTAGGATATCCACAAAGGGCAGCATACTATTTGCAGTTATGTCAACTCCTGGGCCACGATCCCGGCATTACATTGGATTTGGCTTGTGGTACCGGCAGCTTGACATTGGAATTGTTCCGTCGGGGTATCGATGTTTATGGAATTGACGCCTCCGTAGCTATGCTTTCCCAAGCCAGGGAAAAATGCATGGAAAACGGTGCAGACATTTTATTTTTATGCCAGGATATGCAAGGACTGGACCTTTACGGGACAGTCGATACCGTGATTTGTGCTTTAGATAGCCTCAATCATTTGCCCAATGAGAAAGCACTGGAGAGGGTTTTCTCAAACGTTTCCTTTTTCATGAATCCAAAAGGATATTTTCTCTTTGATATAAACACTCTTTATAAGCATGAAAAAATTTTGGGAGACCGCACTTTTGTTTACGATATTTCCCAAGTGTATTGTGTGTGGCAAAACCACTTTACACCTGCCTTGGGAAAAGTAGATATTCACTTGGATTTTTTTGAAAGAGACGGAAATTGTTATTATAGAAGCTCGGAATCTTTTTCCGAAAGAGCTTATCCTGTGGAAAAGATCCAGGAACTTTTGCTGCGGACAGGCTTCTGTAATATTAAAATCTATGATGAGCTCAGCTTTGAGGAGCCAAAAGCGGAAAGCCAACGGTTGATGATAGCCGCTCAAAAAGCAACATAGGGGGAAAAGGTATGGATAAGATTATACGTTGCATAACCGCAGACGGAAGCTTCCTTGCTTCTGCCATCAATTCCACCGATCTGGTATATACCGCGCAAAGGCTTCACCGGCTTACAAAGACTTCTTGCGCAGCTCTTGGACGGCTTTTGACGGGTGCTTCCATGATGGGCGCCATGCTAAAAGGGGAAAGGGCAGAAATAACCTTGAAAATGGATGGCGGAGGCCCTTTAGGCATATTGGTAGCTGTGTCGGATAATAGCGGCAATGTAAAGGGTTACGTTGATCACCCCGACGTGGAGCTGCCCTTAAAGACAAACGGAAAATTAGATGTAGGCGGAGCTGTCGGAAATACTGGCAGGCTTGCCGTTATCCGGGATTTTGGTACGGGAGAGCCCTATGTGGGGCAGGTAGAGCTTGTGAGCGGAGAAGTGGCAGAAGATATCACCAACTACTACGCCCTTAGCGAACAAACTCCGACTGTTTGTGCCTTAGGAGTTTTGGTGAACAAGGAAAACGGTGAGACTATGCTTTCCGGCGGTTTGTTGATTCAGGCGTTGCCCGGTGCGGAAGAGGCGGCTTTGGAAAAGTTGGAAAAAAACCTTTCAGAACTAGATTCCGTAACCACGATGCTGGCCAAGGGAATGTTGCCGGAAGAAATATGCCATTGTGCATTAAAGGGTTTTGATGTGCAGGCGTTAGAAGAATTGCCGGTTCACTATGCTTGTAATTGCGGTAAAGAGCGATATGCCCGTGCTTTGCTTACGCTGGGAGAAAAAGAAATCCGGGGGCTTCCTTTAAACGAAGAGGGAAAAGTGGAAGCTGTTTGCCACTACTGTAACCGGAAATATTACTTTTCTAAAGAAGAATTGACCCAGCTAGCTGAACAAGCAAAAAAAATAGCAAAAAATGAAAAAATTTAAAAATCTCTATTGACAAATTCTTTGGAATCGTGTAGACTATATAAGTCGCTGAAAAGTGATTTAACTTGTATGATCTGGGGGCATAGCTCAGCTGGTTAGAGCACCTGCCTTACAAGCAGGGGGTCATAGGTTCGAGTCCTATTGTCCCCACCATATCTCTTTTTATGGCCCGGTAGTTCAGCTGGTTAGAACGCTAGCCTGTCACGCTAGAGGTCGACGGTTCGAGCCCGTTCCGGGTCGCCATATTTGCCTCTGTAGCTCAGTTGGTAGAGCAGGGGACTGAAAATCCCCGTGTCATTGGTTCGATTCCGATCGGAGGCACCAAAAACTACAGAATAACGAATTGTGTTATTCTGTAGTTTTTTATTTTAGGAAAATAAAATTTCTTTTTTATGGTTGACAAAAGGAAAAAATTTGCATATAATATAAAAGTCGTTGAAAAACGATGTTCTATGGTGACATAGCCAAGTGGTAAGGCAAAGGTCTGCAAAACCTTCATTCCCCGGTT
>CANSKS010000038.1 GCA_947647615.1 uncultured Neglectibacter sp.
TCAAGCTGGGCGACGCCATTTTGCTGCATAACTTTTCCATACAATTTATTTTTGAAAAGCGATAAAAGAAAAACCGCAGAGGCTGTGATACCTTTACGGTTTTGGGAGAGTCTGCCCTTCTTCCCTGCAGAAACGCTTTGGAAAACCCCGAAAGGGGCACCAGTACAAAGGCCCTTTCTTATGCCGGGGTGGGGGCGGCAGTTTATTTATATAACTGCACCCCGCTCTTATCTACCTGGCCGTAGGCCTGGGAAAAGGAATAGCCCAGCCCTTCCTTCCCGGGGAACAGGTCCGAAAGGGGCACCAGTACAAAGGCCCTTTCCCTTATGCCCGGGTGGGGCACAGTGAGCTTTTGGGTTTCGGAGGAAAAGCCCTCGTACAAAAGCAGGTCAATATCCATGGTGCGGGCCCCGTGATATTCTGTCCTCACTCGCCCCAGCGTTGCCTCTACGGCAAGGCAGCGCTCCAAAAGCTCCTCCGGGGGCAGCGTGGTTTCCAGCAGCACGCAGCAGTTCAGGTAGGGACCCTGCGGGGAAACCACGTCGAAGGGCTCTGTTTCGTAAAGGTTGGAAAGCCGTTCCAGCCGGGTGCCCGGCAGCTGCTCCAACAGGCTCAAGGCCGAAGCCAGGTTTTCTTCCCGGTTCCCTAAATTTGTGCCGATCCCCAAGACTGCCTTCATGACAGCATCTCCTTTTTTTCCCGTTTTTCCCGGACTTCTACAGCCACATACTCGAATTTGGCGTTCATGGGGGCCTGAGGCTTTTTCAAAAGCACCGTGATCTCCTGCACCCTTGGGTGTTCCTCCAGCACGGCGCTGCACACCGCCTGGGCGGCCCGCTCAATGAGGTCGTAGCTTTCCCGGGTAAAGGCCCGCTGCACGGTTTTGCGCACCGCCGCGTAATTGACCGTGTCTTCCAGGCGGTCGCTGTGCCGGGCCTTTTCCAGATCCGCCTTCAGGGTCAGGTCCAGCACAAAGGGCTGGCCCTCCTGCTTTTCCTCCGGGTTCACCCCGTGGTAGGCAAAAAGTTCCAGGCCCTTTATGAAAATGATGTCCATGGTGTTTCCCCCTTCCGGGCGCCCTTGAGGGCGTCCGCCATTTTGGCGGCCTGCACCGCCTCCTTCACATCGTGGACCCGCACCAGATCGGCCCCGCCCAAGATGGCGGCGGTGTGGGCTGCCAGGGTGGCAGGCAGCCGCTGTTCAAAGGGCGGGTTTCCGCACACCATGCCGGTTACCCGTTTCCGGGAGGCGGCCATCAGGTAGGCGATGCCGGGCAGCTTTGTCTTTTCTACCCCGGCGATGAGCTGCAGGTTTTCTTCCGGGGTTTTCCCAAAGCCTATGCCCGGGTCCAGGCACAGGCAGGCCTCCGGGATCCCCTGCCGGGCTGCGGCTTCCCGCCGTTCCAGGAAAAACTCCCGCACCCTTTGGAAAATCTCCCCGCCCTTTTCCCCCTCTTCGCCACCCAGGGGGCACATGACTACGCAGCCGCATCCGGAGCCTGCCACAGCCCGCAGCATGTCTTCCCCGAAGCCCGTCACGTCATTGATGATGTGCGCCCCGGCTTCCAGGGCCTTTTGGGCCACCTGGGGGTAAAAGGTATCTACCGAAAGAGCCAGCTTTGTCCTTGCCAGCACCTCCGGCAGCACAGGGGCCAGCCTGGCCCATTCCTCCTCCGGCGAAATGGGGCGGTAGCCCGGCCGGGTGGACTGGCCCCCGATATCTAAAAGATCCGCCCCTTCCTTTTCCAGCTCCAGGGCCCGGGCCACGGCCTGCCGGGGGGAAAAATATTTCCCCCCGTCGGAAAAGGAATCCGGCGTCACGTTTAAAATGCCCATCACATAGGTGCGGGTAAGGGGGAATTCCCTCCCCCTGGCCAAAAAGCAGTTTTTCAAACAATTTTCTCCCTTCACTTGCCGTTTACCAGGGCCATGACCTCTGCCCTGGTCCTGGCGTCGGAACGCATGGTGCCCCGCAGGGCCGAGGTTTGGGTGAGGGCTCCGGCGGCTCTGGCCCCCCGCATGGTCATGCACAAATGCTCTGCCTCCAGGAACACCGCCACTCCCAAGGGCTGCAGGTTATCGTAAAGGAAATCGGCAATTTGCCCGGTGAGCCGTTCCTGGACCTGGGGCCGGCGGGCAAAATCGTTTACAATTCTGGCAAACTTGGAAAGGCCGATGATCTTCCCCTTTTGGGGAATATAGGCGATGTGCGCCTTGCCCACAAAGGGCAGCAGATGATGCTCGCACACGGAATAAAGGGGGATATCCTTTACCAGCACCAGCTCGTCGTGCTTGCCCTCCTCGTGAAAAATTTTCAAATGCTCTTCCGGCCGGGAGGAAAGCCCGGAAAAGATCTCCTCGTACATTCTGGCCACCCGTTCCGGGGTTTCCCGTAGGCCCTCCCGTTCCGGGTTTTCTCCAATGGCTTCCAAAATGTCCCGTACCGCCCGCTGTATTTTTTCTTTATCCATAGCCGACTTCCTTTCCGTAAGCTTTTTTAAAGGACCGGCAGGGGAAACTGGCGTTCCCCGCCGGAAGCGCCCAAGCTTCCTTTCCAAACCGGAAGCTTTTTTAAAGAACCGGCGGGGGGAAACTGGCGTTCCCCGCCGGAGGTGTCCGCGGCTGCCAAGAGGGCCGGCGAGGGGGAGGGGGAACCGCTCACCAACCGCCTAAAAGGTCCTTGACCACTTCCGCCGCCAAAAGGAGCCCCGCGGCCCCCGGCACAAAAGCCATACTGCCGGGAATGGGGCGCTCCCCGGAGGGGATGCCCTCCGGCTTTTTTGGCGGCTCCGCCGACCAGAGGGCTTTTACATCCGCTATCTGCCGCTTTTTCAGTTCCCGGCGCATCACCCGGGCCAGGGGGCACACCTCTGTTTTGGAAATGTCCGTCACCCGAAAGGCCATGGGGTCAAACTTGTTCCCGGTGCCCAGGCAGGTGATCACCGGCGTTCCTGCCTCCTTGGAACGCCCAATAATTTCCAGCTTGGCAGAAACCATGTCGATGGCGTCCACCACATAGTCGTACCGGGAAAAGGGGAACTGCCCGGCGGTTTCTTCCGTGAAATACAGAGGAAAGGCCTCCGCCCGGGCCTGGGGGTTGATCTGTAAAACCCGCTCCCGGGCCGCCTGGGCCTTCCACTGCCCCAAGGTGCTTTGCAGCGCCAAAATCTGCCGGTTCAGGTTCGTAAGGCTCACCTTGTCCCCGTCTACGATATCCAGCGCCCCTATGCCGCTTCTGGCCAGGGCCTCGATGGCGTAGCCCCCTACGCCTCCGGCGCCGAACACCGCCACCCGGCAGGACGCCAGGCGGCGGACCCCTTCTTCCCCTATGAGCAGCGCTTCCCTGGAAAAGGGATGTTCCATTGCCATGGCCTCACAAGGGCCCGGGTCCTTTGCGCCCGGGGCCCTTCCTTTCTTTTGGTATTTTTGTGTTTTTCGAGCCTGTATTTTCCGGCCCTTTTTATTGGGCGTCTTTCATGCCGTAACCGGCATCGGCCACGCACAGCCCCCAAACCTGCAGGGCTCCCATACGGTACAGGGCCTCCGCGCAGGACATTAAGGTTTCGCCCGTGGTCATCACGTCGTCTACCAGCAAAACCCGCTTCCCTTCTGCCGAAGCAGAGGCACGGTAGTAGCTTACCTGGGGGTCCTCCTGCCGCTCCGAGCCGGAAAGCCGGTGCTGGTTCAGCCATTGAGGGTTCACATCCAGAAGCCCCATGACGGGAATTCCCAAGTGCAGGGACAGCTCTTCCGCCAGGACCTGGCTCTGGTTATAAAGGCGGTTTTCCCGGACGCGGGGGTCCATGGGCACATAGGAAAACACGTCCGGCTCTTCTTCAAAAACCCGAATGGTGCTTTCCATGGCCTCGGCCAATATCGGGGCCAAGTTCTCCCTTTTCCCAAATTTAAAGTCGTAGAGGAGCTTTTTCACCTCTCCCTCGTAGGGCAGAGGCGCGGCGCAAACCAAAAATTTCCCCTCCAGCCCCGGAAGGTCCAACACCCGGATGCGGACCGATTCCGGAACAACTTCCCGGCACTCCCAGCAAAAGCAGCCTTCCGGGCCTATGGGCTTCCCGCAAAGCAGGCAGCGCTGGGGGTACATTTTCTCCCACAAATTTGTGTTTCTTTCCGAGGGGCCCCTAGGGGCTTTTTGCGGCTTCATAGGCTCACACAAAAACGCCGGAAGGCCTCCCTGCCCTCCTCCGTGTCCTTGTACACGCCGGCGTTCCCTAAAATTTCTCCGAAAATTCGGCCAATGCTTTCCTGCACGGCCTTTTGGGCGTTTTCCCCGGTGACGCCGGCTTCTTTTAACTGCCGGTACCAGGGCAGGTGCTTTTCCATTTCCGGGTTTTGAAAAATTTCTCCTTCCCGCTCCGGGCAGGCCAGCGCCTCCTCCAAAAGCCGGGTTTCCTTCAAAAGCCTGGGGGGCAAAATGGCCAGGCCCATGACCTCTATGAGGCCAATGTTTTCCTTTTTAATGTGGTGGTACTGCTCGTGGGGGTGGAAAAGCCCCAAGGGGTGCTCCGCCGTGGTGCGGTTGTTCCGCAGCACCAGGTCCAGCTCAAAGGCCTCTCCCCGGCGGCGGGCAATGGGGGTAACGGTGTTGTGGGGCGTGTCTCCCGTATAGGCGAAAATTCCCGCTTCCTCGTCGGAATATTCCCGCCAGTTCAGCAAGATTTTATTGGCCAGCTCCAAAAGGGCCTCTTTGTCCCCGGAGCGCAGCCGCAGCACAGACATGGGCCAGTTCACAATCCCGGCCTGTACCCCTTCAAAGCCGGGGAAGGCCACCTCTTCCCGGATCCCCGCTTTGGCCATGGGGAATTCGTAGTTCCCTCCCTGGAAGTGGTCGTGGGAAAGAATGGAGCCTCCCACGATGGGCAAATCCGCGTTGGAGCCCACAAAGTAATGGGGGAAAAGGGTAATAAACTCCAGCAGCCGCGCCATCGATTCCCTGTTTACCTTCATGGGCCGGTGCTCTGCGCTCAAAATAATGCAGTGCTCCGGGTAATACACATAGGGGGAGTACTGCAAAAACCAGGGCTCCCCGCCAAGGGAAAGGGGGATGAGCCTGTGGTTGCCTCTGGCCGCCTGGTTGGGACTGCCCAAAAAACCTTCGTTTTCCCGGCAAAGGGCACACTTGGGGTACCCTGCCTGGGGCGCGTTTTTGGCGGCGGCAATGGCCTTCGGGTCCTTTTCCGGCTTGGAAAGGTTTATGGTGATAACCAGATCCCCGTAGGGGGTGGGAGCTGTCCAGAGCTTGTCCTTTTCCACCCGGTCCACCCGGATATAGTTGGAGGCCTTGGAAAGCTCGTAGTAATAGTCTGTAGCGGCCTTTTTGTCTCCCCGGTAAAGCTCCCAAAACAGGCTGGAAACCTGGCTGGGCCTGGGGGTCAGGCAGTTCATAAGCTCTGTGTCGAACTGGTCCCGGCCGTCCCGGGTGTCAGGGGCGATGAGGCCCTTTTCCGCCGCCAGGCTGCAAAGGGCTTCCAGAGGCTCCGCCGGGTAGCGCAGCCTTTCGTTCACCTCTCTTTTTTCAAACTCCTTTTCTCCCAAAAGCGCCAGCATTCGGTTGATGGCATAGGTCTCGTCCTCCGGAGCCAAAAGCCCCGTTTGCAGGCCGTAATTTACCAGCCGGCAAATTTCATAACTGGCTGCTGTGTTTACCACGTCCTCACACCTTCTTTTTTAAATTACAGCGCCGCCCGCGGCCGGAAAAAGGGCCCTCGGGCGGCGCTGCCTTCATTTTACTATAAAGGGGCCCGGGAAACAAGCCCCCCAAAAAAGGTTATTCCAATTCTTTGGCTTCTGCTTCTGCTTCGACTTCTGCTTCTATTTCTGTCTCTGTTTCTGCCTCTGGCTCCGCTTCCTGTTCCGGTTCTGTTCCGGCTTCGGGCGCTCTTTTTTCTTCCGGTTCCTCTTGGGCTTTTGGTTGGGCTGTTCTTTCCTCTGTTTGTCCGGCTTCGGCGGCCTCCGGGGAAGAGCTGTTCCACCCCGGCAAATAATGGTCCAAAAGCTTCGAGACCAAATAGACCGCCCGCACATAGGTCTGGCTGGCGTTTAAGACCACTTCGGCCTGAGCCCCGCCCACGCCGCCCAGGTCCAGAACCCGGTACACGTCCCGCACCGCCTCCCTGGCCCATTGGGGCACAGAATCGATGGTGTGGTATTTCCGTTCATTTTCGTCGTAAACCTGCTGGGCCAAAGCCCGCACTTCTTCTTTGGTCAAATCTTCTCCTCCTATGATCGCCGGGTAATCCTTAAAGGCGTAATCCATGTCGAACCTTTGGCCGTTCAGCACGCCGCTGCTGGTGTACTGCCACATGCCAAAGGGCTTGTCGTAATCCAAATGGCTGCTCCACTGGGCCACCCATTTGTCAAACCGGTCCAGCCGGGGGCTGGAAAGCCGGGTCTCCATCCAATTTAAAAAGGAATAGATCCCGCAGTAATACCCCGCCCTTTCGATCTCCTCACAAAAGGTGATGCAGTTTTCCACAATAGCCTCCCCGGAAGGAAGGGTATTGTCTTCCACGTCGTACCAGACGCCGTACAGGGGCTTTTTTCCCCGAAGCAGCCTTAGGGCGTGGGCGGCCTCGCTCCTGGCCATGTCGGTGGTTACGGCATAGGAGTACAGGTACACCCCGTAAGGGATTCCCGCGGCCACACATTTTCTCACGTTGGTTTCGTACTCGGTATCGTCCTGGTTGGTGTAATTCCCGCCGTAGCCGCAGCGGATAATCACAAAATCGATCTGGCCTTTCAAGGCCGCAAGGTTCACATCTCCGTTAAATTCTGAAATGTCAATGCCTCTGGTGGGTAAACTTGCCATATTTTCACCTCCCAAGGGGGGATTCCCCCCTCGGGACATCCTATGCGCAAGTCCAAAGCAAAGTTCGCTTTGGACTTCGAAATTCACCGCAAGGTGAATTTCTTAAGCAAAATGAAAAAAGCTTCCCGCAATAAAATTTGCCCAAGCAGGGCTTGGGGCGGCAGCCCCAAAAAGAGAATTTTAAAAACGCAGTTTTTAAATTCCCTCGCGCAGCGGCGGGGCCAAGGAGAGCGAGATTTGGAGTAGCTTCCCGCAATAAAATTTGCCGCAGGCAAATTTCGTAGGCAAAATGAAGAAAGCTTCCCTCTCTGAAATTCCCGTGAGGGAATTTCTTAGGCGAAATTGGAACCCAATTTCCCCTTTGGATCACCAATTTTGACTTTGGGTCACCAATTTCGCCTTTCCCCCTTCTCAAACTCTATGGTTAGTGGTATAATAGACCGGTTAATGAGAAGAAATTTTGGGCCTTCCCAATCCTGTGGGGAAGGGAAAGTAAGAGAAAGGAAGTTGCAGAATGGGCAGCAGAGAAAATTTGCGTAACGTGGCGATTATCGCCCATGTAGATCACGGGAAGACCACCTTGGTAGACCAGCTTTTGCGGCAGAGCGGGATTTTCCGGGCCAACGAGGCCGTGGCGGAACGGGTGATGGATTCCGGAGACCTGGAGCGGGAACGGGGAATTACCATCCTTTCAAAAAATACCGCTGTGATGTACCAAAACACGAAGATCAATATTGTAGACACCCCCGGCCACGCGGATTTTGGCGGGGAGGTGGAGCGCATTTTAATGATGGTAGACGGCGTCCTGCTGCTGGTAGACGCCTTTGAGGGCTGCATGCCCCAAACCAGGTTCGTCTTGAAAAAGGCCTTGGGCCTTGGGAAAAAGCCCGTGGTGGTGGTGAATAAAATAGACCGTCCCGGCGCCCGTCCCGCCGAGGTGGTCGACGAGGTACTGGACCTGTTCATTGAGCTGGGGGCCGACGACGACCAGCTGGAATTTCCCGTTGTGTACGCCTCTGCCCGGGACGGCTTCGCTTCCCTGGACCCCCAGACCCCCGGCACCGATATGACCCCCCTGTTCGAAACCATCCTGCGGGAGGTGCCTGCCCCTCAGGGAGACCCGGAGGGCCCCACCCAGGTGCTGTTTTCCAATATCGATTACGACGACTACGTGGGCCGCATCGGCATTGGCCGGGTGGAGCGGGGCAGCCTGAAGGTGGGCCAGACGGTGACTATCTGCGGCGGGGACGAAGCCCAGCGGAACGCCCGGGTGGTGAAGCTCTACCAGTTTGAGGGCCTCAAGCGGGTAGAGGCAGAGCTGGCCCAGCTGGGGGATATCATCGCCGTTTCCGGCATTGCCGACCTGAACATTGGCCAAACGGCCTGTGCGGTGGACTGCGTGGAGCCCCTGCCCTTTGTGAAGATCGACGAACCCACGGTTTCCATGATGTTCATGGTGAACAACTCCCCATTTGCCGGGCGGGAAGGGAAATTCGTCACTTCCCGGAACATCCGGGACCGCCTCTTTAAGGAGGTGGAAACCAATGTGGCCATGCGGGTGGAGGAGACCGATTCCACCGACACCTTCAAGGTTTCCGGCCGGGGCGAGCTGCACCTTTCCATTCTCATCGAGCAGATGCGGCGGCAGGGCTACGAATTCCAGGTTTCGCCCCCCAGCGTGATTTTCAAAGAGAAAAACGGCGTCAAGGAAGAGCCCATGGAGCTTTTGATGATCGAGGTGCCGGACAGCTACGTGGGCGCGGTGATGGAAAAGCTGGGCCCCCGCAAGGCGGAGCTTCTGAACATGGGGGCCAGGGAATCCGGCGCCACCCATTTGGAATTTAAAATTCCCGCCCGGGGCCTTATGGGTTACCGCTCGGAGTTCCTTACCGATACCAACGGCAACGGCATTATGAACCATGTGTTCAACGGCTATGAACCCTTCAAGGGGGAGATCCCCCGCCGCTCCCAGGGCTCCATTGTGGCCCATGAAACCGGGGAGACCACCGCCTACGGCCTGTTTTACGCCCAGGACCGGGGGCGCCTGTTCCTGGGCCCCGGCGTAGAGGTGTACGAGGGCATGATCGTGGGGGCGAACCCCAAAAACGAAGACATTGTGGTGAACGTGTGCAAAAAGAAGCACGCCACCAACACCCGTTCCTCCGGCGCGGATGAGGCCCTGAAGCTCACGCCCCATTCTGTGCTGAGCTTGGAGCAGTGCCTGGAATTCGTCGCGGAAGACGAGCTGGTGGAGGTCACTCCCGAAAGCATCCGCATGCGCAAATGCGTGCTTTCCAAGGAGCTCCGCATGAAGCAGGCCAGCAAGAAAAAATAACGCCCAAAAGGTAGGTCATCACTTTGGACATGGTAGTTTTAGACCTGGAGTGGAACGGCGCTTACAGCCGGCGGCTCAAGGGGTTCATCAACGAAATCATAGAATTCGGCGCTGTAAAATGCGGGCCCGACCTGGAGGAAACCAGCTGCTTTTCCAGCTTTGTGAAGCCTCAGGTGAGCAAGCGGATCAGCGCCACCATCTCCAATTTGACCAGCATCACCAACGAAAACCTCACCGGCGGCGCGGCCTTTATGCAGGTGGTGAGCAGGTTCCGCAGGTGGGCTTCCGAGGCTGTGATTTTCACCTGGAGCACCTCCGACATTCTCACCCTGGTGGAAAACTGCCGGTATTTCAGCAACGAGGAACGGGTGCCCTTCCTCTCCTACTACTGCGACCTGCAAAGCTATGTGCAGCACAGGCTGGGCCTGGAGGGCAAAGATCAGGTGGGCCTGGCCGCCGTGGCGGAGATGCTGGGGCTGAACCTTTCCGGCGTGGAGCATCACCGGGCTTTGGACGACAGCCGGGTGACCCTGGAAATTTTGAAAAAGGTCTATGACCCAAAGGCCATGGAGCCCTTTATTAAAAAATGCGATGAGGAGTTTTACCGGAAAATCACCTTCCGCACCACCTATATCTGCGACCTGGAAAACCCTCTCATCAAGGGGAAGGACCTGCTCTTCGCCTGTCCGAAATGCGGCGGGGAAACCGAGCGGAAAAGCAAATGGGTGTTAAAAAACAGGAGCTTCCGTTCCGAATTCCATTGTAAAAGCTGCGGCTATGCTTTTGGCGGCAGGCTCACCATAAAACAGAAATACGAGGGACTCAGCGTGAACCAAAAAATCTTTCCCATCCCCATTATAGAAGCGCCCCGGGCCCTTTCTCCCGGGCCGCTGGGCCAAATGCAGCTGGAAGAAAAGAACGGCGTGGGGATCCTGCGGTTCCCTGCCCTTTCCCGGCTCAAAACCGTAAACCATGCCTTTACCACCAGAACCGGCGGCGTGAGCAAGCTGGAATTCGCCTCCATGAACCTGGGCTTTGGCCGGGGAGATTCCAAAGAGAAGGTTTCCAAAAATTACCGGATCTTTTGCGAGGCCGCCGGCTTCGACCCGGATTCCTTAGTGACCGGCGCCCAGGACCACCACACCAATATTCGCCGGGTAACCGCCGCCCACCGGGGCCTGGGCATTTGGCGGGAAAAGGATTTGGAAAGCGTGGACGGCCTTTGTACCAATGACCCCGGGGTGACCCTGGTCATCTATTGCGCCGACTGCGTGCCCCTCTATTTTGTAGACGAGGAGCACAGAGCCATAGGTCTTGCCCATGCCGGGTGGCGAGGCACTGCCGCAGGCATGGCAAAGGCTATGGTAGAGCGGATGCAGGAGGAATTCGGCTCCCGGCCGGAAAAGCTGGTGGCCGCCATTGGCCCCTCCATCTGCAGGGACTGCTTCGAGGTGGATGAGCCCGTGGCTCAGGAATTTTTACGGCTTCCCGGCTGGGAGCATTTCGTCTTTGGCCCCCAAAAGGAAAAATACCAGGTGGACCTTTGGGAGTGCAACCGCCGCTTCCTGGTATCTGCCGGGGTGCTGCCGGAGCATATCGCCCTGGGCGAGGTGTGCTCCATGTGCGAAAGCGACCTCATCTTCTCCCACCGGAAAACCAGGGGCCGCCGGGGCAGCAACTGCGCCTTTTTGTCCCTGGCCCCGGAGAACGCCCTGTGAAGCTCAAGGCCTGCCGCCTTTGCCCCCGGAGGTGCGGCGTCCCCCGGGAGGGCGAGAAAGGGGAAGGCTTTTGCCGCAGCGGCGGGGAAATCCGGGTGGCCAGGGCGGCCCTGCACCACTGGGAGGAGCCGCCGATCAGCGGGGAAAGAGGCTCCGGGGCCGTGTTCTTCGTAGGCTGCCCTCTGGGATGCGTCTACTGCCAGAACAGGGAGATCAGCCGGGGCGGGCCTTTGGGAAAAGCCTTCTCCCCGGAAGCGCTCAGCCAGCTGTTTTTTTCCCTCATAGACCAGGGGGCCCACAATATCAACCTGGTGACCCCCACCCATTTTGTCCCCATGCTCCGCCAGGCTTTAACCTGCCGGAAGCTGCCGGTACCCGTGATTTATAACAGCTCCGGGTACGAGCGGGTGGAAACCCTCCGGTCGCTGGAAGGGTTTATCGATATTTACCTGCCGGATTTCAAATATGCCCAGCCTCAGCTGGCCGGGGCCCTGTCCCATGCTCCGGACTACCCCCGGGCAGCCCTTGCGGCTATTGAGGAAATGGCACGCCAGGTGGGACCGCCAGTGGTGGAAAAGGGTCTCATGAAGCGGGGCCTGCTCATCCGCCACCTGCTGCTGCCCGGCCACACCAAAAATTCCATCGAGGCCCTGGAGCTTCTCAAGGAGCGTTTTCCCCAAATCCCCGTAAGCCTCATGGCCCAATATACCCCTTGCGGAGAAGCGGAGGGGCACCCGGAGCTTGGCCGGGCGGTGACCAGGCGGGAGCTGGAAAAGGTCCAGGACCACCTCTTTTCTCTGGGCCTTACGGGCTATGTCCAGTCCCGCTCCGCCAAAGGGACCCAGTACATTCCCGACTTCCACCAGTTCGACTCTCAGGGCAGCCCTTCGCTCTGAGCTCTCTTTTCCACACCCCTATTTGAGAAAGGAACCTTGCCATGGAACTCATTTCGCAACTGTTCGACTTTATTGAAAAGAGCCCCACCGCTTACCATGCGGCAGCCTCGGCCAGGGAAATGCTGCTCAAGGCGGGCTTTCAAGAGCTTTCGGAAGCAGAGCCCTGGGACCTGCGGGAGGGAGGGTGCTATTTCACCCTGCGGGCCATGTCCTCCCTTATCGCCTTCCGGTTCCCCAAAAAGGCCTTTGAGGCCTTCTCCATTGCGGCCCCTCATGGAGATTCCCCCTGCTTCAAGGTAAAGGAGAGCCCCGAGCTCCGGGTAGACGGCCGCTACACCAGGCTCAACACCGAGGTTTACGGCGGCACCCAGCTTTCCCTTTGGACCGACCGTCCCCTTTCTGTAGCCGGGCGAATCCTGGCCCGCACACCGGAGGGGGTTCGGGCTCTGCTGGTCAATGTGGAACGGGACCTGCTGGTCATTCCGGGACTGGCCATTCACATGAACCGGGAAGCAAACCAGGGGGTAAAGCTGGACCCGCAAAAGGATACGCTGCCCCTGCTGGGAGGCCCCGAGGCGGACCTGATTTCCCTGCTGGCAGCGGAGGCCGGGGTGAAAAAGGAAGACGTGCTTTCCCACGACCTTTTCCTGTATCATCGTGCCAAGGGCACGGTGTTCGGCGCGGAGCAGGAATACCTGGCCGCCCCCAGGCTGGACGACCTGGAATGTGTCTTTTCGGCCCTGACGGCCTTCCTCGCCTGGGAAAACCCGGAAAACGTGACCATGTGCGCAATTTTCGACAATGAGGAAACCGGCAGCCTCACCCGCCAGGGAGCCGATTCCACCTTCCTTTCCGACGTGATTTCCCGGATCTGCTTTTCCGCCGGGAAAAACCGGGAGGAAGCCCTCCGGGCCATTGCCAAAGGGTTCCTGCTTTCCGTAGATAACGCCCATGCCCTCCACCCCAACCTTCCGGAAAAATCGGACCTCACCAACCGGTGCTACCTAAACGGCGGCGTGGTGGTCAAGCACAGCACCCGCTATGCCACAGACAGCATTACCGCCGCCATTTTCCAAAGCATTTGTGAGCAGGCCGGGGTGCCCACCCAAATCTATTACAACCATTCCGGCCAGCCGGGAGGCGGCACCCTGGGGAACCTTTCCGGCTCCCATGTCTCCCTGCCCACGGTAGATATTGGCCTTGCCCAGCTTTCCATGCACTCCCCTCTGGAAACGGCGGGCAAGGAAGACGTGGCCCACCTGGTCAAGGCCATCGGCGCCTTTTACCGCAGCCGGATTTTCCAGGGAGAAAACGGGAATTTTACCATTTTCTGCCAGGAACCCACAGCCCCCAGAAAGGAGCCTGCCCCCATGGAAAAGGAACAAGCCGTAAAAAAGGCCCCCCCTGTTGAACCGGCGGTATCAGCCGGGCCAAAAGCTCCCGAGGCGGCCCAGACAGAGCCAAAACCCCAGCCGGCGCCCCCTGTTCCGGCCCGGCCAAAGGCCCGGGAGAACCCCCAGGCCCTTCCCTTCCGCCGCCTTCCCGGCTGGGCGGAAAAGGCCCTGTTCTACCAGATCTACCCCATGGGGTTCTGCGGCGCGCCCTTCGAAAACGACGGTGTGGCCCAAAACCGCATAGAAAAGGTGAAGGAATGGATCCCCCACCTGCAAAAGCTGGGCATAGGCGCCGTTTACTTTTCCCCGGTGTTCGAGTCGGACACCCACGGCTACGACACCCGGGACTACAGGAAAATCGACTGCCGTCTGGGAACCAACCGGGACTTCCAAAGCCTGTGCGACGCTTTGCACAGGGCGGGAATTGCCGTGGTGCTGGACGGGGTCTTCAACCATGTGGGCCGGGGCTTCTGGGCTTTCCAGGACGTGTTGAAAAACCGGGAAAACTCCCCTTATAAGGATTGGTTCTACCTGAACTTCGGCGGCGACAACGGCTACCACGACGGCCTTTGGTACGAGGGCTGGGAAGGTCATTTTGAGCTTGTAAAGCTGAACCTGAAAAACCCCCAGGTGGTAGACCATCTCCTTTCCTGTGTGGAAGGGTGGATGCAGGAGTTTGCCATAGACGGCCTGCGGCTGGACGTGGCCTACAGCCTGGACGAGGGCTTTATGCGCAGGCTGCACAGCTTTTGCAAGGAAAAGGACCCCGGCTTCTTCCTGGTAGGGGAAATGATCCACGGGGACTACAGGCGCATCGTAAACCCCGATATGCTGGACAGCGCCACCAATTACGAATGCTACAAGGGCCTGTATTCCTCCTTCAATTCCCTCAATATGTTCGAGATCGCCCATTCCCTGGCCCGGCAGTTCGGCCCGGAGAACTGGACCCTTTACCGGGGCATGCACCTTCTCTGCTTTGCAGATAACCACGACGTCACCCGCATCCACAGCATTTTGACCGATAAAAACCAGCTTTTCCCCTTGTACGCGGTGCTGTTCTGCATGCCGGGAATCCCCTGCCTCTACTACGGCAGCGAGTGGGGGGCCGACGGGGAAAAGAGCCAGGGAGACCCTGCCCTGCGCCCCTGCTTTGACGAACCCCTGGAAAACGACCTCACCCGGTTCCTCGGGAAGCTTTCCCGGGTAAAGCGGGAAAGTCCTGCCCTGTGCTACGGGGATTTCCAAAACGAAACGCTGCTCAATAAGCAGTGGGTCATGCGCAGAAGCTGCCCGGAGGAAACCGTATTGATGGCGGTAAACGCCGAAGGGGCAGATTTCACCATAGGCTGCAAGCACAACGGGAAGGCCACCGAGCTGCTCACCGGGGAAACAGTCCAGCTCCAGGGCTCCATTTCCCTAAAGCCCTACGAGGTGAAGATTTACCGGCTGGAAGCCTAAGGGTCCCGAAGGGCCCAAAAACCAAAACAAAGAGCATTTGCCGCCGGACCCTTTGGGGCTCCGGCGGCAAAACCTTTTGGGGAAGTTGACAGGCCGCCTTTTTTGTGATACTCTTGTGTTACTTGGTAAAAGGGGGAATCGTTTCATGCCGGCGACTATGAAAGACATTGCCCGGGAGACCGGGCTGGGCCTTGCCACCATTTCCAAATATCTCAACGGCGGGAACGTGCGCCCGGAAAACAAGATCCTCATCGACAAGGCCATTAAAAAGCTGGACTACATGGTAAACGAAATGGCCAGAGGGCTAAAATCCAAGCGTTCCACCCTCATTGGCGTGGTGATCCCCGAGCTCAGCAATATCTTCATCACCACCATCATCACCGCCATCGAAGACAGCCTGCGGCAAAAGGGCTACAGCGTGGTGGTGTGCGACTGCCATTCCAACCGGAAGCTGGAATGTGAGGCCGTGCGGTTTTTGCTGCGTAAGGGCATCGACGGCCTTGTGAACATGCCCACCTCGGGCGAGGGCCAGCACCTGCTTCCCGCCATAGAAAAGGGTGTTCCCGTGGTGCTGGTGGACCGGCTTGTTTCCGGCCTTTCCGGCCAGGTAGACGCCGTGCTGGTAGATAACGCCAAGGCCTCTTACGACGCGGTGAGTCACCTTTTGAAAAACGGTCACCGGGAAATCGGCATTATTCTGGGGCCAAAGGAGATTTTCACCTCCGGGGAGCGCCTTTCCGGCTACGCCCAGGCCATGAAGGCCTACGGCCTGCCCCTGGAGGAAAAGAATATCATTTACAGCGACTACACCACCCAGGGCGGCTACGAAAGCATGAGGGCCCTGTTAAAGCGGAAGGACCTCACCGCCGCCTTTGTGACCAATTACGAAATGACCTTGGGGGCTATTATCGCCTTAAACGAAAGAAACGTGAAAATCCCGGAGGAGATCTCCCTCATCGGGTTCGACAACATGCAGCTTTCCCAAATCGTGCATCCCAAGCTTACGGTGGTGACCCAGCCCCTGGAGGACATGGGAGCCCAAATTTCCAACCTGCTGCTTGGGAAGCTTTCCGGCGGCGAGCGGAAGCCCGCCTTGACCTTGAGCCTTTCCACCTCTCTTTCCCTGGGCGATTCCGTAGCCAAACCCGGAAGGTGACTTTTTGAACCCGGTGACATAGGGGTTTCCCCCCTGCCGCCAATATTCCCCAAATTCCCGGCCTTGCCGGGAATTTGTGAAGTGAATTTTTCGCATATTTCTCTAATTCCCGGCCTTGCCGGGAATTTGTGAAGTGAATTCTCCAACGGAGAATTCACTTTGTGCTCGAAAAAAATCATCCCTTTCCGGGGAAACCCGTTGACATACGCTTTTCAGCGTGTTATACTGTATTTAGGCGAAACGTTTCGCCGCAGCAATCCCCAGGGCACGCCCAAAAAAGATTTTCCCAAAGGCTGCCCCCAGAAAAGGAAGGAACCGGAACATGCCTTTAGTCACTTCAAAGGAGCTTCTTTTGACAGCTCAAAAAAACGCCTACGCGGTGGGCGCTTTTAACGTAGAAAATATGGAGATGGTCCAGGCGGTTATCGAGGCCGCCCAGGAGGCCAGGTCCCCTGTAATTCTGCAAACCACCCCCTCTACCCTGCGCTACGGAACTCCCGGCCTCTACTGTGCCATGGCCGCCGCTTTGGCCCAAAACGCCACGGTACCGGTGGTGATGCACCTGGACCACGGCAGCAGCTTCGCCCTGGCGGCTCAGGCCCTTCGGGCAGGCTATACCAGCATCATGATCGACGGCAGCAAGCTGCCCCTGGAAGAAAACATTGCCCTCACCAAAAAGGTGGTGGAGATGTGTGCCCCCGCCGGCGTTCCCGTAGAGGGAGAGCTGGGCCGGGTGGGCGGCAAGGAGGACGACGTGGAAAGCGAAACCTCCGGCTATACAGACCCTCAGGAGGCCCTGCGCTTTGAAGAGGAGACCGGCCTTTCCAGCATGGCGGTAGGGGTGGGCACCGCCCATGGGGTCTATGCCACCGCCCCGGTTTTGAACACCGCCCTCATCGCCCAGCTGCGGGGGATGCTTTCCAGCCCCATGGTGCTCCACGGAGCCTCGGGCCTTTCCGACGAGGCCATTCGGGAGTGCATTGCCCGAGGTATCTGCAAGGTGAATTTTGCCACAGAGCTTCGCATCGCCTACACCGGCGGGGTTCGGGAGACCCTCACTCCCCAGGTCTTCGACCCGAAGGCCTACGGGAAGGCCGCCCGGGAACGGGTGAAGGAGCTGGTAAAAAACCGCATGGCCGTTTGCGGCTGCGCCGGTACCTGTTGAGGAGGCCCTGCTGTGAAACAAACGCTTTTAGGCATTGACATCGGCACCTCCGCCTGTAAGGCGGCAGCCTTCGACGAAGAGGGCCGGGTGTTGGCCCAGGCTTCGGAGCCCTACGGCGTCAGCCAGCCGGCCCCCGGCTATGCCCAGCAGGACCCGGAGGAGTGGTGGGCCGCCGTATGCAGGGCCATTGGGGCCCTGCTCTCCCAGGTGGACCCAAAAAGCATCGCCGGGGTGGGCATAGACGGCCAAAGCTGGTCCGCCATTCCGGTAGATGCCGGCGGGGAAGTGCTGTGCGATACGCCCATCTGGATGGATACCCGGGCCTCCGGCATCTGTCAAAGGCTGCGGGAAGAAATTGGAGAGGAACGGCTCTTTTCCGTTTGCGGGAATCCCCTGCAGCCCACCTACACCCTGCCAAAAATCCTGTGGTACCGGGAGCAGCTGCCCCAGGTGTACCGGCGGGCGGAAAAAATTTTACAGTCCAACAGCTTCCTGGCCTACCGCCTTACCGGCGTCCTGAGCCAGGATCTCAGCCAGGGCTACGGCCTGAGCTGCTTTTCTATGAAAAACCTGTGCTGGGATAAGGACCTGTGCCGGGAGCTGGGGGTAGACCCCAGGCTGCTGCCGGACCTGGTACCCAGCCACCGGATCATCGGTTCTGTCACCTCCCAGGCCGCCCGGCTCACAGGCCTCCTTCCCGGGACGCCTGTGGCGGCGGGAGGCCTGGACGCGGCCTGCGGAACCCTGGGAGCCGGGGTCATAGACCCGGGCCAAACTCAGGAGCAGGGGGGCCAGGCCGGCGGCATGAGCCTTTGCATGGACCGCTGCGCGGCCCACAAACAGCTGATCTTGGGAGCCCATGTGGTGCCCGACCGCTGGCTTTTACAGGGAGGCACCGTGGGAGGCGGCGGCGCCGTCAAATGGTTCGAGGAGGAATTCTGCCGGGCCGAACGGGAAACGGCTGCCCAAAAGGGCACCTCCCCCTATTTCGAGATGGACCGGGAGGCCCAGGCCATTGCCCCGGGCAGCGAGGGCCTGGTTTTCCTGCCCTACATGGCCGGGGAACGCTCCCCCATTTGGGACCCAAAGGCCAAGGGCGTTTTTTATGGCATGGATTTTTCCAAAACCCGTGCCCACTTTATTCGGGCCGTCATGGAAGGCGTGGCCTATTCCCTGCGCCACAACCTGGAAACCGCAGAGGAATCCGGCGTTTCCGCCGGCGTCCTCAGCACGGTAGGGGGCGCGGGAAACAGCCCCCTGTGGTGCCAAATCAAGGCCGACGTCACCGGGAAGCCCATTTCTCTGCCCAACTCCGCCACCGCCACGGCCCTGGGGGCCGCCCTGCTGGCCGGGGTGGGAGTGGGCATGTACCAAAGCTTTGACCAGGCCGTAAAGGAAACGGTGAAAATCAAAAAGACCTATCTCCCCAACCCGGAGCGGAAGGCTCTGTACGACCGGGGCTACCGCACCTACCTGGAGCTTTACCGCAGCCTTAAACCCCTTATGCAGGAAGGCTGAGGCCCGGCCCGAGGCTTGCCCCTTGGGGAGGCCTCCAAAGAACAGAAAACCTATATTTTTCCAGCGGAAAGAAAAGAAAGGCGGTCAGGAAAATGAAAGCAGCAGTGTTGTATCACAACAGGGACCTGCGGTACGACGATTACCCCACTCCCGAAACCCGGCCCGGCACCGTGAAGATCCGGGTGCGTGCCACCGGCATCTGCGGCAGCGACGTGCCCAGGGTGCTTCATGAGGGAGCCCATTTTTACCCGGTGGTGCTGGGCCATGAATTCAGCGGCGACATTGTAGAGCTGGGAGAGGGCGTCACCGGCCTGCAGGTGGGCGACACGGTTTCCGGCGCGCCTTTGGTGCCCTGTATGCGGTGTGAAGACTGCCAAAACGGGAACTTCTCCCTTTGCAAGCACTACAGCTTTGTAGGCAGCCGGGAGCAGGGCAGTTTTGCCGATTTTGTAGTGATCCCCGCCCAAAACGCCGTTCGGTACGACCCTTCTATTCCCTACGAGCAGGCGGCCATGTTTGAGCCCTCCACCGTGGCCCTCCACGGGCTGTTCTGCAACGGCTACACCCCCGGCGATTATGTGGCTGTGCTGGGCTGCGGCACCATTGGCATTTTTACCCTGCAATGGGCCAAAATCTTCGGCAGCCGGAAGCTCATCGCCCTGGATATCGACGAAGGCCGCCTGGCCCTGGCCAAAAAAATGGGGGCCGACGCCGTGGTAAACACCGCCGAACCGGGTTTCCTGGAAGCCGCCCTGAGCCACACCGACGGCCGGGGCTTCGGCCAGGTGTTCGAAGCCGCCGGGAACCCGGCCACCATGCACATGGCCTTTGAGCTGGCGGGGAACCGGGCCAAGGTGTGCTTCATCGGCACACCTCACGTGCCCATGAGCTTCACCCAAAAGGAATGGGAAAACATGAACCGGAAGGAGTTCCGCCTCACGGGAAGCTGGATGAGCTACTCTTCTCCCTTCCCCGGCAAGGAATGGGAGCTTACCGCCCATTATTTCTCTACCGGCCAGCTGAAGTTCGACCCTTCCTTCCTTTTTAAAACCTACCCCATGAGCAAGGCCAGGGAGGCCTTTGACCTGTTTTTGAACCCCTCGGAGGTTCACGGAAAGGTCATGCTGGTAAACGAGCCATAATTAATTCATATTCTATAAAAAGCGAGGGAAAACAAATGTCAGAATTCATTCGTCCAGAGCTTGTGCCCAAACGGAAGCTTTTCACCGGCGAGGAAATCCCCTGCATTGGCATGGGGACCTTTGGTTCCGACCGCTTCACCCCGGAGGAAATTTCCGGCGCCGTGGCAGGGGCCATCCGCTGCGGCTACCGCATGTTCGACTGCGCCGCCGTCTACGGGAACGAGGACCAGATCGGCCAGGTTTTCGCGAAGGCCTTTTCGGAGGGCGTGGTAAAGCGGGAGGAGCTCTTCATCACCTCCAAGGTGTGGAACAACATGCACGGCAAGGGAGACGTGCTCCTTTCCTGCGCCCAAACCCTGAAAGATCTCCAGCTGGACTACCTGGACGTGTTCTTTGTGCACTGGCCCTTTGCCAATTACCACGCCCCCGGCTGCGACGGCGATTCCCGCAACCCCGATTCCAAGCCCTTTGACCCGGAGGCCTTTATCGCCACCTGGCGGCAGATGGAACGGCTTTACGACATGGGCCTCACCCGCCACCTGGGCATGTCCAACATGACCATTCCCAAGCTGGAGGCCGTTCTGCCCTATTGCCGCATCAAGCCCAGCCTCATCGAAATGGAGCTGCACCCCTGCTTCCAGCAGCCGGAGCTTTACGATTACTGCGTAAGCCGCCAAATCCTGCCCATCGGCTTTTGCCCCATCGGGAGCCCCACCCGGCCGGACCGGGACAAGACCGAAGCCGATATCGCCGATATCCAAATGCCGGAACTTGTGGCCATTGCCCAAAAGCATGGGGTACACCCGGCCGTGATCTGCCTGAAATGGGCTGTGCAGCGGGGGCAAATCCCCATCCCCTTCTCCATTCACGAAAACGAGTATGTGAGCAACCTGCGCTGCACCGTGGAAGATCCCCTCAGCGAAGAAGAAATGGCCGTTATGGCCTCTTTAGACAGGAACTGCCGGTTAATCAAGGGTCAGGTGTTCCTTTGGGAAGGGGCCAAGGGCTGGGAAGACCTTTGGGACTTGGACGGAACCATCACCAAATAACTTATCGAACAGGGAGGAGTTACCATTATGTTAAAAGGGATCCCCAACATTCTAAGCCCGGAGCTTTTAAAAATCCTCATGGAAATGGGCCACGGGGACGAGCTGGTTTTGGCCGACGGGAATTTCCCCAAGATGGCCCATCCGGACCACGTGGTCCGGTGCGACGGCCACGGCATTCCCGAGCTTTTGGAGGCCATTCTCCAATTTATGCCCCTGGACCCCTATGTGGAGCACCCCACCGTGTTTATGGAGGTGCTGCCAGGCGACCCCTATGTGCCGGAGATCTGGGATACCTACCGGGCCATTGGGAAAAAGCACGAGGAACAGGGCCTTCGGGAAACTGCCATCAACCGCTACGATTTTTACGACAGGTCCAAAAAGGCCTACGCCCTGGTAACCACCAGTGAGGGCGCCCTTTACGCCAACATCATCTTGAAAAAGGGCGTCATTTAACACATGGGGTAAAACAGCCCCGGTAAAAACGAACCATCCTAGCCCCCCTGCGGCAGGAAAGCGGAAGCGCTGCCCCAGGGGGGAAAATTTAGAAAGCAGGGCGGCGCGCTTGAACTGCACCGTCCTGCTTTCCTTTGCTCTGTTTTGCTTTCTTTTTCCCTGCTTTGTTCCGCTTTTTTGGGGTTAGTCGATCTCCACCTTCAGGCACACGGGGTACCGGCTTTCTATTTTCCCTTCTGCCTGAATTTCCAGCGCTCCTTCCTCGTGGCGGAAGGTCACCTTGTTGTCGTGGCCCAAAAGGGAAACATTCCGCACAACGCCGCTGAACTTTTTGCTGCCCAGGCTCTCTATGGAAATTTTTCCGTCCTCCGGCCACACCAGCACATTGGCGTAAACATAAGGCGCCTTATAGGTAAAGCGGATATCTTTGCTTGTGAAGGGCTGCCGGCTGGTGTCGGTAAAAGCGCCGTCCTCCACCTGGGTGGGGCCTTCCCCGAACACCTGCCAGTAGGTGGTGTCGTAAATCGATTCCCCGTTTACCGCCAGCCAGCTGCCAATACCCCGCAGCACGGCCTGGTCTTCCTCCGTGATGGTGCCGTCGGCCCTGGGGCCTACGTTCAGCAGCATGGCTCCGTTTTTGCTCACAATGTCAATAATATCGCACACGATATCCACCGGGTCCTTGAACTGGTTGTTCTCCGTATATCCCCAGGAGTTTTTGGCCACGGCGGTATCGGTCTGCCAGAACCTGGGGCGAATGGCGGAAAGCTGGCCCCGTTCAATGTCGAACACCGCGGCGGAATAGGCGTAGGCCTCGTACTTGTAGTTAATGGCTACCTCTACGCCCCACTGGGCGGCCCGGTTATAGTAGTAGGCGGCAAATTTCTTCAAATAGGGCTTGAAGCACTCGTTTTGAATCCACCAGTCGAACCAGACAATTTTGGGCTGGTATTTATCTACCAGCTCACAGGTCCTGGCGAGCCAGTTTTGCAGGTGCTCCTTGGTGGCAGGCTTGGAATATACCCCGGTATCCATATGCTGAGGGTCGCCGGAGGCATAGGCCTGGTCCCGGAAGCCGTAGGGCTCTACCATGCCCTCGCCCTCAATGCCGGAATCGAAGGTCCGGGAGCCGGCAAAGAACCAGTAGTTTTCTGCCCGGTGGCTGGAAGCGCAAAACACCATGCCTTCCTTTTCGATCTCTGTTTTCAGCTCTCCCAGCACGTCCCGCTTGGGCCCCATTTTAGAAGCGCACCACTCGGAAAGCTCGCTGTCGTACATTTGGAAGCCGTCGTGATGCTCCGCCACAGGCATCACATACTTGGCCCCGCTTTCCCGGAACAGCCGGGCCCATTCCTTGGGGTCGAACTTTTCCGCCCGGAACATGGGAATAAAGTCCTTGTAACCAAAGTCCTTGTGGGGCCCGTAGGTCTTCACATGGTGCTCAAATTCCTTGGTGCCCTCTAGGTACATCAGCCGGGGGTACCATTCGCTGCCAAAGGCGGGAACGCTGTAAACTCCCCAATGAATAAAAATGCCGAATTTTGCCTTTTTGTACCACTCCGGCACCGGGTACTCGTTCAGGGAAGCCCAATCGGCCCGGTAGGGGCCCGCCTCGATCACTTGGTCGATCTTTTTTAAATATGCCTGCACCTTGTCGCTCATACGCACAGCCCTCCAAACTTGTTGCGGCGAATGATTGTGTAACGTTTCGCCTTTTGTTGTTACTAGCATACCATGTTTCCGGCAGGAAGTCAATGTTTTTTTCTCTTTTGGCCCAAGGGATTTTCCGGCAGGAAAAGGGCGCCCTTCCCGGGAAGAGCAACCGGAGAAAAGCCTTTGAAATTCCCGGAAAAACCCCGGGGAAACGGAAAAAAGCCTCAAAAGCCCCCAGCCCCTTCCCCCGGAACCGGGAACGCCGGGGCACCCCAGGAAAAAAGCCGGAACAAATTTCCCCTTTCCCTTGACAGGGGGCCGGCTTTCGGGTATAATTTAGTGAAACGTTTTGTTTACTTAACAAAGGCGGTGTATACAATGTCCTTACAAGACGGTATGGCGGCCTTGAACCTGGAATTCTCCGGGCGGGTCCCTCGAACAGAATATTCTGCCGATACCAACTGGGAGCTGGTTTCGGCAGTGACAGGCAGGCGGGTGACCGCCCACAGCCCGGAGGAAGAGCAGGCCCTTGCCTCCCGGGAATTCAAAAAGCGCTGGAACTACGACCTGGTATGGAATATTCTGGTGCACAGCCAATATCTCACAGGCCGCAAAACCAGCATGGGCCACGCCAATTACGCCTCGGAAAATGTAGATTTCCGGGACGACCGCCAGGAGGCCTTTTCCGACCCGGAGGAGGTGCTCCGCCTGGACCCCTTCGAGCTCTACGGCTCTTTGGACAAAGCCCAAATGTGCCGGGAGTTCAACCGGAACTACGAAGAACGCCAAAAGGATTACGGTGACTGTGTCAACATGACGGGCATTTATATCACCTGCATTTCCGGCCTCATCGAAATGCTGGGCTGGGATATGCTGCTCACCGCCGCCGGCACCGACCCTAAGGCCTTCGGCGGCCTTGCGGACCGCTACTGCCAGTGGATTGGCCAGCACTTCCAGGCCCTGGCGGAATCGGAAGCGCCGGTGGTCATGGTCCATGACGACATTGTTTGGACAGAGGGGCCCTTTATTCACCCGGACTGGTACCGCACCTACGTGTTCCCAAACTACAGGAAGCTTTTCGCCCCCCTGCTGGAGGCCGGGAAAAAGATCCTTTACACCTCCGACGGCACCTATACCCAGTTTATCGACGATATCGCCGCCTGCGGCGTCCACGGCTTTGTGCTGGAACCCACCACCGACATGGCCTATATCGCCGAAAAATACGGCAAAACCCATTGCTTCATCGGCAATGCCGATACCCGGGTCCTGCTCTATGGCACCAAAGACGAGATCTACCAGGAGGTCAAGCGCTGCATGGACATCGGCAAGCCCTACCCGGGCTTTTTCATGGCCGTGGGCAACCACATCCCCTCCAACACGCCGGTGGAAAAGGCCCTCTACTACAACGAGGTCTACGAGGAGCTGTCCAAAAGGTAAAACAGCCCTCTTCTTTCCCCAAAACAGAACAAGAAAAGGGCTGAGCTTTCCTTCTGGGAAGCTCAGCCCTTTCCCTCCCGCCTAGCCAAAACAGAAAGCCCCTCTTCCAAAGGCAGGTCGGCCCAGCTCCTAAGCTTTGGGGGCAGGGGCTGCTTTTCGTTTTCTGCCAGCTCTTCCTCCAGCTCTCCCAGCAGCCGGACCTGCACCGCCCCCCGGTGAATATAGCAGGGGGCGGGGTCGTTAAAAAAGCGCAGGCTGTGTTCCAAAATTACGCTTTCCTTTAGGGGAAGGTCCAAAAGGCAGCACTGGAAAACCTCCTGCTCCCCCCGGTAAAATTGTAAGCGCAGCTCCCCTTTGCCGTGAGGGGAGTCTTTCTTTTCCCTTCGGAACAGTGAAAAAGGCATAAACGCCCTCCTTCCTTGTTTTTGTGAAGGCCTTGCTACAGGGTGCACAGCGCCAGCACCAGGAAGGCCAGAAAGGCCATGGCCGTGGCCAGCTTTACCCAGGGCAGCCGCTTCCGGCTGAACTCCGAAAGCTCCAGGGCCCGCTTTCCCCGCCCCGCCCAAAACAGCAGCAGGGCCGAGGGCAAACACATGGCCGCCGCGTAAAGGGCGAAGTGCCACAGGGTGCCCGTTCCCCTTTGGGCCAAATAGAAAATGGTGGCCAAATACACCTGGCCCGTGCACAGGAATTCCCCGGCAGAAACTGCCGCCCCCAGCAGCAAAAAGACCAGGGCCGGGAACTTTCCGCCGCTTTTTGCCGCCCCGGCGATGAGCCTTTGCTGCAGGGCCCGCAGCTTTTCCGGCAGCTGCAAGCGGAGCTTCCCGTATTCCTGCCGGAGGGCGGCAAAGAAATCTAAAAAATTCAACAGGGCAAAAACCCCGCAGAACAACACCAGCAGGAGCACGCCGGCCAGCCGTATTCCGGAAAGAGCCTTAAAATCAATGGCCCCGGCCAGCCGGAACAGGGCGAAGCCCACGCCAAAATAGGCCAGAAGCTTCCCGCAAAGGTAAAGGGCCCCGTACCGCACCCCCTTCCCGGTAGAGAGCACCAGGGAAAGAAGCAGCAAAAACATAGAAAGGGCACAAGGGTTCCAGCCGTTTAAAAAACCCACCGCCGCCGTGGTCCAAAAGCTCAGGCCTCCCTTTTCCTCTTCCTGCTCCGGGTAAACAAAGTTCAGCCCCTCCCCTGCTTCCAGGGCCTTTCCCGCCTCCTGTTCAATGGCTTCCGCCCCGGAAAGCCAGCGCTCCCTTAAAAAAAGCACCGGCACCCGCTGTTTTTCCAGGGGAACCCGGTAAGACTCAAAAAAGGCCTTTAGCAGCCCGGCGTTTTCCGGCTGGGCTACAGAAAGGATGGCAATTTCTACCGGGGAGGCGGCTCCCTCCAATTCCAGCTCCCGGGGCAAAAGCGCCAGGGCTTCTTCGGCCTTCCGGCATTCCCCGCAGGCTTCCGTTACAAAGAGCACCCCATAGGAGCTTTTGGAGTCCACCTCCCGGAGAGGCCCCAAAGCGGCAGGCTCCTCTCCCTCTTCCAAGACAGTTTGCGAAGGGTCAAAAACCGTCTTTGCCTTTTGGGCCTCCTCCAAAGCCTGGGGGAAGCCCTGGCCAATTTCTTCATACCCTGCCAGCACCCTATCCCCTACCACCATCAGCGGGTAAGGGATCACTTGAGGGCTGCCCAAATAGGCCTTTAGGTTTTTTACAGCCTGGGCCTGTTCCGGGCTGTAGGCCCGGTATTCCCGCAGTTCAAATTTCACATCCTTCGGCAGCTCCAGGCCTTGCAGCAGGGTTTCCAGCTTTCCCAGCTCGTCGCAGCTTTCGCAGGGGTTGTTGTGGAAAAAGTACACCTTCACAGGTTGGTCCTGCGCTGCCGGCTGGCAGCCTCCCAGCAAAAGAAGCCCCAGGCAAAGCAGCAGGCACCCGAGCCATTTTCCCTTCATCTCTTTTCCTCCCTTTCCCTTGCGTGACGAAAAGTATACACCGCCCTGGCTGACCGGTTCTGAACGAAAGAAACAATTGGGGTCCAATTGTTTCTGCGAAATTCACCTTGCGGTGAATTTTATTGCGGGAAGCTTTCCCTGTTTTTCTTAAGCAAAGCAGCCCGCCCCCAAACTCGCCGGTTTCGTGGGAGGCGGGCTTACCGCCCTACTTTTGGCTCGTTTCTTCCCACGAAAAGATTTAAAAACTGACGTTTTCAAGCTTTCTTTTTTGGGGCTGCCGCCCCAAGCCCTGCTTGGGCAAATTTTATCGCGGTAGCTTGCCCTATGCTTTCCGCAGGAAAGCATTCCCTTCAGGGAGAGGTGGCACGGCGTTGCCGTGACGGAAAGACAAAAGCGGTGATCCAAAGGCGAAATTGGACCCCAATTTCGCCTAAGAAATTCCCTCACGGGAATTTCAGAGAGGGAAGCTTTCTTCATTTTGCCTACGAAATTCACCTTGCGGTGAATTTTATTGCAGGAAGCGGCTCCAAATCTCGCCCTCCTTGGCCCGCACCGTCGTGCGAGGAAATCTTCCCCTTTTCGGGGCTGCTGCCCCAAACCCCGCTTTTGCAAATTTTATTGAGGCAGCTTCTTCAAACAACTTGGGGTTCAAAAGGGGCGAAGCCCCTTTTGCAAAGAAAAATGAAAACGCAAACGGTTGGAGCTTTCAAGAAAGGCACTGGCTGCCCTTTGCGTCATGGGGAAAGCTTAGGCAAAGCACCCGCCCCAACCTCCGCAGATACACCCTAAAGGGCTGCCGCGGAAAACCCGTAGCAGCCCTTCGGCATTATTCAAAATCTTTTGGCAAAGCACCGCCTCAAGAGTTCCCGTACTGCCTGTCGTAGGCGCAAGACGGCCATTCTTTCCGACTTCTTTCCC
>CANSKS010000039.1 GCA_947647615.1 uncultured Neglectibacter sp.
TAGTATACGGTTTTTCTGCGAAATTTACAAGGGTTTTTGGAGAAGAATGCTGCCCTTAAAACTCGTGCGGCAGCTTGCCTTGAGAAGACCTCTCAGTCTCGCTAACTGCAATCAGGGCGAAATTGGTGACCCAAAGTCAAAATTGGGATCCAATTTTGACTAAGAAATTTGCCTGCGGCAAATTTTATTGCGGCAGCCTCTTCAAACAGGTTGGGATCCAATTTTGACTAAGAAATTTGCCTGCGGCAAATTTTATTGCGGCAGCCTCTTCAAACAGGTTGGGATCCAATTTTGACTAAGAAATTTGCCTTGCGGCAAATTTTATTGAAGGAAGCTTCTTCAAACGGGAGGGGATCCAGTTTTTGCTAACAAATTCACCCCAGGGTCATTTTCGAAAGAACTTCAGCCGCAGGGCGTTGCTCACTACAAAGACACTGGAAAGGCTCATGGCAGCCGCTGCAAACATGGGGTTTAAGCGCAGCCCCCAGAAGGAGAACAAACCTGCCGCCAAAGGGATGCCAATGGAGTTGTAAAAAAAGGCCCAAAACAGGTTTTCCTTAATGTTGCGCATCACCGCCTTGCTCAGCCGCACAGCGGTCACCGCGTCCAAAAGGTCGCTGCGCACCAGTACGATATCGGCGCTTTCCACGGCTACGTCGGAGCCCGCTCCAATGGCAATGCCCACATCGGCCCGGGTGAGGGCAGGGGCGTCGTTGACCCCGTCGCCGATCATGGCCACCTTATGGCCCTCCTGCTGCAGCCGGGCGATTTTCTGCTCCTTCTCCTGGGGCAAAACCTCGGCGATCACCTGGGGGATCTGCAGCTTCCGGCGGATGGCCTCGGCGGTGCGGGCATTGTCGCCGGTGAGCATCACTGTTTCTATGCCCAGCTCTCCAAACCGGCGAATGGCCTCCTGACTGGTAGGCTTGAGCACATCCGCCACGGCGATAATTCCCAGCAGGGAGGAGTCTCCGGCGAAAAGCAGAGGAGTTTTGCCGTCATCCGCCAGACCGGCCGCCAGAGCTTCCGCCTTTTCCTCCACAGGAAGGCCCATCTCCCGCAAAAAGGCCAGGTTCCCGGCAAAATAGGACTTTCCTTCCAACGTGGCCTGGACGCCCCGCCCAAACTTGGCCCGGAAGTTTTGAGCCTTTTGCAGGGCTGCGCCCTGTTCCTCCGCGTAGGTTACAATGGCCTCGGCCAGGGGATGCTCGCTTTGCTTTTCCAGGCTGTAGGCTACCGAGAGCAGCTCTTGCTCCGAAAGGCCCCAGGGGATTACATCGGTGACTTTAGGGCGCCCTTCGGTGATGGTGCCGGTCTTGTCCAGCACCACAGTGTCAATGCTGTGGGCGGTTTCCAAAGCGTCGCCGGACTTGATGAGAATACCGTTTTCCGCCCCTTTTCCGGTGCCCACCATAATGGCCACCGGCGTGGCCAGGCCTAAGGCACAGGGGCAGGAGATCACCAGCACAGAAATACCGGTGGAAAGGGCAAATTCTGCGGTGGCCCCCAGGGCCAGCCAAATCCCGGCGGCAATCAAGGCAATGCAGATCACAGTGGGCACGAAGATCCCGGCAATTTTATCGGCCAGCTTGGCGATGGGGGCCTTGCTGGAGCTGGCTTCCTCCACCAGCTTCACAATTTGAGCGATGGTGGTGTTTTCTCCCACCTTTGTGGCTCGGAAACGGAAGTACCCTGTCTTGTTTACCGTGGCGGAAATCACCGAATCGCCAGCTTTCTTTTCCACGGGAATGCTCTCCCCGGTGATGGCCGATTCATCAATGCTGGTAGAGCCCTCTTCTATGACACCGTCTACCGGGACGGAAGCACCGGGCTTCACTGCCACCAAATCTCCGAATACGATCTCCTCCACCGGGATTTCCCGTTCTTCCCCATCCCGCACCACAAAGGCGGTTTTAGGCGCCAGATTCATAAGCTTGGTAATGGCCTCACTGGTGCGGCCCTTGGACTTTGTCTCCAGAAATTTCCCCAAGGTAATCAAGGTTAAAATAGTCCCGGCCGATTCAAAATAGAGGTCCATGCTGTAGTGCTCCGCCACCTCTATTTGTCCGTGGCCCAAGCCGTAGCCAATGCGGTACAGGGCAAAAAGGCCGTAAGCAATGGCGGCGGAGGAGCCTATGGCAATGAGGCTGTCCATATTGGGGGCGCCCCGGAACAGGCTGCCAAACCCCTTTTGAAAGTAACTGTGGTTGACGATGAGGATAGGCGTCAGCAGCAAAAGCTGGGTGAGGGCAAAGGTGACGGCATTTTCCGGGCCGTGGAACCAATTTGTCATAAAGCTGGGAATTGGCAGCCCGAACCATTCGTAGAACATATGGTACATGGCAAGATACATCAAAGGAACCAGGAAGCACAGGGAAAGGAAAAACCGCCGCTTCATGCCTTTTAAGGCGCTGCCGCTTTCCTCGGCAGCGCTTTTGGGGGCGGCATCGCTCTTTTCCGGAGAGGCCCCGTACCCGCCCGATTTCACCGCTCGAATAATGGCCTTTTGAGAGACGGCGCTTTCCTCATATTCCACCTGCATGCTGTTTGTAAGCAGGTTTACGGTTACAGAGGTCACGCCGGGAAGAGCGGAAACGCTTTTTTCCACATGGGCCGAGCAGGCGGAACAGCTCATGCCGGTCACGTGGAATTTTTCCTTTGTCATGGAAATTCACCTTTCTTTTTTCTTAAGATAATAAGGGGCCAGACTTTGTGGGAGAGAAAAAATAAAAGTATACTAAATTGGTATATTTATTTCCTGTCTTAATTTAACAGAAACCCCCGCCTTTGTCAAGCCCGAACCCAAGGGAGGCGGGCCGGTTTTTCAAAGCCTTGGCGAGGAAATTCCCCAAAGGGCCCATTGTGTAATATGGCACTTAGAATTCTGTAGGATACCTTGATTTTTTTGTAAGGTTCCATTATAATATTTCCAGTTGTTAAAATTTATCTTTTGGAGGCAATGTTTATGTTGGTTTCTGCAAAGGAAATGCTCACCAAGGCCAAGGCCGGAAAATACGCCGTAGGCCAGTTCAACATCAACAACCTGGAATGGACAAAGGCCATCCTGCTTACCGCACAGGAGAACAATTCCCCGGTAATCCTGGGCGTGTCCGAGGGCGCCGGAAAGTACATGTGCGGCTATAACACGGTTACCGGCATGGTAAAGGGCATGCTGGACACCCTGGGGATCACGGTGCCTGTGGCCCTGCATTTGGACCATGGCTCTTATGAGGGCGCTTTGAAAGCCATGGAGGACGGTTTTTCCTCTGTCATGTTCGACGGCTCTCACTACAGCATTGAAGAGAACATTGAGAAGACAAAAGAGATCATCCGCATCGCCGGCGAAAAGGGTGTTTCGGTAGAAGCCGAAGTGGGCGCCATTGGCGGCGAGGAAGACGGCGTTATTGGCGGCGGCGAAGTGGCCGATCCCGACGAGTGCAAAATGATCGCCGACCTGGGCGTCACCATGCTGGCGGCCGGCATTGGTAATATCCACGGCGTATACCCGGCCAACTGGACAGGCCTCAACTTCGAGGTGCTGGCGAAGATCCAGGAGAAGACCGGCGTCATGCCTCTGGTGCTCCACGGCGGCACCGGCATTCCGGAGGAAATGGTGAAAAAGGCGATTTCCCTGGGAGTGTCCAAGGTAAATGTGAACACCGAATGCCAGCTTTCCTTTGCAGCCGCTACCCGGCAGTATATTGAGGCCGGCAAAGACCAGCAGGGCAAGGGCTTCGACCCCCGTAAGCTGCTGGCTCCCGGCTTTGAGGCCATCAAGGCTACCGTAAAAGAGAAAATGGAACTGTTCGGTTCTGTGGGCAAGGCCTAAAAGCTTCCCGCGTAAAAGGGAGATTTTTTGGAAGGCCACAGGCCATGGAAAGGGGCCCGCTGCAAAAGCAGGCTCCTTTTCTCAAATTTCCCGGGAACTTCGAAGGGCCTGGATTGCCGGGACTTTCTTTTCCCAAGGTGAAATTCAACGGCTGTGGTGCCGGGAGTTTCCACTATTTTTTCCAGATCTTGTGTTTTTTAGCATCTTATGGTATAATCCCTAGTATGAGTAGCCTGAGGGCCAACAGAGCGGAGCTTTTTTAAGCCGCTTTTACAGCGGTGTCCGCTTGAGCTTGGAGGAGAACATGGAAAGCAAACTGTGTATGAACTGTTTTGCCGGGTACCAAGAGCAAGATGGCAATATTTGTCCTGTCTGCGGGTGGGATAACGCGAAATCTCAGGTGCCTGAGGGGCTGGGTTATCACACGCTGCTGAATTCCCGGTACTTCATAGGCCGTGCCAAAGCCATGAATGGCGAGGGCATTACCTATGCCGCCCTGGACCGCACCACCAAAAAAGTAGTGGAGGTGCGGGAATTTTATCCTGCTTCTTTGGTATTCCGGGAAGAGAACAAGCTCACATTGACGCCCTTCGAGGGCCATGAGGCAGAGTTTTCCCGGTATTTGGACGATTTTTTAAAGCTCTCCAAAAATGTGAGCCGTTTGAAGGAAGCCACAGTGGTAGCCTCCGGGCTTGAGGTCTTTGAAGAAAACGGCACGGCCTATGCGGTTTACGAGTATATTCCTTCCGTTTCCTTGCGCAAGTTTTTGGTAAACAGCGGCGGGAAACTTTCCTGGAACGAAGTGAATTTGATGTTTTCTCCGGTAGTCAACGCCTTGGGGCTCATGAATTCTCTGGGTATGCCTCATTTGGGTATTTCTTTAGATACCCTGCGGGTTACAAAAGAGAAGCAAATGCTTATCACGGGCTTTTCCATTTTGGCCGCCCGCAGGCGGGGCACTCCTATCATTGAGGAGCTGTACCCGGGATGCGCCGCCATTGAGCAATACGGGACCAGAAGCGGATGCGGCGAGGTGAGCGACGTTTACGCGGTGGCGGCGGTCATGCTGGCCTGTCTTACCGGTGCCTTGCCCAAGGAGGCGCCGAAGCGCCTGGAAGACCAACGGCTGATGATTTCAAAAGAGGTTTTAAAAACCCTGCCGCCTTTTGTGGTGACAGCCTTGGCCAACGCTCTGCAGGTGAAGCAGGAGAACAGAACGGCCAGCTTTGAACGGCTGAAGGCCGAGCTCTCCGCTGCGCCAACCATTGTGACAGAAATTGAACATACCGACGCTATAAGGCGGATTCCCATCGACATGGGCCTGCCCCGAAGCAAGGGCCTGCCTCCGGTGGTGTGGCTGGTGGCCTCCTGCCTGGTGACCCTGGTGGCCCTGGTGATTGTAGCCTCCATCTGGCTTGGAGACAGGGGGATGTCTTTTAGGGACATTCAGCAGCTCTTTCAAAACAGCAGCAGCCTGGGGGAGGAGATCGAGGTACCCCGTATGGTGGATGAGAGCTACGAGGAATGGGCGGAAAAGCTTTCCTCCGGCAACTATGGTTTTGAGCTGCGGGTTTCTACTCGGGAGTTCAACGATTCTGTAGCCGAGGGGAACATTATCAGTCAAACGCCCTTCGCCGGCGAAAAAATCCAGCCTGGCGGAACTGTACTGGTAACGGTGAGCAAGGGCAGCGCTACCCGTACTCTTCCGGAGGTAAAAGGCGCAAACTTCGCCGAGCTTTCTGCCGCTCTGAGCAAAATGGGATTTTCCCCGGTAAAGGAGGAGGTTTCCAACGAAGATGTGGAAACCGGCTATGTGATCGGCTACCAGGACCATAAAGAAGGAGATTCTTTAGAATACGGTTCCACCGTAGTGGTGTTGGTCAGTGCGGGGCCCGAGAGCTCCTGAAAAAAGGGCCGGCGGGTAAGCCTGTGGCCAAAATATAGAATTGAGAAAACCAAACTGTAAAAGACGCGTTGGGAAAAAGCTCCTGGCAGTTCCAGCGCGCATCCCGCCGGAAAGCGCTTGCTTTCCGGCGGGTGTTTTTTTTGCCCTTCAAAGCACCTTCGACAGCATCTGCTGGGGCTTTCCGATAAAATAAAAAAATGCCTATGCAGGCTTACACAGAAATCGAGAGGAAAGATTATATATATACCACAAATTATTGGAAAAAGTTTTTTTAAACTTTAAATTACTTCACTAAAAACCCTTGAAATTTTCCTAATATGTGGTATGATATTGATATAGAAAAACAAGCTGTCCCCAAAATATAGAAAGGAGAGCTGAGTAGCCGGCATGAAAACAGCAGACGAAAAGAACAAAAAAACCACGGAAAAGAAAAAGGAGAACCTTCCGCTCTATTTGTTCCGAGGGGGAAAAAGCAGGAGAGCCTATGAATATATGGGGCTTCACAAGGCCCAGCATGAGGGAAAGGCCTGTATGGTGGCCCGGGTGTGGGCCCCCAACGCCAAGGCGGTTTCCCTGGTGGGAAATTTTTGTAATTGGGATAAGGCAAAGTACCCGCTGAAAAAGATTGACGACGCGGTTTGGGAGGGTTATACCGATTTCGTCTTCGAGCCCTTCGAGATGTACAAGTTCTATGTGAAGACCGCCCAGGGGAAAGATACTTATAAGTCGGACCCTTACGCCCTGCACACGGAAACCCGTCCCGGTACGGCTTCCCGTTTCTACGAGCTTGGAAACTATCAGTGGCAGGATGGGCCTTGGCAGGAAAGAAAGAAAAAGTATCCCCACTATTCCCAGCCGGTGAATATCTATGAGGTTCACGCAGGCTCCTGGCGGAAATATGCCGACGGCAGTGTGTTTTCCTACGATAAGCTGGGTGACGAGCTGATCCCTTATGTAAAAGATATGGGATTTACCCATATCGAGTTTATGCCTTTGACAGAATACCCCTTTGACGGTTCCTGGGGCTACCAGGTAATGGGCTATTTTGCCCCCACCTCCCGTTACGGCCAGCCGGTAGATTTCATGCGCTTTGTGGACAGGTGTCACCAGGAGGGCATTGGCGTGATCATGGACTGGGTCCCCGCCCATTTTCCAAAAGATTCGGCGGGCCTTGCCAAGTTCGACGGCACCGCCTGCTATGAATATGCCGACCCACGCAAGGGGGAGCATAAGGATTGGGGCACCTTGGTGTTCGACTATGGCCGCAACGAGGTGATCAGCTTCCTGGTTTCCAGCGCTGTGTTTTGGTTAAAGGAATACCACATCGACGGCCTGCGGGTGGACGCCGTAGCCTCTATGCTGTATTTGGACTACAGCCGCAACGACGGGGAATGGGCGCCCAATATATATGGCGGCAAAGAAAATTTAGAAGCCGTGGCCTTTTTGAAAACTTTAAATGAGGCGGCTTTCGCGGAAGCGCCGGAAGTGATGATGATCGCGGAGGAATCTACCTCCTGGCCCATGGTGACAAAGCCCACCTATATGGATGGACTGGGCTTCAATTATAAATGGAACATGGGATGGATGAACGATATGCTCCGGTATATGTCCATGGACCCCTTGTTCCGCAGCGGCAACCATAATGCCTTGACCTTTTCCTTCTTTTACGCTTTTTCCGAGAATTTTATTCTGCCTATCTCCCACGACGAGGTGGTGTATGGCAAAAGCTCTCTTATCAATAAAATGCCCGGCACAGACGAACAAAAGCAGGCGGGTATGCGGGCCTTTGTGAGCTATATGATGGCCCACCCGGGAAAGAAGCTGCAGTTTATGGGCACGGAGTTCGCCCAGAAAAATGAATGGAATTTTGAAAAGGAATTGGAATGGGGGCTTCTGCAATATCCGGAGCACCAGCAGGCTCAAACCTTTTTCCGGGAGATCAACCGGTTTTACCGCAGTCGGCCGGAGCTTTGGGAGGTAGATTTCGACTGGTCCGGTTTTGAGTGGATTTCTAATGACGATTACCAGCAGAGCGTCATTGCCTTCCGCCGGAAGGCGAAGGATGGCAGCGAATTGGTAGCGGTGTGCAACTTCGTGCCGGTAGAGCGGAAGGAATACCGCATTGGCGTGCCCTTCTGGGGCACTTGGGCCGAGGTGTTCAGCTCCGACCAAAAACTTTTCGGCGGCGGCGGCGTCACCAATGGCAGCGTCATCAAAACGGAAGATATTCCCATGCACGGGTGCGAGCAGAGCATTTCCCTTACCTTGCCCGCTAACTCCGTATTTTTCCTGGAGTGTACCCATAAGGAGGTAAAGCCTGTAAAAAAGGTTGCTCCCGTGAAGCTGGATGTGGCAAAGGGAAGGCTGGCGGGGAAAAGACCGGCCGTAACGGCAGGCAAGTCGTAAGACTGTCCGGTTTCCTAAGGAGCCCGGCTCTTTCCCGGAGCCAGACTCCGCCTTGGGAAGGCGGTGGCTTTTGCAATATATCAAAGAAACAGGAGGACGCTAAAATGTTACCCAAACAAGAGGTCGTGGCCATGCTGTTGGCAGGTGGCCAAGGCAGTCGGCTGGGGGTGCTTACCAAGAACCTGGCGAAACCCGCGGTGCCCTTTGGCGGCAAGTACAGGATTATCGATTTCCCTCTTTCCAACTGCGTGAATTCCGGCATCGAAACAGTGGGCGTGCTTACCCAGTACCAGCCCCTGGAGCTCAACGAGTATATAGGGAGTGGCCAGCCCTGGGACCTGGACAGCACCAACGCCGGCGTTCATATATTGCCGCCCTATCAAAGGAACAAAAGGTCCGATTGGTACAAGGGAACGGCCAACGCCATTTGCCAGAACATACCTTTTATTGAGCGGTATAACCCGGATTATGTAGTGGTCCTTTCTGGTGACCATATCTATAAGATGGACTATTCCCAAATGGTGGCTTTCCATAAAGAAAAAGACGCGGCCTGCACCATCGCTGTGTATGAAGTTCCTATGGAGGAGGCTTCCCGGTTCGGAATTCTCAATACCAGGGAAGACGATTCCATTTACGAGTTCGATGAGAAGCCCAAGGTGCCCAAGAGCAACAAGGCTTCCATGGGAATTTATGTATTCTCCTGGGATAAGCTGAAAAAATACCTCATCGCCGATGACGAGGACCCCAAGTCTCAAAACGATTTTGGCAAAAACGTGCTTCCCGCCATGCTGGAAGCAGGGGAGAGGATGTTTGCCTACCGCTTCGAGGGTTACTGGAAAGACGTGGGAACCATCGAGAGCCTTTGGGAATCCAACATGGACTTGCTGGACCCCAACGTTTCTCTGGACTTGAACGATACCGAATGGAAAATCTATTCTCGGAACCCGGTTATGCCCGCCCATTATGTGGCCAAAGGCGCGAAGGTGCAGAACTCTTTGGTGGCGGAAGGCTGCAACGTTTACGGGGAGATCGATTTCGCGGTGCTTTTCGCAGGCGTTTATGTGGCTCCCGGAGCCGTGGTAAAAGATTCCATCGTTATGCCGGGCGCGCGTATTGAGGAAGGCGCCGTGGTGCAGTACGCCATTGTGGCGGAAAATTCCGTGGTGGGCGCTAACAGTGTCGTAGGCGAACGGCCGGAAGCCATGGAAAATAAGGACGATTGGGGCGTAGCTGTCATTGGGCCGGGCTGTACCATAGCTCCCGGCACGGTGGTGCCGCCAAAGGCTATGATCGACGCTGAGGAGGTGGATAAATAATGCGAGGAAATAATGTGTTAGGTATCCTTTTTGCCTATGTACACGAAGAGCGCGTGAGAGAACTGACAGAAAACCGGGTGATGGCCTCTATCCCTTACGGCGGCCGTTACCGCCTGGTAGATTTCCCCCTTTCCAACATGGTAAATTCGGGAATCAATAAGGTGGGCGTTATCACGGAAACAAACTACCAGTCTTTGATGGACCATTTGGGCTCCGGCAAGGCTTGGGACCTTTCCCGGAAGCGGGAGGGCCTGTACCTGCTGCCTCCCTTCGGGGCGGAGACCACTCGCCGCACAGACGCCCGCATTGAGACACTCTCTTCCATTATGCGCTTTTTAAAGAATTCTCATGAAGATTACGTGCTGCTTTCCGACTGTGATTTGGTGGCGAATATCGACTACCGGGATGTGTTCCGCTTCCACACGGAGAAAAATGCCGATATTACTTTGGTTTACCGCCGCGGCACTTCCCCGGATACCGATAAAAACTGCGTTTATACCATAGACCCGGAGGGCGTTGTGCGCGACATGCTGGTGAAGCGCGGCAGCGACGCCGATTGCAACTATGGCCTGGGCATTCGGCTTATCAGTAAGGATTTGCTGGTAAAGCTGGTGGAAGACTGCATGAGCCGGAACCTGTACGATTTCGACCGCGACCTGCTCCAGCGCTGCCTGCCGGACCTGCGGGTGGTGGGTTACGAGGTCACCGGCGCGGCCTATCCCATCACCTCCTTCGGCAGCTACTTCAACGCCAACATGGCTTTGATGGATCCAAAGGTGCGCGCTCAGCTCTTTACCAGCACCCAACCCATCTATACCAAGGTTCGCGACGATATGCCCGTAAAGTACGGCTTGGGTTCGGTGATCGGGAATTCCATTGTGGCTGATGGCTGCTTCATCGACGGCGAGGTGGAAAACTGCGTGCTGTTCCGCGGCGTACAGGTGAAGAAGGGCGCGAAGCTTAAGAACTGTGTGATTATGCAGGACACCGTAGTCGGGGAAAATACCCGTCTGGATTATGTGGTGGCCGATAAAAATGTGATCTTCGAGCAAGACCGCTCTATGGCAGGGCACCAGAACTATCCTGTTTACATTTCCAAGGGGAGCAGGGTGTAAGGCACAAAAGTCAACCCCTCGCGCTTTCCTGCGAGGAGAAAGGAAAGAACGATGAAAGTTTTATTCTGCGCAAGCGAGGCATTGCCTTTTTCCGCCACCGGTGGATTGGCCGACGTGGCAGGCTCCCTGCCCCAGGCGCTGAGAACCCGGCTCATCGGCTGCCGGGTAGTGTTGCCCCTCTACGACGGCGTTTCTCAAGAGCTGCGGGATCAGATGCACTTTGTGACCAGTATCAGCGTGCCTGTGGCCTGGCGCCGCCAGTATTGCGGTATTTTCGAGGCAAAGATCGACAACGTGATCTATTACCTCATCGATAATCAGTACTATTTTAAGAGGAACGGTCTTTACGGCCATTTTGACGACGCGGAGCGCTTTGCTTTCTTTTCCAGGGCTATTTTGGAAATGCTGCCTTATATCGATTTCAAGCCCGATATCATTCATACCAACGATTGGCAGACGGCGCTGGTACCTGTTTATTATCGCCTGTTTTACGCCAGCAACGAATGGTACGCCGGCATTAAGACCTTATTTACCATTCACAACATCCAATATCAAGGCCAGTATGGCAAAGAGATTTTGGAAGATGTATTCGGCATTCCCAACTACGAAAGCCAGCTGCTGGATTACGACGGATGCGTAAACCTGATGAAGGGAGCCATCGAATGCGCCAACTGGGTTTCTACCGTAAGCCCTACCTATGCTCAGGAAATTTTAGACCCCTGGTACGCCCATAAGCTGGACCCGATTTTGCGGGAGCGTTCCTGGAAGCTTTCCGGTATTTTAAATGGCATAGACGTGGTGAATTACGACCCGGAAAAAGACCCGAACCTTTATGCCAACTATTCCCGGGAGGATATAGCCGGAAAAGCCGTAAACAAAGAAAAGCTGCAGGAACGGGTGTGCATTGAGGTAGATCCGGACTTGCCCTTGATTGGCATGGTTACAAGGCTGGTGTCCCATAAAGGGCTGGATTTGGTGAAGGAAGCTGTCGACAATGTAATGCAGTACTCCAACGCTCAGTTTGTGGTGTTGGGCAGCGGCGATTTGGAATATGAGAATTATTTCAAATGGATGCAGGAAAAGTACCCGGGGCGCTTCGTGCTTTGCCTGGGCTTCGTGCCGGAGCTTTCCAGAAAGATCTACGCCGGCTCCGATATTTTCCTTATGCCCAGTAAGAGTGAGCCCTGCGGCCTTTCTCAAATGATCGCTCTGCGCTACGGCTCTATTCCCGTGGTCCGGGAAACCGGAGGCCTAAAGGATTCTATCACCGACAGCGGCGACGGGGAGGGCAACGGCTTTACCTTTATGACCTATAATACCGGAGACCTGCTGCATTCCCTGCATAGGGCTATCGCTTCCTATAACAACGAAAAGGATGGGTGGAAAATCCTGGTAGACCGGGCCATGGCCTGTGACAACAGCTGGGGGAAATCCGCCAACGAGTACATTCGCCTTTATAAGCAAATTTTGAAAAATTAAGACCTGTCTCCCTGCATAACACCCCCGTGCTTACTGCAAAAGCGCGGGGGTGTTTCCTCTCTTTTTTGGCCTCCCGCGTTTTCCTCCGGGGTTTTTCTCCGGATACAGGCGGAGCGCCGTGCTTCAAATACCTGTATATTCCAATATCCTGTTTGAATTTTCCGAAACGGTTCCAACCAATCGGGTGATATTCGGCAAGCCGTAAAACGCCACTGTGTTTTCGAGCCGAAATGCTTCCTCCATGTGGGAACATAAAAATATCTTTTTATGTAATGCCAGCGCCATTCCCAGTTCGATATGCGCTCCTCTTCCCCCGGGCAATACCAGAATAAAAACTTCGGAATCCAGAATCCCCTGCTGTTCTAATTGGGCATATTCTGTCAATTTTTTTACAGATCCCTCATTGTGGACATTCTTCACCCAGTCATAGGTTTGTTCCCAACCATTTTCTTTCAGTATTTCCGCATAAGAATTGACCAGCTCACAATTTTTCATGCCAGAGCCTATATAAAATTTCATTTCCTTTTCTCCTGTCAATCTCACTGGCTATAATTTCTATACTTTTCTGCAATCTCCCATGGTTAAGCTGCTTTTCCTGAGCCGGCGCACTGCCGTTTTTTTGTGGGCTGCGGCGCGGGAAAAGGGAATAGCAGGAATAACCTACTCCTCTGTAGGCTCGCTGCTTCCGTTCATCTCGTCAACGATATTTGCGGGCTTGACTGTCATTTCCACCCAGGCGGGCAGGAACCCGCTTTTTATGGCATTCCGGGAGGACCTGACATTAGACCAGGCACAGCAATAAAACGGCACCTTGCCTCTTTCCAGAACTTCCATGGCCAGGCTGCTGGTAAGGGAAGAGGCGATCCCCTTTTTTCGATATTCGGGCAGCACGTCTACGCCAATTTGCCACATGCTGTCACAGTCGGCAGAGCAGGCGGCAAGTCCAATGAGCTTGCCCTTTTCATAAGCGCCGACGCCCAAAACATCCAGCTCTTTTCTGTCCTTACACAATGCGTTGCTCCACTGGGGTACATCATATAATTTCAAAAAGTCTTTTTGCCCCATAAGCTTTACTTCATAGGCGCAGGATAAACGGGAAATTCTATTCATGTCCGGCAAAAAGTACTCTGCCATAAAGCAAATCTTTTGGCCCAAAGGTTCCATTCGCTTCTCCAGCCAATTCATATTTGGCGTTTCAAAGCAATGGTAAAATTCAAACCTGTGGAGATACTCCTCCACAAGTTTCCTGTATTCGTCTTTGACGGAGGCGACGATGTTGTTTCCATAGGAAACCAGGTTGCACGCGATGGGTTCTTTGTAATACTTTCTCGCCAACGGGCCCAGCTCACATTTCACAATGACATTTGAGTCTTTTAAAAAATCCGTATCGCGCGCGTTGATGTCTATGGCAGACTGCCCCATGGCAAGCCCTATGATTTCTTGATTGGTAAACATTGCCTTTTCGTTTCTCCTGTTATATAGCTAGAATGGAGTGCCGCTCCCTGTTTTCGCCGGTCAATACGCTCTGTTGATCTTCCACAGATGGTTCCGGTGAAAGGAAGCGCTGTCTCACGACAGACGCTGTAGTGAGAATAGAATTTCGTTATTTGCGCTCTTCAAAGCTGTTTTCGTAGATGTCCAGAAATCCTGTAATAAAGCGAGCTTGTGCCTTTGCCTCTTTAGATCCGGTTGTTGTCTGCCAACCGTAGATTTTATAGGCAGAATAGTTTTTTCGGGAGATCGGCGGCAAATCATTTTCCTTCCGAATCAGCTCAACCCCTTCGGCATATAGCTCGACCATGGTATCGAAGGCTTTATAGGGATCCTTGAATACTGCCATGCCATGCTGGTCTGCACCAATGGCAAAATACTCGCTGATACGCTCGTATTTTTCTTTACCCACATTGCCCAATATACCGGCCTCACCCGGTGTGTATTCCTGTACCCAAGGGTTTCTGATGCCGGAGGCCGGGTTGGTCACCAAACACACCGCCAGTATAACACAAGCGGCCACTGTTGCCAGCACAACACAAAAAGCGGGTTTTTTCCAATTTGCCAAATTACGGATGCGGCCTTTGGTATCGCCTTCTCCAAAGGCCAGAGGCATACCGGCGATGATATGTTTGCCGGTAGCAAGGCCTAATAGCGATGCTGTATAATCTGCCAGAACAGGATTCTTCAAATTTCTTGCCACAGCCTCGTCACAGCTCATCTCCATATCTTTGCCGGCCATGAGGAAAGCAGCCCATACCAATGGGTTAAACCAATGGATACATAATGCAGCGAAAGCCAGAACCTTTATCATGTGGTCACGTCTGCGGATGTGGTGTTGCTCGTGCATGAGAAGATAAGGCTGCTCCTGTTCTTCTAGAAAGGATGGGAGGTAAATTTTAGGCCGGAACACCCCCATGACAAAAGGAGAAGTAATATCGTCTGCCAAATAGATGTTTTCCCGTAATGGCGAAGCTGTGATTAGCTTCTTCCGAAGCTGTATATAGGATATTGCCGCGTAGATCCCCATTCCGAGGACACCCGCCATCCAAGCATAGGTGGCAATCGCCATCGAGGCTTCCAGTGGATTAGCCTTTCGCTGTTCCTCACCTCGGGGCAAAGTGTGATTGATCGCATCAGCAACACCGGGAACCGGCAGCACGATATGGGGATATTCCGTATGGGCAATATCGTTCGGAACATACTCGATGCGGCTTGTGAAAGTGCCGCTTTCCGCAACGGGAGTATCCAGTAATCCAAATAGTGAAAAGCCAGATTCAATAGATACAGGGCATAACAGCCGGAACAGGACAATCCCCCAAAGAGCATATGAGATAATTTTCGGGGCCTTTTTAAGCAGAAGCCGCAGTGACAAAACAAAGACGATAACTACGCTTGCGGTAAGGCTCATATTTAGCAGTTTGGGTAAAAACGTGGTGAAGAACATAAAATTACCCCCTCAAGCCGTCGATAAGCTTTTTTAGTTTTTCAATTTCTTCCTCAGACAGTTTTTTTCGTGTACCAAAGGCAGCTATGAACGCAGGCAAGGAGCCGTCAAAAGTTTCCTCTACAAACTGCTCACTTTTCATTCCATAGAACTCTTCGCGTGACAGTAGAGAAGTAACCACTTTGTCTTGAAGCTGAAAAATACCTCGTTCGCATAACCTCTTCAGAACGGTATAGGAGGTAGTCGGTTTCCAACTTAATTCTTTTTCCGCCATTTTGATCAGGTCTCTGGAGGCTAATGGTTCGTGATTCCAAATAATATCCGCAAAACGGGATTCGAGTACTCCCATTGTAGGCATGTAGGATCTCCCCTTGTTTATTTGTCAACATTATGTAGAATATATATAGTCTATATGATGTAGATGGTTTTGTCAATAGACTTTTTGGAGTTGATGTAAAAGAAAATGCCCGCAGAATTTCTTCCACGAGCAATACAGTCAATTCAAAGGACTCCTACATGACACCTACAACCTGAATTTCTCCAACATATGCCGTAATAACCAGGTGACTTTGCTCCCGGCGGCGATCAACTTCGTTTGTTCAGGTTCAAGCTCGCCTCGGCATGGTGTTCCGCCTTGAGTTTGGACAAGTGACAAACCGTCCCAACGGGACTTTGGTTTTTCCGCAAGCTCTGGAGTGAAAACTTATCTAAAAGCAAATTTGGCTCATCCAATTCAGTGCCTGGTAAGACCTTCCTGTGCTTTTAAATACTCTACAGATTTTTTCAAAGCCGCAATCGTCTTTGTTTCCAGGACACACCTTGCGTTTCGATTGCAGGCCATAGAAAGTCTTTCCTGAATGTCTATTTCTCCATCACCGAGAGCAAGATGATTACGCCCTTTTTCTTTGTCACTTTGCGCAATGCCGTCATGGATGTGAAAATGCCCCAACTTATTGGAATGTTCCATCATAAACGGAACGTCCGTTTCTCCAATCGCCTTTGAATGACCAATATCCCATGTCAAGCCAAATTTAGGGCTTTCCAATAAATATTCTATGGCTCTTTTCTCGTATTCACGAAAACCATCTGTGTTTTCAATGGAAACTATAATATCGGAATCACCTATCCATTTTTCGCAAAGCGCCCGAAATTTGAGGAAGGAATGAAAATAAACATCAAAATTCCTGTCGTACATCTGTACTTTTCTGTCCGGAAGTGTAATAAAAATCCCATGGTGCATATGCATATTAACGACAAGCGGCTGCTCTTTTTCCCCATATTCATTCCGCAAAGGGATCAGTTTTTTTGCTACCTCAAGGGTCCTTTTTACAGTTTCCAAATATGCATTTGCAACGAGCAGGTTAAAATCTGCAATATTGAGATTCTCGTCCAAATGAATCGTATAATATAGCCCTGCTTCCTCTGCTGCTCTAAAAAATTTATCCGTATGTTCCAGCTTGTGCAGCTGATACTCCGGGAAATTCATGTTGAGCTCCAAAAACTGCAAGTTCAGTTTTTTACATAAGCAGATGTTATCTTCAAGAGCACCGTTTTCAATTAAAGTCGGCATTCCAAATTGCATAACCATATTCTCCCTCTGCAATCTCCTGTACGGTATCATCAATCTCGAGGTTTCGTTTTGGTACCCATCGCGCCGTCATTTTTTGCGGGAAAGCATGGCTACCGTCTCCACATGTGCCGTGGCGGGGAACATGTCTACCGGGCAGGCCTTGCGCAGCTGGTAGCCCAGAGGAGCAAAGGCCTTGATATCCCTGGCCAGGGTGGCAGGGTCGCAGGAGACGTAAACGATGCGCTGGGGGTCAAAGGCGGCCACCGTTTCCACAAGGCCGGACCCGCAGCCCTTGCGGGGCGGGTCCAGAATGACTACCTGGGGCTTTTCGCCCCGCTGGGACAGCAGCGCGGCGGCCTGGGAAGCGTCGGCGCAAAGGAATTCGGCGTTTGTAATGCCGTTTGCCCGGGCGTTTTCCCAGGCGTTTTCCACCGCTTCCGGAACAATTTCCACACCGAGAAGCTTTTTTGCCTTGTGTGCAAGAGAAAGGCCAATGGTGCCGGTACCGCAGTAAAGGTCCAGCAAAGTCTCTTCTCCGGTGAGGGCGGCGTACTCCGCCGCCTTTTCGTAAAGGACCTGGGCCTGGCTCCGGTTCACCTGGTAAAAGGAAAGGGGGGAGATTTGAAAAGTGAGGCCGCAGAGCCGGTCTTCGATAGATTCTTTCCCGTAGATTACCCGGCAGCGTTTTCCCAAGGCCACGTTGGTCCTTTCCCGCAGGGAATTGATTTGCAGGCTGGCAAGCCCGGGAAGGGCCGCTTTCATGGCTTCCAAAAGCTCCTTTTCGTGACGGAGGCCGTTGCCGTTTACCACTACGCACACCAGAATTTCGCCGGTACTTTCTGCCTTGCGCAGGTAAAGGCGGCGCATTTTCCCGCTGTGAGAGGCTTCGTCGTAAATCGGGTCCCCGTAGCGCTGGGCCCAGTCCCGGAAGGCGTCCATAGCGGCAGTGAATTCCGGCGGCTGCAGGCGGCAGGCGCTGCAGTCCACAATCCGGTGGGAATTGGGGGCGTAAAACCCCATTTGCAGCTGCCCCTCACTGCCGGTCCCCAAGGGCAGCAGCGCTTTGTTCCGGTAGCCGCAGCGGCTTTTGGCAGGCAGAATAGGCTCCAGTTGGGGAGCGGAAAGCCCTCCTATTCTGGTTAAGGCGTCCAGCACCCGGCGCTCTTTTAGTTCCAGCTCCGCCTGGTAGCCGATGTGCCGGAAGCAGCAGCCGCCGCATTTTTCAAAAACAGGGCAGTCCGGTTCTACCCGGTGAGGGGAAGGGGAAAGGAGCCGCTCCAGCTTTCCGTAAGCAAAATTTTTCAAGGGTTTTAAGATCTTTACCTCTGCCCGGTCCCCTGGGGCGGCCAGAGGAACAAAAACTGCTTGGCCCTGGCAGCGGCCTACGCCGAACCCTTCGGCGGTTACACCGGTGATCTCCAGCTCCAACCTTTCGTTCTTTTTGAATGACATCCGGGAAAGCACCTCCGGCATTAGATTCCTGTGTTAAAGCCATTATACTATAAGGAGAGAGGGAAGTACAGGCTCAAAAAGAGAGGAGCCGGGATGCGGCGCCTTTATGCTTCCAAAAAAAACTTTAAATTATAATGAATAATACACAAAATTTTTCTAGGTAACTTGTGCGGACAAGGCAAAAGGTAAATTCTCATTGAAACCATTGACAGCAACCGGATTTGTAGATATAATATAGTTGTAAAAAAGATTACAAGCTTCGCGGCTTTTCGCAGGCCGCACTTTTCAATACAACTCCTCCCCAAAAGAAGGAAAAGGACCGGTTATCTGGTCCTTTTCCTTTTTCCTAAATATACCGGAAAAAGGCTGTTTTCCTGCCGTTTTCCCGGCTTCCTGCCTTGCTCTTTTTGAAAAACCAAAGCGCGTAAAATTTAAGGCTTTGTATTGAATGTTTTTTGGAAAAATGATAGAATAATAAAACTTCAAATACAATGGGAGAAGTCCGGTTTGAGGGTTGTTAAGGGAGGGGAAGGCTTGAACATAAAGCGCTGGGAAGTTTCTAAACTCGATAAAGGCAGGGCCGCGCGAACGGCGGAAAAATATGAGATTCCCTCTTTTTTGGCCATGCTGCTGGAAATACGTGGCCTGACAGACCGGGCCGGCGAAATTTTATATGACGATGTTCCCCTTTCCGATCCTTTCCTGATGAAGGATATGGATAAAGCGGTGGAGCGAATTCGCCGCGCCATAGATAATTTTGAACGCATTGCCGTTTATGGGGACTACGATGCCGACGGCGTCACCTCTACGGCTATGCTCTACACTTACCTGGAGGCCAGAGGGGCCGACGTGCTCTATTACATTCCCCAACGGGAGGGGGAGGGCTACGGCATGAATGCCGGCGCGGTAGAGCATTTGAACACCCAGGGGGTGAAGCTCATCATTACGGTAGATAACGGCATTTCTTCCGTGGCGGAGGTGGAGCTGGCCTCAAAGCTGGGTATGGATGTGGTGGTGACAGACCATCACCGGCCCCAGGAACAGCTGCCTGCCGCCGCCGCGGTGGTAGACGCTTACCAGGCGGAAGATCAAAGCCCTTTTTCCGATTTCTCCGGCGCCGGGGTGGCGTTGAAGCTGCTCATTGCCCTGGAAGAGGGGGACGAGGAAGCCGTTTTGGAGGAATATGCCGACCTGGCCGCTTTGGGTACCGTGGGAGACGTGGTTCCCATTTTGGGGGAAAATCGCACCATTGTCAAGGCGGGCCTGGCACTTTTGGCCAGGGGAGGGCGGCCCGGAATAGAGGCCCTGCTCCAGAACTGTTCGGTAAGCGGCCAGGACCTTACGGCAAATTCCCTCTCCTTTACCCTTATCCCCAGAATTAACGCCACCGGGCGCATGGGGGCCCCGGAACGGGCAGTAAGGCTTTTGACCTGTGATTACGAAGAAGAGGCAGCTCAGATGGCCCAGGAGATTTGTGAAGACAATGAGGAACGCCGCCGGGTAGAGGCCGAGGTGGCCCGGGAAGCCATAGAGAGGGTGGAGCAAGACCCCACCATGGCCTTCGAGCCGGTGATTGTGGTGAGCGGCCAGGGCTGGCATCACGGGGTGATCGGCATTGTGGCCTCCCGGGTGACAGGGCGTTTTGGAAAGCCCTGCTTTGTGATTTCTATAGATGGCGGCCAGGCCAAAGGGAGCGGCCGCAGCGTAGAGGGTTTTTCTCTGTTCCAGGCGGTCTGCGCCTGTGAGGAGCTTTTAGAAAAATTCGGCGGCCATCCTATGGCTGCGGGGATCAATTTAAAGGCAGAAAATGTGCCGCTGTTCCGGGAAAAGATAAACGCATATGCCAAAAAAGAATTCCCCGAAATGCCCCCCCAAGTGGTCACTCTGGACTGCAAGCTGAACCCGGCTTCCCTCTCCACGCAAATGCCGGCCCAGCTCCAGCGGCTGGAACCCTTTGGAAGCGGCAACCCCACGCCCCTCTTTGGCCTTTACGGCATGGAGCTAAGAGAAGTAGTCCCGGTAGGGGGCGGGAATCACCTGCGGCTGAGCCTGTGCCGGGAGGGGGCTTCGGTGACCTGTATGCGGTTTGGCGTGAAGCCGGAGGAATTCCCCTTTTCTCCCGGTGAGGTGCTGGATTTGGCGGTGTCCCTGGAACTGCGGGAGTACCGGGGAGAGCCCCAGCTTTCCATTCAGGCAAAGGAAATCAAATTGTCTGCCCTGGACGCCGGGCTTTCCATTCACAGCTACCGGGTTTATGAAAAATACCGCTGCCGGGAAAAAATAGAACAGCAGGAGGCCAGGATTCTGGCCCCCACCCGGGAAGATTTGGCCGCTCTTTACCGCAGGCTGGCCGCTCAAAAGGGAGTGCCGGCAGGCCTGCAGTCTCTCTTGGGAGCTTTGGGAGGAAGGTTCAACCTGGGGAAGCTGCTCCTTTGCCTGGAAGCCCTGGAGGAGCGGGGGCTTATCCGCTATAAGATCACGGAAGAGCTTTGCGGCGCCGAGATCTTGCCGGCCGGGGAAAAGGTGGATGTGTTTGCTTCTAAGGTTTTTGAAACGATGCGTACCTTGATTTGTGAGAAAGGCGAAAGCTTATGACGAAAATGCAGATCAGCACTTATGAGGAATTAAAAAATATCATAGCGGAAAGCGACAAGGAATACGACTGCGAACGCATAGAAAAGGCTTACCTGCTGGCCGAGGAAATGCACCGCCAGCAAAAGCGCAGCTCCGGGGAGCCCTATATTATCCATCCCCTTTCCGTGGCGGCCATTCTGGTAGGCCTTGGCATGGATACAGAGTCGGTAATGGCGGGCCTGCTTCACGACGTGATAGAAGACACCGAATGCACCCAGGCGGAATTGGAAAAACAGTTCGGGAAAGAGGTGGCCCAGCTGGTAGACGGCGTCACCAAGCTGGGGAAAATTCCCTTTTCCTCCCGGGAAGAGCAGCAGGCCGAAAACCTGCGAAAAATGCTCATGGCCATGGCGGAGGATATTCGGGTTATCATCATAAAATTTGCCGACCGCATGCACAACCTCACCACTTTGGAATATGTTTCCCCCCAAAAGCAGCGAGATAAAGCGCTGGAATGTCTGGAAGTCTACGCTCCCATCGCTCACAGGCTGGGCATTCGCACCGTAAAGGAATTCATGGAAGATATCTCTTTAAAATACCTGGATTCCATGGCCTACCAGGAGATCGAGGATGACCTTGCCGCCCGGGGAGAAAGCCGGAAGCAGTTTATCGAGGTCATTAAGAATATGATCAAGGAACGGGTGGAGCCTTCCATTCCCAATGTGTTCATCGAGGGCCGGGTAAAAAGCATTTACAGTATTTACCGGAAGATGTTTTTGCAGGGAAAATCCTTCGAAGAGATCTTCGACGTGTTCGCCGTACGCATTATTGTAGATTCCATTGAAGATTGCTACAATGTGCTGGGAATTATTCACGATATGTTCCAGCCCCTGCCCAACAGGTTTAAAGATTATATCTCCTTGCCAAAGCCCAACATGTATCAGTCTCTTCACACAACGGTGATCAACAAGGTCGGTGTTCCCTTTGAGGTGCAAATTCGTACCTGGGAAATGCACCACACTGCCGAATATGGCATTGCGGCCCACTGGAAATATAAGCTGGGCATGTCAGCCAAGGCCTCCGAAACCAATATGCTGGACAACCGCCTGGCTTGGGTGAGGCAGATGCTGGAAAACCAGGAAGAAAATGAAGATATCACCGACTTGGTGCATTCCATCAAAAGCGACCTGCTGCCCGAGGAAGTGTTCGTCTTTACTCCCAAGGGGGACGTGGTGAACCTGCCCATGGGCTCTACCGTCATCGATTTCGCCTATGCCATCCACAGCGCGGTGGGCAACCGGATGATCGGCGCTAAGGTAGACCGGCGCATTGTCCCCTTGGATTACAAGGTAAAAACCGGGGAAATCATTGAGATTCTCACCACCAAGGAGGCAGGGAAGGGCCCCAACCGGGACTGGCTGACACTGGTGCGCACCAGTGAGGCCCGCAACAAAATAAGGGCCTGGTTCAAAAAAGAGAAGCGCGAAGAAAATATTTTCGAGGGGAAAAGCGAGCTGGAGCGGGAATTCCGCCGAAGCGGCATCGTGCCCACGGAAGCCTTGATGGAATATATTTTGGAAAGCGTGGGAAAGCGCCACAGCTGCGAGACCATTGACGATTTTTACGCCGCCGTAGGCTATGGAGGCATCCAGCTTTGGAAGGTGCTTCCCAGAATCAAGGAAGAGTATTTGAAGCTCACCAAAAACGAGGCGCCTCCCAAGGAGGAGCTGCCCCCCTCGGTTCCGAATGCTAAAACCCTGGTGTCCAGCGGTGTGCTCATCGAAGGGGAAGACAACTGCCTCATCAAATTTTCCCGCTGCTGCAACCCCCTTCCCGGCGACGAGATCATCGGTTTTATTACCCGCGGGTTTGGGGTTTCCATACACAAGCGGGATTGTTCCAACGTTCCAAAAGACCTTTCCCTTTGCCCCGAGCCGGAGCGCTGGGTAAAAGCCAGGTGGGCCGGAGAGGTCAAAGACGATTTCAAATCTACCCTGCACATTGTGGCGGTAGATCGGGGCGGCCTGCTGGCCGATGTGACCCAGCAGCTTTCCAACATGCACATCTTTATTCATTCCCTCAATTCCAGGCAGGACCGCAAGAGCGCCAACGCCTTTGTTTCCACCACCATCTCTATTAATGGTCTGCCCCAGCTGCAATCTATTATTGAACGGCTTTCGAAAATCCCGGGCGTGATTTCCATTGACCGCAGCTGAGCCGCGCCCTTGCTTTACAGAAAGGAATGCTTATGCAGTTATTTTTAAAGGGCCATCCTTTTCGCTACGAATGTGAAAACCTGTGCAGGCTCTTCTTTCCCTACAGCCCGGTAAAACTGGCGGAGCCGGGAGAGGCTCGGGAGGAGGGCCCCTGGGCCCTGGCGGAAGCGGAGGAGCTGGAAACCGGGTGGCGCTGCAAAGTGACGGTGTGCGACGGGAGAAAGGAGCTTTCCAAAACCGCCCATGCCCCCGGCCAGGAGGAATATGTGCTTACCAATCTGCTTTATCTGGCCTTTTCGGAGCTCACCGGCCTGGAGCCCCTTTGGGGCATGCTCACCGGCATCCATCCGGTAAAGCTTTTGCGCCAGTACTGTGGGGAGCTGGGAGACGAGGGAGGCAGGGAAAAGTTCATGTCCCGCTGCCATGTCAGCGGGAAAAAGGCAGACCTGGCCCTGCGCACCCTTCGGGCCCAGCGGCCGGTGGTAGAGCAGGTGGGGGAGAACGATTTTAGCCTTTATATTTCCATCCCCTTTTGCCCCACCCGGTGCGCCTACTGCTCCTTTGTTTCCCAAAGTGTGGAGCAGGCCAAAAAACTCATAAACCCCTATTTCACCCTGCTGCTGCGGGAACTGGAAAAAACAGCGGAGGTGACGAAATTCCTGGGCCTTCGTCTCGTGTCTGTCTATGTGGGGGGCGGGACGCCTACCACCCTTTCCGCTTTGCAGCTTCGGCAGCTTTGTGAAAAATTAGAACAGGTTTTTGACTTTTCCTTTTGCCGGGAATTTACGGTGGAGGCCGGCAGGCCGGATACCATCACCGCCGAAAAGCTTTTGGCCCTTAAGGAGGCAGGGGTGGGGCGCGTGAGCATCAACCCCCAGACTCTTTCCGACCAGGTGTTAAAAAATATCGGGAGAGAGCATACGGCAAAGGACGTGAAAAAAGCCTTTGCCCTGGCAAGAGAGGCGGGCTTTTCCAACATCAACGCCGACCTTATCGTGGGCCTTCCCGGCGACAGCCTTCCGGGCTTTGAAGCCACGCTGGAAGGGGTGTTGGCGCTGGGGGCGGAAAACATCACCGTTCATTCCCTGGCCCTAAAGCGTTCCGCCCGTCTGGTTTCCGAAGGCGGGGACCTTTCCCTGCACCGGCGGGGAGAAGAGACCGGCGCCATGGTAGATTTTTCCGTTCGCCGCCTGACAGGAGAAGGCTATGAGCCCTACTACCTGTACCGGCAAACCCGTATGGCCGGGAATTTGGAAAACACCGGCTGGGCAAAGCCCGGAACGGAATGCCACTACAATATTTATACCATGGACGAGTGCAGCTCTGTCATCGCCTGCGGCGCGGGAGGGGTTTCCAAGCTGAAGGACCCTTACAGCGACCGGCTGGAACGGATTTTCAATTTTAAATTTCCCTATGAGTACATTGACCGGTACGAAGAAATTTTAGAGAGAAAGGGCAGGGTGATCAGGCTTTATGAGCAGTTTCGCCAGCGGCTACATTAAATATATTAACCATTTGGAACAGATCAACGACGCGGCCATACGAAATCCCAGCCAAATGATTCAGGAAGTGGAAGATTCCTACAAGGAGCACCTGCGCAACATAGCCCGCAATATTAAGGAACAGCAAAAGGGCGTTCGGGTATGTATGCTTTCCGGTCCCAGCAGCAGCGGGAAAACCACCACGGCCCACCTGCTGCAGGCCCATTTGGAGCGCTTTGGCATTCGCTCTGTCATTATTTCCCTGGACGACTTTTACCGGGGCGCTGGTCTGGCACCCAAGCTCCCCAACGGCAAGTACGATTATGAATCGGTAGAGGCCCTGGACGCGGAAAAAATTAAAAAATGCCTTTCGGATGTGATCACTACCGGGCGTTTCCGGGTGCCCAAATATAATTTTTCCCTGGGACGTCCGGAAGGGGAAGAACGGCAGTTCGAAATTGGGGAACAGGATATGGTAATTGTGGAGGGGCTCCACGGTTTGAACCCGGCCTTTACCCGGGAGCTGCCGGAAAGAAGCTGCATTAAGCTTTATGTAAGCGTGAAGCAGCAAATCAAAGACGTCAACGGGGAGGTGATTTCCCCTTCCTACCTGCGGCTTGTGAGAAGAATTGTCCGGGACGTCCAGTTCCGCAGCACCACCCCGGAGCACACCATTTCCATGTGGCCGGAGGTGATAGAAGGGGAGGACCTCTACATTCGTCCCTACCGCCTGAGTGCCGATTACACGGTAAATTCCATTCATATTTATGAGCCCTGTGTCATGCGCACCATTGCCATTCCCCTTCTGCGGGACATCGCCGCCGACAGCCCCTATTACCGCAAGGCCCGGGATTTGGAATCCCGCCTCATGCGGTTCGAGCCCGTTCCGGCGCAGCTGGTGCCAAAAGATTCCATGCTGCGGGAATTTTTGGGCTGAAAAGGGCCGCAGGTTAAGGGATATGTAAGGGAATTGTAATGATTCCCGCCGGAAAACGGCTTTACTTTCCCGGCGTGGGTTGGTATAATAATGACATAGAGGTTGAGATTCAACCTGGAAGAAATAGGAATAAAAGGAGGAACTGTCATGGGAATTTTAGATGATGTAGTCATAAACGCGAAATCTGCCGCCGAGGCGGTGGGAAAGAAGGCCGGCCAGTTGGTGGACGTTTCCAAGCTTCGCATTAGCGTGGCGGAGATCAATTCCGAAATCAGCAAGCGTTACCAGGCCTTGGGCCAATATGTTTACGAAAACGCCCGGGACAGCCTGGCAGAGGACGCCGAGGCTGTTGGAAAAATGGCCGAGATAGATGAATTGTCCGCGCAGCTCACTGCGTTGGTAAAGGAGCTGGGCGATAAGCAGAACAAGGTTATTTGCCCTGTCTGCGGCAAGCATTGCTCCAATACCGACCATTTTTGCTCTGTCTGCGGCGCAAAGCTGGGAGAATAATCCCATTAGGTGAAAATCACAAGCCCTTATTTTTCTTGAAGCCGGTGCTTCCTTTGGGGAGCACCGGTTTTTTATGCCCAAAAAGGCAGGCGCCTTGTTAAAGCGTCTGCCTTTTCCCGTTCCTCCCTTTTACTCGCACCTAAAAACTTCTGCCATTATCTTTGCCCCCAGCTTAAAACCGTCAATAAACATTTCCGAGAACTCATAGGGAATTTCATCCAGCTGCTCGTCCATGATTTCTATGAATCGCTTTTCAAGCGGCGGGTCCAGCTTGCCCAATAATGCCATGAAATCTTCATAGTGGCTATAATGCCTTTGGTGGATTTTCCGGTATTCCTCGCTTTTTGGGGTATACTGTTCCGCCGGGAAGATTTCACCGTTATAGAGCTGTTCCAGCACGTTCTTCACTTTTATGACCTCCTTTTGAAGTGTAACATATACTTGTATTATATATATGTATTTTATCACATATTATATAAAAGTCAAGCGGAATCGTTTATAATGGCCTTTGGAATATCCTATGGAGGTGTAGCATGGCAGATAAGTTTGTGGTGCATCAAAAGAAGCCCGAAAAAAAGGAAGATAAGTCGGTAGTAATGTCGCTGCGGATAGACCGGGAATTGCAGGAGGAGTTTGACGCTTTGGCAGCGAAAAGCGACCGTTCCCGGAATGAATTGATGTGCATGGCTCTGCGCTATGCC
>CANSKS010000040.1 GCA_947647615.1 uncultured Neglectibacter sp.
AGGGGATTTCACCGGTGATAGAACCGCCATCGGAAGCCGGGGCGTTCAGAGTCTTGGTCCAGCCGGTATCGGGGTCAATCAAGGTGATGGTATTCAGCTTGTGTCCCTTTTTGGCTTCATTCTGAACGGCATTCATGGTATACATTTTGTAGAGGCCGTCTTTATTGGTTAGAGCAGTAAAATTAAGAGTAGCGGCGGCTGTGCCCGATTGTGCCAAATCCACCCATAACTGCTCAGAAAGAACATACAACTCGCGATAATGGGCATCAGCTGTTCCCGCGCTAGACTTTGCCTTTTCATTCAACCAAGCAAGATGAAAATCGCAACCATCTGTATCTTCTGTTACAGTATCAATGCGAGTAAGCGTAGTTCCGGCCGCGTTGAGAATATAATATCTTACATTCTCCTTGGCTTCAGCAATAGGACGGACATAGTTGGTATTGCCTGCTACAGCCACATCATTTTTGGAAATAATCTGATAATCAGACCAGGGGAAGTTGACGGTGATCTTACCATTGGTAGCAATGCTGCCGGGATAAGTATTACTGTCGGTCACCTGACTATACTTGGCTTTTGTGGTCAGGGCAAAGCTTGTCAAGGTGGGGTCAGTACCGGCTTTCTTGCAATCGACGCGAACTTGATAAGAGGTACGCTCTGCTTCGGTAGTACCCTTGCTCAGGGTTACATCGATTTTAGTGGTGCTCAGGGTTTTTTTATCGCCAACCGTTTCGGGTAAAACATCTGGATCGATCAAGTCAGAAACTTTAGAACCGCTTCTGGGCAGGTTTTCCAGTTTGGCGCCCACGGTCTTATCGTAGAAGATCTGCCAGCCATTCCAATCGCCATTGGTAGGATCGGTATAACGGTAGGAATAAGGAACTTCAAAGACCCAAGTGTTGTTGGAGCCCAGCTTACCGACGTAGTCGGTACCGGCAGGATCTCTCAGAGTCATGCTTGTTAAGGCGGGCTTTACATAGTTGTCGCTGACGATTACATTCAGCTTGTAATCGACGGTGGTATCACCATCTTCAGACTCTACGCTGAGGATCACTTCATCAGTGGCGTCCAAAGTAGTACCACTGCTATTGGAAGAAAGCTGTACCCCATTATAGCTGGAAGTTACCTTTCTGGTTGCCGTAGTTTCTGCTATTTTCTTGCCCTGCATGGGAACCGTGATTTTAGCATTGTCGGAAGCAACCATGGTCAGGTTTGTGCTAAGAGCCGCAACGTTAGTGCCATAGGGAACGGTAATATCGATGGTTTTATTTTCCTGATCGATGGTGGCCTCATCGTTGTCAATGGTCAGGTCTTCGATGACGGCCGCATTGTTCTTCGTGGTCTCAACGAAATACAACTCATAGCTGCGGGTAGTACCCTCTACATAAGTGAGATTCAAAGTGCCGTTTTTATGTGCCGAACCAAGTTGTCCATGAGGGAAACTTGTGGAAGTAGCATCCCATGTATCTCTTTTGATCAAAGTGGTCCAAGCATCTGCATCGGTGCCCGCATAGGAAGTAGAGAAGCCTGTCTGGACTACTTTGCTAGCATCAACTGTGATAGCAGTTTCGCCGCTTTTTAGAACAGTGCTCCCATATGCTATAGAAGCGTTTTCGTAGTCCAGCTCAAACTCGGGAATCAAAGTTAGGGCAGTAGCACTGGTTTTGTAAGTTTCTGTATAGCCAAAGGGTAACAATACAACTACCCTATCTCCTATAATTTTGGTATCTACGGACTTCCTGTTAGAAGCGTCGGTAGTGCCAAACTTCACAATACCAGAAGACTGTTTAATGGTCAGAGTGTATTCGGTGCTTCTGTTGCCATTGGTTACGGTAACGGTTTGCTCTCCAATTTTAAGCTGAGTATCAATTGTTATCTCAGCACCGCCATCGGCAGCGGCTTTATACATCACCGCGCCATCAGGCAAATCTAAGCCGGTAACTTTTACTTGTGGATTTTTACTGGGATCGTTGTCATAAGGAATTGTGATATCGATGGTCAGCTTTTCCAGGTCGATCCTGGTTTCACCCAACTGGGGCACCCAATCTTGAGTTCCGCCGTCGACTATACCACTTTTGTCTATTAAACGTGAAACTGTGATGTTGTTCACAACCGTATCGGTGGGCATGTCTTCCGGCGTCAAGGTCATGTTGTAAGTGGTGGTTACACCCTCATTCAGCACACGGATCTCTAACGCAATATCGCCGTTGGGGCTAACTTCATAATCCCGAACGTCCAAATTGCTGATCGTCCAAACTCCAGAGCCTTCACTGGCCGCCGCTACTGGCTCGCCGGTGTAGGCATCATCCGATTTGTCGATATAAGACACGGTGCCCTTAGCATCTTTTACTCGGAGCTTCAGGCTGAAGGTATCTTCCGTGTTGGGAATCTTACCGGTAATTGTTCCGGTAGTTCCACTCGTGGAGATTTGAGTGGAAAGCTCCGCGCTATTGCTGCCGAGAACCACCTTCGCCTGCGAAATGACAGGCGGCTCATCCGCCGCAGCAGCGCCGAGAGGAATCATTGCGAAGACCAGCATAAAAGCCAGGAGCAACGCAAGTGATTTCTTAAGGAACTTGCTTTTGTTCATAGTTTCAACCCTCTTAAATTTTAGATTCTCACGGGGCCTTTTTTCCCCGCGAGTTGAAGTTATTTATACTCTACCCTTACCATGCCCGGGAGGGAGAGAAGGGAAAAAGAGAGGATTGAAGAGAAAAGGGTAGGTGAGACTAAGGCTTGAGGGCAGAGGGGAAAGAGAAAGACAGAAAAAGAAGAAGCGAAGAGATCCGTTGGATCTCTCCGCCTGATAAAAGCTAGCAATAAATTTAAGAAAGCCCTGCCAGGTCCAAGAAATCGGCAAAAGTGCCGGATACGGTTTGAGACAGGTCCATTTTCGCCGGGTTTACCAGACAATCGGTGACCAGATAAACCGGGATCCCGGCTTTTTCGGCGGCCAGGTCTTCTGCGGCGTCGTTTCCCACCATCAAGCACTCTTCTGGCCGCTTTCCAATCCTTTCCAGAATCTCCTGGAAATAAAGAGGGTTTGGCTTGCAAAAGGAGGAATTTTCATAGGTGCTCACATAGGAAAATTCCTCTATGGCAAGATCGATCCAAGAAAGACGGGTGGCTACCCCCACCTTGGGGAAAAGAGGGTTTGTGGCCAAAACAACTTCAAGGCCTCTGGCTTTCAGCCCATCAACTGCTTTTTTCGCCAGCGGATTTTCTTTTGTGGCAGACTTTGCCAGGTGGAACTCCTTGGCATAAAAATCGTCGAAGTAAGGTTTGAGGGCAAGAACCTGCTCTCCCAGTACCTTGGAAAATACCTCCCAAAAGCGGTCACAGTTGGGCTTGGAGCCGTCGTTTTTCACCATGGCCTTAGTCCCCTGCCAAACGGCCTCTACCAAAGGCTTCGCTTCATAGCCAAGAGGAGCGGCTTTTTTTGCCAGCAGGGCAAAGTAGGTGTTGGTGAATTTTTCCAGCTCCATGGGCAGGAGCGTGCCATCTAAATCGAATAGAATGGTAGTTTTTTTGTTCAGGTCAAGGGTCTGCAAAGAGGGTTCTCCTTTTTGAATTTAAAATTTCAGGCCGATTTCTCCGCGTTGGCTGTAGCTACCAGGGGAACACCCGTCCCGGCTATATCCGCTAAGATTACATCCCCAATGTGGATCGGCGCTTTTACGCAGGCTTTGCGGATCTCATCCATGCAGGCAAAAATCTTGTTTTTCGGGATATCGGTTTTGGTGCGCACAGCTATAACAGGCGCGGCAGCGCCAAGGATCTTCACCGTAGAGGTAACGGTGCGGGTGGGGGCGGAGACTTCCTTTCTCCCATAGTCCTCTCCCCGCTTGCAGGTATTTCCGGTAACACCCAGCACTTTGCCGTCCTGGTCGGTTTCCACTTTTAACGGGCAGCCCAGCGGGCAGCTGATACAAGTCAGTTCAATGGTCGGCATAACAAAGGTTCCTTTCTTCTAGGTTCCAAACTCTTTAAAGGACATATTGAGGGGCGGTTCTACGCCTCTTCCGTACACACACGAATGCTCTTAGCGCCCTGCAGGTCTTCCTTTTTCAGTTTGACCTGCTCCATCTCGCCGGGAGCCATCACCGGACGCTTCCGGCGCAAAACTTGTTTTCCATCCACAGCCACGCAGACATAAGCATTGCGCATATTTTTGCCCACCCGGAAGCGAAGAACCAAGTCCTCTTCCATCCGCTGGGGACATATGCGGGAAGGTACGGTATAACGGACGGCGCCATCGGTCTCTACAGGGATTTCTTCCCCACGGGCTGGCGCATTGGCACTATATTTCGCTGCATTTTTCCCAGCCTGAGCGGCCTCTTCGGAAACATAATCCACCAAGTCATGCACATGGAGCACATTTCCGCAGGCAAATACGCCGGGAATATTGGTCTCTAAGCTTTCATTGACTTTGGGGCCGTTGGTGACGGGGGAAAGCTCCACGCCAATTTCCCGGGAAAGCTCGTTTTCCGGAATGAGACCTACGGAAAGCAGGAGGGTATCGCAGGCGTAATCCTCTTCTGTGCCGGGAATGGGTTTGAAATGTTCATCTACCTGGGCAATGGTCACGCCTTCTACCCGTTCTTTTCCTCGAATATCTACCACAGTATGGCTGAGCTTCAGGGGAATTCCATAATCATCGAGGCATTGAACAATATTCCGTTTCAGACCGCCGGAAAAAGGCTGAATTTCTGCCACGCATTTGACCTTCGCCCCCTCCAAAGTCATACGCCGGGCCATAATAAGGCCAATATCGCCGCTGCCCAGAATGACGACCTCTCTGCCAGGCAAATAACCTTCCAGATTTACAAGCCGCTGGGCGGTTCCCGCGGAGAAAATGCCGGCAGGCCTGGTGCCGGGGATATTTAAGGCTCCCCGGGGCCGTTCCCGGCATCCCATGGCCAGCACCGCCGCTTTGGCAGAATAGACCATCAAGCCGTTTTCCCGGCTCACCGCCGTGACCTGGACTCCTTCTTCGCTTTGGGTCAGCCCAATAACCGTCGTGCTCAGGAGATAAGGGATGTTCCGCTCCCGCACCTGGTCAATAAATCTGGCGGCGTATTCCGGGCCAGTCAGTTCTTCCTGAAAGGTGTGCAGGCCGAATCCGTTATGGATACATTGGTTCAAAATGCCGCCCAATTCCTTTTCCCGTTCCAGGATCAGAATATCTTGGGCACCATTTTCCCGGGCAGAAACTGCCGCGGCCAAACCCGCGGGACCACCCCCGATGATGATCACATCATATGTCATGCCTTTTCTCCCCCTCTTGTCCTTTCCAGTACGATCTCTGAACCCTTCTGGTTCTTCCGGATCTCCCGCAGGTCCAAAGAGAGCTCTTTAGACAGCAGGTCCATCACTCTTGGCGAACAGAAGCCGCTTTGACAGCGCCCCATTCCCGCTCTGGTACGACGCTTGACACCGTCTAAGGTCTTTGCTCCCAAAACGCCGTGAATGGCATCGAGAATTTCTCCTTCCGAGATCTCTTCACACCGGCAAATGATGTTGCCATAGGAAGGATTTCGCGAAATCATTTCTTTTCTCTTTTCCCGGGACATTTCCCGCAAACGGGGCGTGCCCTTCCGGATGGGATTGAAGTCCGTTTTCTTTTCCAGCCCCAGCTTTTCCGCTATTTTTTCTGCCAAATATTTTCCAATCGCCGGAGCGCTGGAAAGTCCCGGCGATTCAATACCGGCGGCGTCGAAAAATCCCTCGGCGGCTTCTTCCAAAACAAAGTCATCTCCCAGCTCGTGGGCTCTCAACCCGGTAAAGGAGGTGATCACCTGCCGGGTCGGAATATTTTTTACTCCCAGGGCCGATTTTTCCAAGACCTCCGCCAATCCTCCCGCCGTAGTCTGTACATTTTCCCGATCTTCCAAATCCACGGCCGTAGGGCCCAGCAGTAAGTTCCCATGGACCGTGGGGCTTACCAACACGCCCTTCCCATATTTTCCGGGCAGCTGAAAGACAGTATGCCTCACATGGCTCCCCGCCGCTTTGTCCAACAGGCAATACTCGCCTTTGCGCACAGCAAGCTTCAGCTTCTTTTCACTGACCATATTATGGAGCTCATCGGAATGCACCCCTGCGGCGTTTACCACCGTTTTAGCGGTAAAATCTTCTTTGGGCGTATGGATCAGCCAACCTTCCTCGATTTTTTCCAAAGAAGTTACCGGTGTCTCAAAATAGAATTTCGCCCCATTAATGGCGGCGCTTTCCGCCAAGCCCAAGGTCATCTCAAAGGGGCACACAATACCGGAGGTTTCCGCCAACAAGGCGCCGCACACTTGATCCGTCAAATTGGGCTCCCTTTTTACGGCCTCCTCCCGGGACAACAGGGAAAGACCCTCCACTCCGTTTTTCAGGCCGCGCTGATAAAGCTCCTCCAGCTTGGGCATGTCTTCTTCGTTCAGGCATACCACCAAAGCGCCACAGCGACGGAAGGGGATGTCCAGCTCCTCCGAAAGCTGATCCAGCATCTGGTTCCCCTGCACGTTCATCTTTGCCTTCCATGTCCCGGGTTCCGCATCAAAGCCCGCATGGATGATGGCGGAATTTGCCTTGCTGGTGCCCTCGCAGACATCCGAATTTTTCTCCAGTACAGCCAAGGAGCCCTGGTACCGGGAAAGCTCTCTGGCCGCCGCCGAGCCGATCACACCGGCACCGACCACAATCATATCATACTGTTTCATTTTGCAGACTCTCTTCCTTCCTTCGAGCCACAGTTTCGTATTTTCATACAATATTAGAGTACCACAAAGCGGCCTTTGCTGCAAGGGCTCAAAGGGGAAAAAAGTCACATTTTCGCCGCACCGGCACGGCCTGTTTTACGGGCTGGCTCTCTCGGACGATTTCCTTCCAGCTTAAATGCCGCAATGCTTCTTTCTCCAAACTCACCCATTTTATTTTGTTCATCTCCTGATCTCCACCCCCGCACTCTATATTTCCAACCCCAAGTCTCAAAAATTCCATTTACTTCCCACCCCCCCAGCTCCGCAGCGCCTTTGCAGTCCGCCTTTCCATATCTGCTCTTAAGTTCTACGCCATCCCCGCTCCAACCCTTGCCAGACCCAAAAATTCCACTTGTTTCTTCCAGAATCCCCATTTTTCCCTGCTCCTCGTTTGCCCGCAATTCTCCCTGCAGGTTCCCTGCATCTCTCTTATAACCCCTCCATTTTCCCAATAAACTACCTCCAGGCCTTAGTCTCACCTACCCTTTTCTCTTCAATCCTCTCTTTTTTCCTTCCCCCCCTCCCAGGCCATGGTAAGGGTAGAGTATAAATAACTTCAACTCGCGGGGAAAAAAGGCCCCGTGAGAATCTAAAATTTAAGAGGGTTGAAACTATGAACAAAAGCAAGTTCCTTAAGAAATCACTTGCGTTGCTCCTGGCTTTTATGCTGGTCTTCGCAATGATTCCTCTCGGCGCTGCTGCGGCGGAGCCAGTACCTCCTGAAATATCAGAGGTTTTGGTTAGCGCTAATGGCAGCGATTGGGATACCGATGTTGCCACAAGCGGAAAAACCGGAACTGTTACCGGCGATATTCCCAATGTATCGGGTGGCATCACGCTGAAGATGCGCGTAAAGGACAACCGGGGCTCTGTAAGCTATATCGATATGAGCAATACAGGTAACCCGGAAGCCCCTGCGACTCCAAACAACGGCATATGGGAAATTACGCTGTCAGAAGCAAATGCCAACTACTTTATTTCCGGTGACAAACTGGAAATGACTGTCAAGGTGCTGGCCGATAACGTAACCACAGAGTATGCCGTAACGCTTACCCGCGAAGATATGTCGGTAGATACTTCTGTACAAGAGTTGACAGTTTCCCGCTTCACCGGATCTGATTGGGTTCCCCAGCTGGGCAATACCAAGATTGACCTGAAGAACTACACCATCGATATCACGGTGCCCTATGACGCTACTGGCAGTAATGTGAAAGTTACAAAGCTGGTTCTGCCCAACGGCGCATGGATGACAAAGGATGATGGCAACACTCCCGTGGAAGTGGATACCTCACTTACCGTTGGCACCCAGAAGGTCATCGTGAACAATGGCACGAAGCACACCCTGTACACCTTGAACATCAAGAATGCTTCCGGTTTCCAGGAGTTCTCTGTAAAGGGTGCGTTAGACACCATTATTTTCCCTGATGAAAACGCCATCATGGTATTGCTGCCCTATGGCTATACTAAGGCGAATATGAAAAAAGATGGCACTGCCGCAGGCTATAACGTGCCTTTGGCTCCAGAATTCGAGCTTGACTATAGCAACGCAAAAGTTACCTGGACCAGTGCCGGCGCTGCTGATAAAACAAATTACCCCAGTGCTTCTGACAGTGTAAAAATAAATAGCGGGGAAACCGAAGTAAATATTACTGCTCCTTCAGTGTGGGACTTTCAGGGTGATAAGACTACTAACGTTACCATGAGCCCTGTTAATTACTATACCAAGTTAGCCGCCGAGAAATCGAATGCAAATACCGACTACACTTGGGAGGCGCGGAAGGAAGCTTGGCCTACATGGGCTGGATTTTATAACAATTTTGCGGTTGCGAGAGCTGCGAGTGTCAAAATCGAATATGTAGAAGATACTGAGCGCACCTATGATGTTTATTTCGCAGAGCCCCACAACAATACCCAGGCGGAAATCACCGCCCTGTCCATTGGCAACGACGACGCTACGATCAACCAGGAAACAAAAACCATCGATATCACCGTACCCTATGGCACCAATGTTGCCGCTTTGAATACTGAGGACCTGGTTTTGACAGCTTCCCAAAAGGCGACCATCAAAGTTCCCATGCAGGGTGTGGATATCACCGCAAGTTCGCCAGATGCCAGAAATCTCAGCGATACTTATAACACCTTCAGTGATACTTTAGACGCTTCTAAGCCTGTTACCATCAGTGTAGAATCTCAGGACAAAGCTACTACGGTAGATTACAAGCTGAACGTAACGGTAACCAATAACTATGAGAAGCCCAAGCTCAACAGCCTGACTTTAAGGGCTCCTGACGGCGTAGATTATGAAGGAAAGCTGGGTTCCAACAACACCTGGATCTTTGAAGTGCCCTATTCCTACCGCTACAACGATCCCAACGCTAACTGGGCTAATTGGAAGGTGTTCTATAACAAAACGGTCGGCGCGAAAATAGAGGGTCTGCCTGCTAACGGCGGCGCTATGACCAATCATCTTGCTGCTCTCCCCACTGTTGTAGGCGATAAAACGACTTTAGGTGGCGACATTACCGCAACCCACTCTAAGGGTGACACAGAGAAAGAGAAGACCATCTATAAGATCCGCATCGACTGCAAAGCCGGCGACAAGATTTCTACCCTGAAGAACTTTAGCCTGACCACTGCCAGCAAAGCGAAAGATGTGACCACGGCAAACACCTACCCCGGCAGCATTGCTACCAATGGCACCATTACAGTGAAGTTCCCCTGGGCAGATTACCAGACCATCACAAAAAATAATACTGCAGGTGTGCAAGGTCTAGTATATCCTGTGGCAGAGCCCACAAAAGATAATGTGAAGTACTATTATTGTACTACCGGTAAAACAACTCTGGAGCAGATAGAGGTCCTCCCAAAAGACGCAACAGGTACCGAGTATGCCCTTCAATGGTTTAATGACAAGACTTTACATAGTACTTACGGAAATTCTTATCGTGAAATCTATGTGCTTTCTGAACAGCTGTGGGTCGATTTAGAAAAGAAGTCTGTTGACGCCGTTAGCGGTAAAATTCTAAAGGCCGGGTTGACTGGAAACGATAGCCTTTACACCAAGTACACGATAAAGGCTGTTCAAAACGACGCTTTGGTCGGTCATGACCTGAACTCCTTGACCTTGATCGATCCCGACACTGGCTGGACCACCACTCTTCCCGCAAGCCTTTCTAATGGAGGCTCCATCACCGGAACTGTTCCTTATGGCTTCACAAGTGACGATGGGAAAGTAAATAAGCTTTATCTTTCCTATACCGGCGAGAAGGGCATCCATGTGCTGGGCGCAGATTCTCAGGATACTCTCGATAAGGCCTCTAATAGTACTACCATTCAAGATGGTTCTATAAAGAGAGGCGTTCAGCTGGATACCAACAAGGTTCCTACCAGCGAAATTGGCCGCTTCACAAATTATGCCGATGGCAAGGCGGTAAACGCTATTACCACAGAGGCAAACAGGGGCGCTTACTTGACCATCAGCCGCGACGGGAAGACCGTGAAATTTTATGATGGCTCCAATACCCCTGATGAAGTCATGGATAATTTCCTCCGTGTTGCCAACGAAGACGGCAAGTCCGGGATCCGCGATTATAAGTTTAATCTGACAGTCGCCGAGCCCAACACCGATTCCAGCTTCTTAAGCTTCTCCTTGAATAACTACGCTGGTGTAATCGGGAAAGACGCCCAGGGCCGTGACATCATCACGGTGAACGTGCCCTTCCTTACCGACGTGACTTATCTTACCCCCAACTTCACCCTGTCCCAGGGCGCAGTGGTAAAACTGGATAAGAGTACGGAAAAAGACGGTGAGAACCTTCTCAGCGGCACCAGGCCTCTCAACTTCTCCACTCCCAGACAATTTACCGTTGTTTCTGAGGGCGAGCGCGATTCTACCACCTATACCGTTACCGTAAAGGTAGCCGATCAGTTTGTCGACGTTCCGGAAAGCGCCTGGTACTATAAGGAAGTTATGGAAGCGGTAAGCTATGGCCTAATTACCGGTAAGGGCGAAGGTTACTTTAAGCCCCTGGATCCCGTAACTCGCGGCGATTTTGCCTTGCTGATCGCCCGCATGGAAAACGGCGGCGAAGAGGGCTGGAAAGAGGCAAAGGCAAATTATACCGAAGCCAAATTCCCCGATGTGAGCTCCAACGATTATTACTTTGAAGCGGTAAACTACTGTGCGGAAAAGGGCTATATCGATGGCAACAGCGACGGCACCTTTAACGCGAAGCGCACCATTAGGCGCGAGGAAATGGCGAAGCTCATGTGCAATGTAGCAAAGCTGAGCCAGGTTACTTCCCCCGCCACGAAGTTCGCGGACGATGCCTCTATCTCCGACTGGGCTAAGGGCTATGTCTATGCTGTGACAGAAAAGGGTCTTGTGAACGGTGTTGGCAATAATAAATTCTCCCCGAAGGGTGTTGCCAACCGCTGCCAGGCCGCCGCGATTTTGGTCCGCTATACCAAAAGCAAGTAAGAGTTTCAACTCAACTTAAGTTTTATGATTACCCCAGGAAAAGCCCGGGACAGCGAAAGCTGTTCCGGGCTTTTCTTTCTGGAGGGATCCTAAAACGAAAGGACGACAGGCACAGAATGTGCCTACCGTCCTTTTTCTCGCTGTGCCGCGTAGGACAGTGAGCGCGGCGCTTAGAGCCTTTGTATTTGGCTGGGCAAAATTCCAAACAGCTTTTTGAAGGAGGTGGAAAAGTAAGACTGGCTGTTGATCCCAACTCGAAAACAGACCTCTGTCACGGAAAGGCCGCCGGTTTCCAGCAGCTGTTTCGCCTTGTGGAGCCTGCGGTTCATCAAATATTCCCGAAAAGACTTCCCTGTGGCATTTTTAAAAACCCGTCCAAAATAAATGGGGTTCAGGTGCAGGGCATCCGCCACGTCGATCACCGAAAACTCGCAGTTTTCTAAATTGTCTTCGATGAAGCGAATAGATTGGCTAATGTATTGCTCCTTTTGCTGGCTGGTTTCGGCGGCGATGGTCCGTTCCGTATGGGAAAGAGCCTCCAAGACCGCTTCTCCCAGCTTTTCGGAAAGCTTGTCGTTTCCCAAATGAGGGATGCTTCCCAAGAAATCTTGCAGTGCACGGTCGGCCTGGATATTTTCTCCATAGGAAGAGGAAAGGAAGAACTTCATGGCAAATGTGAGCCGGTAATAGCAGTTCAGCCGGAAAGGCCTTGTACACCCGCTTTTGCTCAAAATGCTGTCAAATTCTCCGAGGGCCTTGGCAACGGCTTCCCGGCTGTTCTGCATGATACCCTTAAAAATCTCCTGCTGGACGGAATCGGGGTAAAAATGGATGCCTCCCGAGGGGCTCCCGGTGCCGGCATAAGGCAGAATGGTGTCCAAACCGCTTTCATAGGTATATTCCAAATGCTCCGAAGCCTGCCGGAAAGAGGCGGCAAGGCCGGAAAGCCCGGAGAGAATATCTCCGTAGCAGCAATACAGGGTGATCTCCTCTTCGGAAAGGGCCGAAGCGATGTCGTGCAGGCAGCGGTCGATCTCCTTACCGGTAAGGGGAGCCTCTTCGGTTCCGTATAACACAGAGGCCAATACTCCGTTTTCTAAAGAAAAGCTGTAGGCGGGAAACCGCCGGGAAAGCTTTTCCCGAATTAAGATGAGCTGCAGCTCTCTCTTTCCGGGAAGCAGCTGCCCGTTTACCGGCAGGCTGATGTCAATACAAAGGCAGCAATAATGGTTTGCCCGGCCAATGTCCGCTTTCAGGTCCAAAAGCTCCGCGGCAAAGGCACTTTCGTCCAGGCCAAACTGAATGAACTGCTTTACCCGGCTTTCTACAATCTCCCGCCGGTGCCGCTCCACCAGCTGTTCCATTTCACGGGCGTGGCGTTTCTTTTCCAGTACGCCATAAATGTTCTGCATGGTGGCAAAAAATTCCTGGCTGTTAAAGGGCTTCAGCAGGTAGGTGAAAACCCCCAGGTCGCAGGCCTGCTTGGCATAGTCGAAGTCCCGGTAAGCGCTTATTACAATAAATAGGGTATCCAGGCCCAGCTCGCCCACCCGGCGAATAAGCTCCAGGCCATCCATGTCCGCCATGCAGATATCTGTCATTACAACATCCGGCTTTTGTTCCCGAATGAGCGCCAATGCCTCCAGGCCGTCCGTGGCTTTGCCCACCACCTGAAAACCGGCGGCTTCCCAATCGTAGGTGGAAACAAGCCCCTCCAAAATGATCCTTTCATCGTCTACTACAAGGGCTGTGTATTTTTGCTGCGGCATAGCTTCCTCCCGTTCTGTGGAAATGGGTCATGGGTCCCTGGAAATGGTGCGGTATTCCGTAGGGGAAAGGCCCTCGGTTTCCAAAAATGTTTTACACAGGTGTGAGGCGTCAAAGAAGCCCGTTTTTTCCGCAATGGACTCCAGTTTTTCTTCTGTATGGAGCAAATAGCCTTTTGCGGCTTCCACCCGGCACTGGCGCAGGTAGGCGGTCACCGTCATCCCGCAGTATTTTTTAAAAAGCTGGCTAATATAGGCGGGCTGCAAATGGAATTGTTGGGAAAGGAGAGAAAGGGTGACCTTCTCCCCGCAGTGGGCCGCCAGGTAACTCCGCATATCCTCTACGGACCGGGGGAGCTTTTCCTCCTCGAACATGCAGCTTTCCAGCAGCCTTTGGAGCAGCTTTTTGATTTTTGCCGTGTTCCCGGAAACGTCCTCCCGCATCAGCTCCCCAATTTTGAGAGCCAAAGCAGTGCTCCATTCATTTTTCGGGCGGGAAACCAGCTCCATGTCGATTTGGCAAATCTGTAATTTTGGAAAGCTGTGGGCCTGAGCCCAATTTTCGAAAAACACGCCGTCGATCAAGCCCTCCTCATCCTGGACATGGTAGGGAGAACCGCTTTCTCCCTCTTCCGTATAGGCATTAAAGTGGGCGCACCACAGTTCAAAGGGCAGGTCTACCGAATTCATATTGTGCAAAAAGCCCGGCGGCACCAGGATCATATCTCCGGGGAACACCGGTATAAAGCCGGATTCCATATTCACGCGTCCGCTGCCGGAAAGGATGTACAGGATCTCGTGGTCCACCAGAGCCCGTTTTTCAACTTCCCAGTAACGGGTAAAGCGGTTATAGGCTGTATAATGCAGCTCTACCAGCAATTCTTTTCTCTCCATGGGACGTCCTCCCAGCGCTCGCAAGCACAAACTCATACAATTCATTCTAAAGCCAATACCTTGATTTTGTCAAGGAGAGATGTTAAACTAAATTCACAGACCCGCTGTGGCTGCCTGCCCGGAAGTGCCGGGTGCTGGCCCCGGGCACCGGCCTTTTTTGGAAAGGGGAAAAGCTTTTATTATGAATACAAATGAACTCCAAATAATCCGCGAGCTGGCCAAGCAATATGCGGAGCTGTGCGCGACAGAAGAAAATAAGGAACATTACCGCCGCTGCAAGGCAGTAAACGATTTAAGCCCCCAGCGCCCGCCGGTATGGATCGACGAGGTGCCCTGGAACGAAATGAATTTCGAGGACCGTCTCACCCTCACTTGTGAAGACCCGTTTCTCCGGCAAATGGAATGGTTTTTCAAGGAAAAACTTTACCGCTGGGAATTTTTCCGGGCCGATATGTACCTTTCCCCCTATTACCCCATCGGGAAATCCTGGGAATCCAGCGGGATTGGCGTAAAAATTGCGGAACAGACAGAGGCTACCGACAGCAGCAACCACATTGTTTCCCACCACTATTTCGACGAATTGGATACCGAAGAAAAGCTGGCCCGGCTGCACCTTCCGGTAATTACCGCTCACCCGGAAAAGGACGCGGAGTCCCTTGCCAAGGCCCAGGAAGTTTTGGGGAATATCCTGCCGGTTCGGTTGTGCGGGAGCAACGTGAACCATTGCCCTTGGGACGATATCTCTATGCTCCGGGGTGTAGAGCCCATTTTAATTGACATGATGGACCGTCCGGAATTCCTTCACCAGACCATGGAGATCTTCACTCAAATTGGCCTTTCCCAAATGGAACAGAAGGAAAAGCTGGGGCTGCTGGATTCTCAGCTGGAAAGCCTTCACTGCACGCCTCCCTTTACCGATGACCTGCTCCAAAAAGACGCTGTGCCCGGGAAGGTCCGCACCCAGGATGTTTGGTTCCGAGCCATGGCCCAGATGTTTTCCACCGTTTCCCCCGCCGCTTTCGAGGAATTTGAGTTCCAGTACATGAAGCGGCTGGCAGAAAAGTGCGGGCTTGTGTACTACGGCTGCTGCGAGCCCCTGGACAACTTTATGCCGGTGCTGAAAAAGCTGCCGAACCTGCGCAAATGCGGTGTCAGCCCTTGGTCTGATGTGAGAAAGATGACGGAAGAGCTGGGCGGCAATTATGTCTATGCTCGAAAGCCCAACCCTGCCAACGTGGGTTCCGGCTTCGAGGAAGACACCGTCCGGAAAGAAATTCGGGAAACCATAGAGGCCTGCATGGAAAACAAATGTCCCTACGAATTTGTTTTGAAAGATATTAGCACGGTGGCCTACCGGCCTCAAAACCTGTTCCGCTGGAGCCAGGTGGTTCAAGAAACCATTGACGAGTACTACCGCTAACAGGTTTTAAAGAAAAACAAGAAAAAAAACCCTCCGGCAAATGGCGGGTGCCCGTAAAACAGTTTCAGGCCCGGCAGACAGTACTGCCGGGCCTGTTCTTGTATAGAGTAAAGCCGTAGGATAGGATGATAGATACAGATCGGATCGATAGCCTCCCTTGTGTAAAGGGAGGTGGCACGGCGTAAGCCGTGACGGAGGGATTGTCATGCAGCCAAAGCACAACAAGCAGTTGGTTCCTTTTGCAAAACAACTGCGAAAAGAAATGACCAAGGAAGAACGGCGCCTATGGTATGATTTTCTGCGTTCCTACCCTGTCCGTTTTTCCAGACAAAAGGTGTTGGGAAAATATATCGTTGATTTCTATAACGCAAAAGCAAAACTTGTCATTGAGTTGGACGGTTCTCAACACTATGAGAGTAGAAACGTCAAAACAGATGCAGAGCGCACCGCTTTTCTGGAGGGGGATGGTCTGAGAGTCATTCGTATCCCCAACAGCGAAGTCGGCAGAAATTTCCGTGGCGTTTGTGAGTATATCGATGCTGCGGTAAAGCAATCCCTCAGTCAGCTTCGCTGACAGCTCCCTTTGCACAAGGGAGCCTTGGGGGCTGCCGCACCCTAAACTGCCAAGGGGCTTCTGCTTAAAGGCCCTCAGGCTTTAAGGAAAACGGAAAGAGGAAGGAATATGCGCAAAAGAAGCCTTAGTATTAGCACGAAGCTTTCCCTGGTTTTTGCCACCCTTATTATCCTTTTGTACACTCTGACCGCGGTGGGAATTCACTTTATTATCAAGCCCCATCTCACAGAGCTCACCATGGAGAGCATCGAAAACAAACAGCGGCAGCGGATGGAAAACTTCGAAAACTTTTTTTCCCGAGTGGAATTTTCCGCTTCCTCGATCATTGCCTCTTCCGCCATTCAGGAATCCCTTTCCCGAGAGGAGGTTTCCCTTATACTCAAGCACAGCATTGGAAATTTGCTGCGAAACAACTGCTCCTCTCTGGTAGAAAAAATACTTTATTTCAACAATGATGGAAGCTATGTGGCCTCTTTTTCCGCCACCTATGGAGTCAACGGGGAACTGCTGAACTGGCTGCAAAACCTGGCCGCCCAAGACAATTCCTATGCTCTTCCCGTCTGGGTGGTCCTGGAAGGGGACCTGGAGCGGTCGGGAGGGGAGCCGCACCTTTATATGATCCAAAAAGTGCGGCATTTAGACATAGATGTGGAGCCGGGCCTGCTCATTATGAAGGTAAATTTTTCCGGTTTGGATAAGGTGGTAGGCGATACCGCCCACCCCGGGGAACGGGTGCTTTTGCTGGACCGGGCGAATAATCCCGTTTACCCGGTAGAGGTCGCCCAGAAGGATAGGGATGTGCTGCAAAAGGAGTTCGACCCGAAAGATTACATCACCGACAAGCAAAAAAATTTCCGGTCCGGGTGGAGCGTCTTTTCTTATGTGAGCTGGGACGACATTATGAAGGACGTGAACAACCTGAACCTTTCGGTGTTAATGGTTTCCTGTGTCATGATGCTGCTCAGCGCCATTTTAGTCCCCTTGATCATTCGCCACTATGTGCGGCCGGTGGGCGTGATTGTTTCGGTGATGCAAAGGTTCAGCCAGGAAGACCTGGGGGCCCGCATAGAGGGCCCCCTGCCCGATGAATTCGGCAGAATAGGCGATACCTTCAACCACATGGCAGACCACATTATAGAGCTGCTGGAGCACGAAAAAAGCAGCCGGGAGGCCTTGGCTATTTCGGAATTGAACTCCCTGACCTACCAGATCAACCCCCACTTTATTTACAATACGCTGGATAATATTTACATGTTGGCACGCATGTCCGGCGGGGAGAAAATGGCCCAGATCATCGACGCCCTTTCCAAGCTGCTCCGCATAAGTTTAAGCAAGGGAAGCAGCTTTGTGAAATTGAAGGACGAGCTGGAGCATGTGCGAAATTACCTGCTCATACAGAAGATCCGCTATGACCGGCTTTTTGACTTCGAGATTTCCTGCGGAGTTTTGAACACAGAGATTATTGTGCCAAAGCTGATCTTACAGCCACTGGCCGAAAATGTGATTAACCACGGGTTTGCAGGCAGGAAAAGTGGCGGCCTCATTCAAATTAGGGTCTTAGAGGAAGGCGAAAATATTGAAATTGAAATAGAAGACAACGGCTGCGGCATTGAAGAAGCCGTTGCCGCAAAATTCAACGCTTCCAACTCCCTTTCCCCGCAGGAGATACAGTCGCTGTTCCCCCACAGCCGGGGCGGCTATGGCATTGGCAACGTGATCGCCAGGCTGAGCCTTTATTACCAGAAAGAATACAGTTTGTCTTTTGAAAACACAGGAAGCGGGACCAAGTGTACGGTAAAAGTCCCAAAAAAGTATGATAATTTGTAAATTGTGTATGCCTATTAAAAGCCGCGGGAAAACTCCTTCTGTATAATGAGATTACGGGAAACCGAAAATCATTTTTGGAGGTAGAATATGAAAAAGTTATTTGCAGCCTTGTTGGCATTAGCCTTGGTAATGACCTTAGCGGCCTGCGGCGGAACCAATTCCAGTTCTTCCCAGCAAACGGAAAGCTCTTCAAAAACATCTCAGGCCGGTTCGGAGAGCTCCGAAACAGCCAGTTCAGAACCTGAACCTGCGGCTGCTTCCGGAGAAGCGGTTAAGGTTTCGATGCTCTCCACCAACGGCGGCAACGATTCCAACACAGAACTGGTAAAATACCGGATAGAGGAATTCAACAAGAAATACGCGGGCCAGTATGAGCTGGAAGTAGAATGGATCCCCGGCGTGGCAGAGGACATTCGCACCAAATTAAAAATGCTCAACGCTGCCAACGATTTGCCTGCTATTGTGGGAGAAATGGGCGCGGAACCCGCCTTTGCCGACCTTTTGATGCGTAATAACCGGCTTATCGACTTAATGCCCTATTTCGAGGCTTCTCCGGAATGGCAGGAAACCTGCATCCCCGAAAGCATCGCCTACAATACCACGGAAGACGGCAAAATGTTTTCCGCTCCCAACACTACTGCCGCTTATGCGGGCATGTACTACAACAAGGAACTCTTTGCCAAGGCCGGCATTGAGAAATTCCCCGAAACCTTAGAAGACTTCTGGGATGCCTGTGAAACCCTAAAGGCCGCCGGCATTACTCCCATTTCCCTGCACACTACCGAAACCGGTTGGTGCCCCATGATTTTTGCTACTGCCAGGCTGGCTTTAACGGATGCCGGAAAGGAATTCAGCAGCCAAATGTACCCCACCAACTTCGATACTCCCGAAGTTCGGGAAACCTTTGAAATTGTAAAGCGGCTCTTTGATTACAGCACCGCCGACGCCGTAGGCGGGAACTACGCCCTGGCCGCCAACAATTTCGCTTCCGGCAATACTGCCATGATCCCCAACGGCCCCTGGATGATCCCCGGGCTCAGCGACCCGCAGTTTGCCCCCGAGGGCTTTGCCGCCAAGGTGGGCTATGCCGCTTATCCCGACAAGGTGATGATCACTACCGGCGGTTATGAGGGCTACAGCCAGGGCGTTTCTGTGGACGTGCCAAAGGAAGCCCAGGAAGGCGCCGTAGAGTACCTGAAGTTTTTGGCAACCCCGGAAATGATCCGGAAGTCCTGCGTTACCACCGGAGATATTTCTCCCATTGTTTCTCTCACCGAGGAAGATTTGGAGCAAATGGATCCCATTATGAAGGAGTATTCCAGCGTGGTACCCACTCTTGCGGGCTCTGTACCCAACTACCAAGGCCATTGGGACCCCATCACACAAAACGAAGTGATTCCCACGGAGCTTGTGAATTATATTACAGAAAAAATCACCTTGGACGAGCTGCTTCAAAAAATGAACGAGGCGGCGGAAAAATACGCTGCGGAAAATAATTGAAAATAATTAAGGCCATATGATCACAGGAAAGCAGCGGGCACGCAGCTGGTATCCCACAGCGTGGGGCGGCGGCCCGCTGCTTTTCCCATTTACTTAGGAGGTCCCTTCATGAAAAAAAGTCATGCCTCGAAGTGGAAGCGCGGCATTACAATCACCTTGTTTTTACTGCCCGCGCTTGTTATGTTCGCTCTGGTATACCTGTGGCCCCTGTGCCTTTCTGTAGTGAGTAGCTTTACAAAATGGAACGGCTTTGAGCCCATGCAATTTATTGGGTTTAAAAATTATACCGACCTGTTCCAGGACTCCAACTTTACCGCCGCCCTTTGGAACACCTTAAAATGGGGGTTGTGCGCGGCCTTCATCCACGTCCCCTTTGGAGTAATTGTGGCACTGGTGCTTTCCAGAAAGCCTCGGGGCTGGAAATTTGTCCGCTCCTCTTTCATGATCCCCAATATCATTTCCCAAAGTGGCATGGCCATTTTATTTATGTTTATTTTCAAGCCGGATGCCGGAATTTTAAATTCTATTTTGCGTATTTTTAACCCGGATTGTAACATCAACTGGCTGTACGACCCCAAATATGCCTTTGGCGCGGTGACCAATATGTGGCTTTGGTTTGCAGCGGTGATTACCTTGATCACCGTATCCGAGCTTTTATCTATCTCTCCGGAGCTTTATGAAGCGGCGAAAATCGACGGCGCCAATGAATTTCAGACCGATCTTTTTATCAATATCCCGCTGCTTAAAAGGATTATTGGCACAGGCGTTATTATCGCGGTGACCTCTGTATTCAAAATGTTCGACGTGATTTTTATGACCACCAACGGCGGCCCGGGCAATACCACCATCAACCTGGCGGTAATGGCCGTAAACAGCATTGTCACACAAAATAAATACGGTTATGCCAACGCCATTGGGCTTGTGACCCTGGTGCTGGGCGCAGTGGTGATGGGCACAGTAAACAAGGCTTTTGGTATGAGCAAGGAAACCGGGGAATAAAAGGAGATGGCATAATGGCAAATAAAAAAATTAAACGGGACGTTTCTTCCAGAGTATATAGGGCCATCGGTTATGTGTTCATGGCCTTTGTGGTGCTGATCTCCATTGCCCCCTTGATTTGGGTTTTCCTTTCCTCTTTTAAAACCAACAACGAAATTTTGGAATCGGCTTTTACCATTCCGAAAACCCCGTCTTTCGTGGGCTATCAAATCGCTTTTGAAACAGCCAATATCCCCATGCGTTTTCTCACCTCTTTGCTGGTGGCCACAGCCACTACGGTGATCTCCCTAATCATCTATTCCATGGCGGCCTATGTATTGGCCAGGTGTAAATTCCGGCTGCGGGGCGCTGTGTTCGCCCTTTTAATCTCTTCTATGCTAATCCCTTCCAACGCCATGATCCAGCCCATTTACTCCACGGTGCAGGCCTTGGGGCTTTACGACACCAAGGCCGGGCTCATCTTGATTTATACCGGATTTTCCATGTCCATGTGCCTGTTCCTCATGCGCAGCTTTTTCCTTTCCATTCCCAAGGAGCTGGAAGAAGCGGCCTATATAGAAGGGGCAGGATTCTACCGCACCTTCTTCAAGATCATGCTGCCCATTTCCAAGCCCGCCCTGGCCAGCTCGGCAGTTATGACCTTTATCGGGGCCTGGAATGAACTGCTTTACGCTTTGCTGCTTACCTCGAAAGAAGTAAACCGGACGTTACCCCTTACCATGAAATACTTTACCTCCATGTTCTCCTTTAACTATACGCCCATGTTTGCCGCTTTGGTCATGTGCATTGTTCCCACCATTCTGGTTTATGTGCTGCTGCAAAACCAGATCATGGAAAGCATGGTGGCCGGAGCCATGAAGGGATAAAAGTTCTCTTCCCAGCGTGTGCCCTAATGCCAAAAGAAAAACCCGGGACGGCGTAAGCTGTTCCGGGCTTTCCTTTTGCCTAAATGTAGCATGAGTTTTTCTTTTGGAGTAAGGAGTAGGAGGTCCCCGCGCCCTCTCAGTCAACTGCGTTGACGGCTTTCCCCTTGGGAGAGCTGAGTTCATAGAAAGGGGCTTCCTTTTGCGCTTCTTTTAACTCCCTCGGCTATCTTCGCAGATGGCGATCTTTCTCTTTAAGGGGGCAAAAAAGAGCAAATGGAAGCCTTTTCAAAGTGGGAATAGCCAGGGAAAAGAGTATTTTCTTTCTCTAAAATGGGGAAAGCCCGGAACAGCTTTCGCTGTCCCGGGCCTCCCCTGGGGTAATCATAAAATTTAGGTGAGTTGAAACTCTTATTTGTTATTTAAGGCTTCTACCATAAGCTTGGCAGTTTCAGCTCTTGTAATCATCTTCTTCGGGTTGAAGTTGCCATAGTTGTCACCGTCAATAATGCCGGCGGCCTTGCAGGCGTATACATATCCCGAAGCCCAGGAAGCGATGGTAGCGTCGTCCTTGAATTTCTCGGCAGTGGTGCCACTGAGCTTCAAGGCTGTGGCCAATACCTTGGCGGCTTCCTGGCGGCTGATGTTCTTTGTGGGCTTGAAGGTACCATCTTCATAGCCGCTGATAAACCCATTTTCCGCACAGTAAGAGATCGCTTTGGCGTTGTAGGTCTTATCGTTTACATCGGAGAAGGGAGTGGTCACATATTCGAGATCATCTTCATCCACGCCCAGCATGCGGGTAACAATGAGAGCAAAGTCGCCGCGGGTAATGTTGTTCATGGGCTTGAAGGTGCCATCCTCATAACCGGTGACCAGGCCCTTGTTGGCAGCATCCAGCACATACTGGTAGTACCAGGCAGATTCCGGCACGTCGCTGAACATGGTGCCCAGGGTAGCGGTAAGGGTGTAGGTGCTGTAATCGCCGCTGTCCGCGGTTACCTTGATCTTACGAGCGTAGGAAAGGTCGTAGGTAGCGGCGGGAGGATCAATGGCAACTCCATCTTTATCCAGGACTTGCACTTTCGCCAGCTTGGAAGAAGGAACAATGTCCAGCTTCACCTGGCCCAGGTTGGTGCCGAAGGGCAGGGAAACCTTCACGGTTTTAGCGGAATTGTCAACAGTAGCGTTGACGTTGTTGGCCTTCACAGTGGACAGCTTGTCGTCCTTGATCGGGTCCGCTACTTTGACTTCTTTGATGGTGTAGTAGCCTAGATCAGCAGATGTATCTTCTGCTACGACGGCTAACTGTATGCCCATTGTCGGAGCAACAGCTTCCAATGCCACATCCCCAAGGCCATTGGTATGAACAGCATGCAAAATGGCCTTCCCGCCTATTACTTTCACTTTAAAGCTGGGATTATTTGCTTTTACTCCCCAGGAGGTCCAGGATTTTTGGACAGGTTCCAATGCGCCAGAAGTAAGATTGTACTGAACCATGCCACCGGAAATTAACGCAGAATTATCACTTCCACTAGTTTTATCAAGAATCACTAAATTAGCACCATCAGAAACTGTGTAGTCAAAGAAGAATTCCTTCTCGAAGCCAGCAGTCACATAGCTATAAGGCACTGTCAAAGTGATCTCGCCAGGCTTAGCGGAAGAATTTACAGGTACATTCACCACTTCGCCCTTTACTAGACCATCATCGGCGGAGATAGCGGTGAGAATAGCATTGTTCTTTTTGTCCCGTGTCGCCACCTTCATGGTGTAGATGGTATAGTTGCTCGGATAGTTGTTCTTTAACTTCGTAAGAGTGTCAACAGAAGCATCTCCGGCAGTAATCGCCGTTGCCAGTTTTTCATCGGCAATCAGAAACTTATCACTATCGGCCATGTAAGCGGTACCTTGCTTTGCACCAGTATCAGCTTCAAAATTGACTGTTACTTCATCGGTAATTAGCAATTTATATGTGTCGGCCTGGCCAGTAATCTCATACATCTTGGCTCCGCCGTCTAAGGTAAAGTCAGCGAAGTAAGAGTTGATAGTTGTACCAGTAGGTACCGTTACTTCAAAGGTGCTTTCATCATTAGCCTTTACGGTGGCCTTTACGTCATAGGTTTTGTTATTGTTATAACCTACTTCGTGAATGTTTGTAGCCTCGGTCAAGATGAATTCGGAAATGCTCTTGCCGGTACGGGCAGCAGCTTTTTCGAATTTTACGTCGTAAAATGCTTCTTGAGCCTGTGCACCGGTAGTAACTACCTTGATCCGCTCTTTGTTATTCGCAATGGTAACGTTGCTTACATTGTTTTCCCAATCGCAGGAAGTCAAAGGCGTTTTGCTGAAGCTGTAGACACCTGCACGTGCCTGGGCATCCGTAGCGGAATAGGGGATATCGGAGAAGGTGATGGTTTTGGCGTTCTGATCTACTTTACCGATATGGGTGGTTTCGTTGGACAAACCATAGTTCAAGATGAGCTTTGCGGTAAGAACCTGGGGCACCAAAGTCTCTTGGGCGGCTTTCTTTACCGTCAAGGTGTAGGTTTGCTGCTTAGTGGTATCTGCAGAGGTTACCTTTAAATAAACGGGCTTTGTGCAGTCTAAAGTTAAATTTGCTACAGTTTTACCATCGGTTCCAAAAGTAGTATTCTTGCTTACATTGGTACCTGCGCCGTTTACCACTTCAATCTTGGGAGCGGCCGTACGACCTGGTATACCAACACCGGGATCTTTTGGCCCAACGAAAGCCAGGGTCACGGCAGCAATGTTGTTGCTGGGAGAGATCTCCGCATCCAAATTGGTACCGTTTACAGTGCCTTCCAAACCGAAAGCCGTGAAGCTGTCGATGGTGGTATCGGTCACGTCACGAGCGAGTTGTAACAGATATTTCCTTGTGCTGCTAACCTCATCAGTATTGGTAATCGTTACAACAAGTCCAGTACCCGAAGCAGGATTAGCCAAGGTTTTAGCAAAATCTATTTCTACCCCATTTTCAATAGCAGGATAGACCCAGCCATTACCGGCGGCATTTTGCATCTCCAAAGTCACTTCAAGATGTGAAACAGGATCCAAGGTGAAGTTGGGGGTAAGCATCAATTTGCCATTGGAATCGGGACCCAAATCTGCAGGAATATATACTTTAATAACACCCGTTTGACAGCCAGCGTCATAAGGAATAGAAGTTCCGGCTATAGAAGTATTTCCAGCACTACTGCCAATTACAAACTCTGCCTCATAATCATCAAAGGTAAAAGAGGTTAAGCCAGCTTCTTCTTTAATGATAACGGTGTAATCTACTTCATTGTTGCCAGTCTGAGTTTCGTTATCCACCAATTCACCATCAGCGTTTTTCATGTTGGTACCAACGGTACCACCGAAAGCTGAAAGGGGAGCAATTGTAGAATGTTTACAACCTTCATAATTGATTTCGTATTTCTTAGCCCCACCATAGCCAAAAGGCACCGTAAAGGTGATGGTCTTCTCGGCTTCGTCAATCTCGCCATCATACTTGCCGTCCAACTTGGCGCTGGTAGCCTTGCCGGTAGCAGAAGGCTCGGGCATTGTCCAGGTTACGGTGTATTCCGCACTTCTATCAGTAGCGGCAGCGTTTTTTACAACAAATACAAAAGGAACGGGATTCCCTTTATCGTCGCGCTCTACAGGCAATCCTTTCGTCTCATTTGTATTGGCAGCAGCAAATTCTTCCTCCGTACCATCAGCACGAATTACAAAAATGCGGTCACCCACAGTTTCGTATTCGACTTTTAGAGAAGGAAGGTCGGCCGAATACTTGAAGTCTACATTCCAAGTATTCCCGCTGCCTGTCAGCGTACCGCTGGTCGGATCTACAAGCGCCGGCTTCACTGTGCCGGTTGGCTTATACTCCGCCGCAGCAGCGCCGAGAGGAATCATTGCGAAGACCAGCATAAAAGCCAGGAGCAACGCAAGTGATTTCTTAAGGAACTTGCTTTTGTTCATAGTTTCAACCCTCTTAAATTTTAGATTCTCACGGGGCCTTTTTTCCCCGCGAGTTGAAGTTATTTATACTCTACCCTTACCATGCCCGGGAGGGGGAGAAGGGAAAAAGAGAGGATTGAAGAGAAAAGGGTAGGTGAGACTAAGGCTTGGGGGCAGGATGGGGCAGCTTATTGGGAAAATGGAGGGGTTATAAGGGAAATGCAGGGAACCTGTAGGAGGAATTGCAGGCAAACGGGAAGCAGGGAAAAATGGGGATTCTGGAAGAAACGAGTGGAATTTTTGGGCCTGGCAAGGGTTGGAGCGGGGATGGCGTAGAACAAGAGCA
>CANSKS010000041.1 GCA_947647615.1 uncultured Neglectibacter sp.
TTGAACATGCGGGCCGATTTTCCGGTGTGACTTGTGAAACTTTAAAGTCTCCAGCTGCCGTTTTGTACGGCAAAATCATAATTTAAATTAAAATATTAAAAAAATAAATTTATAAATTAAAAATATTAATTTTAATATTGACAAAATTCAATAGCTGGCTTATACTCTAGGTAGAATTGAAAGGAAGAAGGGAAGGTTATGGCAGATACTCATCCTAAAAATTACCGTGCTCCGGCACAATGCCCAGTGTGCGGAGGTTCCATGAAGATCACCCGCCTGCAGTGCGGCCATTGCGGTACAGAAATCAACGGGGCATTTTCGCCTTGCCGGTTTTGTACCCTGGAAGAGAAGCACTTGCAGTTTGTAGAAACTTTTTTGCGCTGCCGGGGTTCTATTAAGGAAGTGGAAAAAGCGCTGGGGATAAGCTATCCCACGGTAAAAAATATGTTGGATAACGCTTTGGCGGCCTTAGGGCTGGATGAAAAGCCGGAACTTCGTGCGGTGCGGCAGGAGGAAGAGCGTTCCGAAATTTTAGCCAGGCTTGCCCAAAAGGAAATAGACGTAGACACAGCCATTGAAGCCCTAAACCAATTGAGAGGTGGGAAATAATATGAGCGACGCGAAAAGGCAAGTACTGGAAATGCTGGACCAAAAGAAAATCAGCGAGCAGGATGCCGCCCGGCTGCTGGAGGCCTTAGGCGAGGAAGCTTTGGTTTCGGTAGAGGAAGCACAGGCAGAACAAGCGGCTGCCGCTGCAAAGGAGGCGCCCCCTGCAGCGGAAATTCCCACATGGGAGATCCCCGCGGGAGATTGGAAAGAAAAGTTAGGAATGGCTGTGGAAAAGGCTTCGGAGGTGCTGGACGCAGAAGGCCGCGCTTTGGAAGAAGGCTTGGGCGCTATGGGTGAGGCTTTAGAGAATTCGGTGGATAAAGCGGTGAAAACCGTGACGGAGTTTTTTGAAGAGCCGGAAAATCCACCTGTCCGAGAAACCGGCTGGAGTCCGGTTTGGGAAGCCTGCCCCCAGCCGGGCCCCAATGCCATCGCTTACACGGAAAGCTTTGCCATGGAGAAATTGGAAAAGCTGATCGTTTCTTGGGTAAACGGGCCGGTGGAGTTACGCTCCTGGGAGGGGGAGGCAGTTCGGGTGACGGAATACACTTCCCGTCCCTTAAACGAAAACCAGCGTCTGTGGCGGAGAGCTTCTTCCAACTGCCTGGAAATCCGCTGGATTCAGGGGAAATTCTCTTTCAGTGCCCTGACCATGCCCCAAAAGCATTTGATAGTAGAGCTGCCGGAGCATTTGGCTGGTTCTATAGAAAAGGCTAAAATTTCTTCTGTTTCCGGAAATATATACTGGAATGGCCTGGGAGGGGAAGAACTTTCCCTTTCTACGGTTTCCGGCGGCGTGTTTGCGGAGGGGATGCAAGGGGAAGACATTCACCTGGAATCGGTTTCCGGCAGAATACGGGGGAAGGGACTTTCGGTAGAGGACTTGACAGTGACTACCACTTCCGGTCAGGTAGAGCTGGAAGGAGTGGAGGCAGAAAATCTGAGGGCAGAAACCGTGTCGGGAGAACTGGAAGTTTTTGGAAATGCGGAAGGGTTCAAGTTAAATACCGTATCCGGTGCCCAGCACCTCCGGGTGAGCCAGTGCCCGGAAAAGGCGGAATTCCAGACGGTTTCCGGAAAAATCCAGTTTGATTTGCCGGAAAATGTAGGCTTCACGGCAAAATATAACAGCTTCTCCGGCCGGTTCCGTTCCGATTTTCCTTTGACCGGTGACCTGGACAGTAAAAAAGGGAAGGCTGTTTATGCTTCCGGTGACGCCAGCTTTTCCTTTAGCAGCACATCGGGCTCTATGAGCATTTGCAAGGTGGAAGAAAGACTGTAAAAAAGAAAGCAGCAGGCGGGCCTACCATGTGGCTCGCCTGCTGCTTTGCAGAAGCGTTTTCCCGAAAAAATATGGCATTTACAACTGGGGGAATCCAAAATAGCTGAGCAGCCCGTTGTAAATCCCCCAGGCAAATCCTTTTTGGTCATCCCGCAATTTTTCCGCATCCTCCGAGTTGCTAAGGTACCCTAGCTCCACCAGTACAGAGGGCATGGCGGTACGTCTTAACACATATAAGGTGGGGTTGACTCGCACCCCATTATCTCGGGTTCCCACCTGGGCGGTGACCGCGTTTAAAATGTGCTGGGCCAGCCAATAGGACTGGGTGTTTTCTCGGTATACATAAACCTCCGTGCCTTGAATGGCTGGATTCGGGTTGGAATTACAATGGATGCTGATAAAATAGTCTGCAGGCCAAGAATTGGCCATAGTGACTCTGGCCCGTAAGCTGGTGGCGTTGCTTACCCCCAACACGGTTTCTGGTGTAGGCCGGGAAACTCTGACTTCAAACCGAGGATCGTCGTTTAAAAGTCCGGCAAGGTAAATGCCTACCTGGTAAGTAACATCCTGTTCTCGCAGGCCGTTCCCTTCTGCCCCGGCGTTAAATCCGCTGGGGTTATGGCCCTGGTCTATAAAAATTCGAATGGGCAACACACACACCTCCTGCAATATTGGCCGCACTTTGTACCTGATACATTCTTTTCCATGCTATTCCAATGCCTTAAAAAAGGTGAACCTCTTTAAAAAAACTACACGCCTTTTGGCGGCATTCCGGTAAGAGGGGCATTGCCCCGGAAGCTGGAAGGGCGGAGGCCCGGAGAGTACGACAGCCGCAAATAGGGAGATGGGGAGAGATTATCTCATAGCGGTGTCACGGAAATGAAAAATCGATAGGACTTTTGTATAGCAGAATTGCCCAAACAACCCTTGCTTCTTTTTTCCATGGTCCTCTAGGCTTTGTGGGGGAAATCTGTTATAATAGAAAAAAGAGCTTTTTTCCCATGGGGAAGGCTCGATATTGGAAAAGGAAGGGAAGAGTATGTTGAAAAATTGGAACCGGCCGGAAAAGCCGGAAGCTAAGGAACTGAAAACCCGCCTCGATGCAGCTAAGGAAAAGCTTTCCCAGCTGCAAATGAGGTTAAAAGATCACAAATTGCCTGTATTGGTGTTGGTGGAAGGCTGGGGCGCCGCCGGAAAGGGCAGCGCCATTGGGCAGATCATAAAAAATATAGATCCCAGGTTTTTCAAAGTGTTTTCTATGTCCGCCCCTACGGAAGAGGAGCGGCGCAAACCTTTTTTATACCGCTATTTTGAAAAAATCCCGGAAACCGGGAAATTTACCTTTTTGGATTCCGGTTGGATGGACGAAACGGTAAAAGCCTGCCTGCACGATGGCCTAAACGGGGAGGCTTACGCTTCGCGCATCGACAGCATCAAACGGTTTGAACGGCAGCTTACCGACAACGGCTACCTGGTGCTGAAATTTTTCTTCCACATCAGCGAAAAGGAACAGGAATGCCGCATCACAGCGCTGTTGGGTACAAAAGATACCGCTTGGCGAGTGGGCAAATCCGATATTTGGCAAAACCGGAATTATGAAGCCTGCAAAGAAGTGTTTGACCGCTATTTGGAAGACACCAATTCCCCCAACGCTCCCTGGTATATCATTGATGCCAAATCCAAAAAGCACTCGGAGCTTCAGGTGTTGGAAACCATGTGTACCGGCATCGAAACGGCCCTGCACAACAATAGCCTTTCTGTGCCGTTGCTTCAAAACGTTTTTCCTCTGGTGAAGATGCCAAGGTTAAAGGAGATTCCGCTGAATAAGAGCATTGACACTGTCAAGTACAAAAAAGAGCTGAGCTACCTGCAAAAAAAGTTGGGAATGCTTCACAACAGGTTATACCGGAAAAGAGTGCCCGTGATCATCGTTTACGAAGGCTGGGATGCCGCAGGAAAGGGCGGCAATATCAAACGGCTCACCGGTGCTTTGGATCCCAGAGGGTACGAGGTACATCCCATTGCCAGTCCCGAGCCCCACGAAAAGGCCAGGCATTACCTTTGGCGTTTTTGGACCAGGCTTCCCAAAGATGGGCATATCGCTATTTTTGACCGCAGTTGGTATGGCCGTGTAATGGTGGAACGGTTGGAAGGCTTTTGCAGTGAAAACGATTGGCAACGTGCCTTCTATGAAATGAACGAATTCGAACAGGAGCTTCATAACTGGGGCGCTGTCATTTTGAAGTTCTGGGTGCAAATTGATAAAGCCACCCAGTTGGAACGCTTTACAGAGCGGCAAAATACCCCTTCTAAGCAATGGAAAATTACCGATGAAGACTGGCGCAACCGGGAAAAATGGGACCTTTACGAGATGGCTGTAGACGAAATGCTGCAAAAAACCAGCACTACTTATGCGCCCTGGCACATTTTGGAATCTACCGATAAAAAATATGCCCGCATTAAAGCTTTGAGAATTGTGATTGAAGCTCTGGAAGAGGCCTTGAATTGAATTTCGTCTTTTAGCTTATAAGGGCAAAATTGAAATTGGCTTTATTGCTGTTGTGCGGTATTTTGATTTTACGGGTGGGATCGCTCTGTTTTGAGTGTCTCATATTGTGCCTTTGTCAAATACGCGAATTTATCGGGCAAAAAGGGATACTGTAACAAGTTCTGTTACAGTATCCCTTTTCAAGTACTTTTGAAAAAAGAATTTAAAAGAAGTTACTCTCGTAGAATGACGCCACGGCCGTCATAAACCCGAGGACCGCTGCTGGCCGAAAGGATTAAGATGCCTTCCACAAAGCCCCAAATAGAAATTACAACAGTGGCTATGCCGCAGGTGATAAGGCCGCCCACCAGACTAATAATAAGCTGAACCACAGCCCTTGTGGTGTAGCCCAAATAGAAGTTGTGTATGCCAAAGGTACCGAAGAGAATTCCCAACAATCCGGCGGCTAACCGGCTTTTTTGGAGGTAACCGGCGGGAGGCACATCATATCGCTGGGGGTAATAGGCAGCCTGCTGGTTATAACCTTGCTGGTAGTTTTGCTGATAATTCTGTTGATAAGGCGCCTGTTGGCCGGAAGCGTACCCGCCGTTATTGTACTCTCTTGAGGAATAAGTAGAGCCGTTATAGCCCGGAGCCTGGGCATTGTAATTGGGAGCTGTGCCTTGCTCGGGTGTCTGGCGCTGGGCACCTACCCCATATTGCTGCTCGTTGCCAAAATGGGGGGCCGAAGCATAAGGAAAAGGGTCTTGCCCATAATTGTTAGCAGAAGCGGCATCGGGCTCGGTATAGGGCTGGGGCGGAGTTTCCGGTTGGCCGGGCTCCTCTGTTTCTGCTGCTGCCTGGGCCGTGATTTCCTCTGTTTTTGCCTCTACCTCGTCTGCCTTTATATCGGCGTCCCCCAAGGTAAGAGAAGGAACTGCCTGCGGGGTTTCGGTCTCCGGCTGAGGGGTGTTATTCTCAAAATCCGTCATATAAATTCTCCTTCCTAAAATAAAAGCGTTCCGAGGTCAGTCTTTCAGGAACACGCCGTTGGCATCTGTATTAATCCGCCCGTCTAAGATCTTTACACCGTCTATGATGCCCCAGATCTGCATGGCAATGGCGCCAATGCCGCAAGTGAGCAGGGAAACCAAAAGCTGTACCAGCCCCCGGGAGGCATTTCCTAAATAGAAGCTATGAATGCCCATGGAACCCATCACAATCCCCAGAATGCCTGCGGCTACCCGGCTTTTCTGCAAATAGCCGGGAGGGGGATCCATCCCTGCCTGAGGCTGGTATTGGGGAGGGTTATACATGGGTTGCTGCCCTTGCTGTTCCTGCTGATAACCATTGTAATAGTCTGCCATAAAAAGACCATTCCTTTCTAAAGGCCCTGATAACGGAGCCCATTGAGCCGGCCGAGAGGAGAAGAGCCTTTTGGCCAGGCTTGCCTGTATCTGCCGCGTATCTGGTTTGAAAAATAGCGCCAGGTCAGAAACTAGTTTCTGACTTTTGAAAGACTCGTCTTTCAAACTTGATATCAGGTATTTATTGATTAATCTAATCTTACACCATGACCTGGAAGAAATCAATATATCGGAACAGGAAGTAAGATAAATTTAAAGAAGAGAACTTTTATTTGTAATGAATGTAAATTTTTTCTTTAAAATGGAAGGGATGGCCGGAGAATGAACCTCTTGAAAGATCAGGAAAGATGCGGCTCGGCAAGCTAAAAATTGGGCGGGAAAAATAGAAATTGACGAAAGCTCTATACTATACTAAAATGACAAGCATAATATACCGGCCGGGAATTGAAGGAGGAAAAGAATTTGTTCGAAACAGAAAAACAACAGGAAAAAGCGCTGCTGGTGGCTTTGGATACCGGAGAATATGAAGTGGAAAGTTCCTTGTTAGAGCTTTCCGAGCTTACCAAAACCGCAGGGGCCGAACCGTCCTTTTCGATCACTCAAAAGCGCCCTGCGCCAGACACCGCCACCTGTGTGGGTTCCGGGATGGCGGAAGAAATAGCGGGGCTGTGCCAAAGCCAGGAGATCACCCTGGTTATTTTCGATAGGGAGCTTTCGCCCACACAAATACGAAATTTGGAGGAACTCTGCGGCGTTAAGGTAATTGACCGCACCATGCTGATTTTAGATATTTTCGCCTTGCGCGCCAGAAGCCGGGAAGGCAAATTGCAGGTGGAGCTGGCCCAGCTGCGGTATTTGCTGCCCAGGCTTTCCGGCCAGGGGACGGCCATGTCGCGTCTGGGCGCAGGCATCGGCACTCGGGGCCCGGGAGAAACGAAACTGGAAACAGACCGCCGCCACATTCGCAGGCGCATTGGAAATTTGAAGGAACAACTGAAGGAGGTGGAAACCGCCAGGGGAGAACTGAACCGCCGCAGGAAAAAGGACGGTACGGTCACAGTTGCCCTGGTAGGATATACCAACGCGGGGAAAAGCACGCTGATGAACCAGCTGACTCAAGCCGGAGTTTTGGCAGAAAACAAGCTGTTCGCCACCTTGGATCCCACCGCCAGGGCCCTGAAGCTCCCCCGTGGGAAAACCGTGGTGCTCATCGACACAGTGGGGCTGATCCGCCGGCTGCCCCACCATTTGATAGAAGCCTTTAAATCTACTTTGGAGCAGGCTGCCACTGCAGACATTATTTTAAATATTTGCGACGCTTCCAGTCCGGAAGCCCAAGCGCATTTGGCGGTAACGGAGGAGATTTTGCGGGACCTGGGAACCCTTGACCGGCCGGTGATTCCCGTGCTCAACAAATGGGATGCGGTGGAAACTCCGGAGTTGGCGGCCCGCATCCCCGGAGCGGTACGTATCAGTGCTTTGAAGGGGGAGGGGGTGGAAGAATTACTCTTACGCATCGAAGAAAATTTGCCGGAAAAAACCTTTGACATTAAAGCCTTGCTGCCCTTTTCCAAGAGCGGGATCGCCGCCAGGCTCCGGGAGGAAGGAGCCCTGCTTTCTGAAGAATATGTGGAAGAAGGGCTTTTGATTTCCGCCAGGGTTGGGGAACGGCTGTATTCCCTGGTAAAAGACTTTGAGCTGCTTTGATCTTTTCCCGCCAAATTCCTGTTCTTGCAGGAATTGCCCTTTCCGGGCCTTTTTGCTTGACATGGTTGTAAAATGATATTATAATAATATCATTATGGTGTCGCATCTCCGGAGGCGGCCCAGAAGAAAGGAAGGCGATTTTCTTTATGCTGAAAATCACTAATTTGACAAAAGAATATCCCGGAAAGAAGGCGGTGGATGATCTTTCCCTCACCGTAAACAGCGGGGAAATATTGGGCTTCATTGGACATAACGGCGCGGGGAAAACCACCACGCTGCGGTGTGTGGCGGGAATTTTAGATTTTGATAAGGGCGAAATAGAAATCGATGGGAAATCGTTGGAAAAAAAGCCGGTAGAGGCAAAGCAGCAAATGGCCTTCTTGCCCGACAATCCCGATATCTATGAATTTATGACGGGGATTGGTTATTTGAATTTCATCGCGGACCTTTACGGAATCCCAAAGGGGGAACGGGAGGCACGGGTCAAAAAATACAGCGACGCTTTCGAGCTTACCGGCGATTTGGGTAGCCGGGTAGGGGGGTACAGCCACGGTATGCGCCAAAAGCTGGCGCTGGTCTCTGCTTTCCTTCGGAAACCCCGGCTCCTGATTTTAGACGAGCCCTTTGTGGGCTTGGACCCAACAGCCGCTTTTCACATGAAGGAATTCCTGCGGGAGCTCTGCGAGGAAGGCGGCAGCGTGTTTTTTTCCACCCATGTGCTGGAGGTGGCAGAAAAGCTTTGCCATCGGATAGCTATTATACGAAAAGGTAAGCTGGTGGAAATTGGCCGTACCGAGGAGGTCGTTGGAAAGTCTGACCTGGAAAGCGTGTTTCTGGAATTGGAACGTGAGGACGAAGAAGAAAATGGTTAATAGGGTTCTGGGAATAGGAAGGAGTTTTTGAGGTGACGAAATTATTAGCACTGCTGCGTGTGAATTTTTTAGGTCTGCTTACCACCTTCAGCGGAACCAGGAAAGGGAAGAAAAAGGTTTCCGGCATTTTGCTTTTGTGCATAATGGGGGCGCTGGCCGTTTACATTTCCGGGTTCTACAGCTACTTGATATCCCTTACTTTAAAGCCTGCCGGTATGCTGGAGCTTTTGCCAGTGCTTATGGCCGGAGCGGCCTGTGCCTTTTCTCTGATATTTACTGCTATGGGTTCGGGAGGGATTGTCTTTGGCGGGAAAGATATGGACCTCATGCTTTCCCTGCCGGTTTCCTCTTTTTTTGTGATGCTTTCGAAGCTGTTAGCCCTTTATTTGGAAAATTTGTTGTTCCAGTTGTTTTTTCTGGTGCCTACAGGGGTGGTATATTTTCTGTTTGGAGGCACGGGCGGCGTGTACTTTGGTGCGGTACTGCTGCTTTCCACTTTGTTTCTGGCATTCTTTTCCACATTGCTTTCCACGGTGGTAGGGTTCCTTTTGGCTCTCATCCAAAGTCGGGCCTCGAAAAACGCGCTGCTGGCCAATTTGGTTTATCTTGTATTTTTGGTGCTGGTTTTTATAGGAGCCTTTCAAATTAACCAGTTCGTTCAGAATTTGGCCCTGTATGGCGGGGCCATTCAAGAGGCTTTTCGCACCTGGCTGTTCCCTCTGGGACTCTTTTCCCAGGGGCTTTCCGGAAATTTTCCTGCTTTTTTGCTGTTTGGACTCCTTACCTTGCTGCCCTTTTTAGGGGTGGTATGGGTCTTCAGCAGGTTTTACAAGCCTTTGCTTTCGAAGCTTTCGGCCCACTCCTCCCGTTCCAATTACCACTTGGGAGAGCTTGCGGCAGGCAGCCAATTTTCCGCCTTGTTCAAAAAGGAAGCGAGCAGGTTTTTCAGCACCCCCCTCTACCTGTTTAATACAGGGATCGGCATTTTGATGGCGGTGGGGGCCAGCGTGTTCTTTTGTTTCCAACGGGATACCTCTTTGAGCATCTTTTTTGAGGCATTTCCGGGAATGAGCCGGGCAATTTTACCGGCCGCGCTTTTGGGATTCACGCTTGTGATGACGAACCCGGCCGGTGTATCTGTGAGCCTGGAAGGAAAGTATCTTTGGATTTTGAAGGAGGCGCCGGTTTCCGGAAAAACCTTATTTTCTGCCAAGGCTCTGCTCAATGCCCTGCTTATTTGGGGCGGCGGACTTCTTTCCCTGCCCTTTTTGTGGTTCGCTTTTTCTCTTTCGCCTGCAGAGGTTTTGCTGCTGCTGTGCTTGTGTGGAGCACTGGGGCTTTTCGTGCCCTGCTTTGGGCTCGCGGTGAACCTGCTGTTTCCCAAAATGGATGCCTTAAGTGAGGTGTTAGTCATCAAACAGTCGGCTTCCTCCATGATTTGCGTTTTGGGTGGGTTGGCTTTCCTAGGGGTGGCGGCAGGCCTTTATGCGGCAGTCGGAAGCCTAGTAAGTGATCTGGTCTTTATCCTTTGCTTTTCTCTGGTTTTGGCGGCCATAGCCTTCTTGCTTTGGCGTTGGATATTGCAGCGAGGGCCAAAGATTTTGCAGAGTCTTTAACCGCTCCGTCATTCCGGATTCCAAAATTTGTTAGAAACCGCCGTTGTTTGAAGAAAGCGCAGTGTTCTCCAAGAGGAGCGCTGCGCTTTTTCCATGAAAGGTTGGGACGGGTGGGGCGCTGCCATCTTTCCCAAAAGAGCTTTCCGCCAAAAGGGTCGGAGCCTGTTCTCAAAAAGTTCTGTTTTTGCAGGTGGAGCAGCCTTGGAAGCTGTTTCGGAAAAGTAAAAGTTTCGTAAGGTCTTTTTGAAAAAAATTTGATATTTCTTGCCTATACTAAGCCTTAGGAAAACGGAAGGGAGTTTTTGGAATGGAAAAAAGGGCAGGGAAGGCTTTAGAAAGCCTAAAGGGCCAGGAGCAAAGACAGAAAAGGCGAAAGGCTTTGGCCGGGATTCTTGTCTTCGTAGTGCTTTCCGGACTGGTGTGTTGGTTTGTGGGAGAACCTTTTCTGCAGTTGGTTTCAGAACCAGAGCAGCTCCGGGCGTGGGTAAAGGCTGGTGGCCCGTGGGCAAAGCTGGCCTTTGTAGGCATGATGGCCCTTCAAATTGTAATCGCGTTTATTCCCGGCGAGCCCTTGGAAATTGGCGCAGGTTATGCGTTTGGTCCTATAGAAGGAACGGTTTTATGCCTGCTGGGAGCTCTGTTGGGAGGGACGGCCGTATTCCTGTTTGTGAAGCAATTTGGAATGAAATTTGCCACTCTATTCGTGTCGGAACAAAAACTGCGCACCTTGAAGTTTTTGCAGGACGAAAAAAAGTTGGACCTCATTGCTTACCTGTTGTTTCTAATTCCTGGCACTCCTAAAGACGTGATGACTTATGTGGTGGGGCTTACTCCCATGAAGCTGTCCTTTTGGATATTTCTCACCCTTACCGCTCGAATCCCTTCTGTGATCACTTCTACCGTTGGCGGGGACGCGCTTGGAACACAAAATTACCTGGCTGCGGTATGGATATTCGCAGCCACGGCGGTTATCAGTCTTTTAGGCCTTTTTGTTTACCGTGCCATTATAAATAGTAAAGGGAAACAGAGTGGGAGAGTACTGCAGAATGGAAGGGACCATGTGACTTCAACCGAAAAAGACAGATGAGAGCCGCAGCCGGCAGCTCTCATCTGTCTTTTTCTTTGTCAGTCTGTTACCTGCTCTAAAGTGCTGATCAGATTTTCGCGAGTGATAGGCTTACACAAAAAGGTTTTGACACCAATCTCTTCTATTTCATTGGCGGTATCGCCGTCACTCAAAGAAGATACCAAAATGATCTTGGCATCTGGGTGATCTTCCAAAATAATTTGGGCGGTTTCCAGACCATCTATGCCGGGCATAATGATATCAATTGTGGTAATATCGGGCGAGACTTCGTCGAAGCGCTCAATAGCTTCCTCCCCGTTTTCACAGTAGGCTGCCACCTCAAAGTTGGAATTCTCCAGCAATTTCTGGATCTGCAGCCCCATTACACGAGAATCGTCTACCACCATAAGCCGTTTTTTCATAAAAGCAATTCCTTCTTTCTCAATCAATACCAACCCACCTTATATGCTGTCTGCACTTGATGGAAGAGCATATGAGATTGGTTGAGTTATTTTTCTTTCCTCACCGGAGCAGGGAATTTTTTCCTGAAATATTCTAACACGGACAGTTCACATTAGGAGAATCTCACCCTGCACCATCTTGACAACGCAATTCCGGGAAATTTGTTGTAAACGAAGCATTTCTTCTCCAATGCGGATCTCTGTCCTGGGATAAGCGATCCCGCATTCCAATTTGCCGTTTTGCTTTTCTTCTGCCGGCTGGGCCGCTCTTGCTTCTAAAATTTCTTCCAGCTGTCGCAGTTTGAGCTCAGCAGTTGTAAGTTTAAGTTTTGTCTTGCTTAAAAGGCTATTTTTCACCGGACTGTCCGGCTGACATTCCAACTTTTCCAGGTTCGTTTCTAATGTGCTCACTTCCTGCTGCACAGCTTCCCGTTCAAAGTTTATACAGGGGCTGCCGCCCAGTAAAATGGAGGTTTTACATTCCGAAAGGGAACCAATGGTCTTGGCGGAAATCTTATGAGCCGCCCATATTCGTCCTCCCATAATGCTGCCCCGGCCGGATTGCACCAGAATTTCACCGCCGCAGTACAAATGACTGTTAATAATACAGTCTGTTTGTACGTTTTCCCGCACGCAAATAACAGAGTTCTCTATATATTTTGAGAAAATACTCCGCTGGGATTGAATAGTGGTAGACCCATCACCCAAAATTCCTTTCACAACGACCAGGTCGCCGCCGGCTTCTACAGTACTGCCTGCCTCTACCACGCCGCCCACATGGATATTTCCCATGGCACGAACGGTAAAGCCGCTGAGAACATCCCCTTGAATGTTGATATCACCTAGGAAATTGAGATCACCAACAGAAAAATCTACGTTTCCGGGAATATCCAGTACAGGCTTTACCTGGAAACTGCGGCCCGAAAATTCCACATGGCCGGCTATGGAAGCCAGCAGCTGAGTGCCGTCTTCGCTGATTTCTGTGTTACGACCTTTAGGAAGAGGTACCGGTTTGCCACTTTTCGCGGGAATTTCCTGGTCCGTCACCGTCCTGCCGGGTTCGCCTTCGGTGGGCTCGATTAGCCGGCAGATCTCCTGCCCTTCTTCTGCATTATAAATAAGATTTAGGGCGGTGTAATCTACCTGGTCATATTCGTCCACTTCCAAAACCCGTTCAATTGTCCTCGGAAAATTATCTATGATATTGCCATTACGACCGTCAAAGGCGGGTGTCCCCTTTGCCACCAGATACAAAGTGAAATAGCGTCTGTCATCATGTGACAAGTGATCGATCAGGCGTCTGTCAACGCCATAAGTGATATCCTGGGTCACTAGTGCTTGATAAAGCAGATCGCGGGAAAGCTCTTCGCCTAAGTTCATGGGCGGAAAAACGATTAACCACGCGTAAAGTTTGTCGGCAGAAAGGAATAGATATGGGAACGCATCTAATACAGGCGGACCTTCAAGCTCTTCTTCCAGTTCCTTTTGACTTTTCGTTTTCGCTTTGGGCCCTTTCCCTTTGGCTTCCCGTAACCGAGCGCTGCAAAAGGTAGTTAGAGCAGTGCGTAACCGAAGCTTTTCTCGCTGAATTAACTCCGGCGGAAGAATATCGTTTTCGTCTAGACATAAGCGAGGGGTAGGCAGGTAACCGGTTTCTTTTCGTCTTTGGTCGTAAAGAATATTCAGAGCATGGCCTTGAGGCAGCTCGACATAAGCAGGATTTTGGAGAGGAGAATCCGTCACGGAAACTTCTAAAACTTCTTCTGCCTGCGTCGTGGGTCCGGCCCGAACTGCTTCGTTTGTTGCTTTTTTTTGATGGCCAAAAAGAAGAGACAAAATTTTTTCTTTTACTGACATTGCCGCCACCACTTTCTTCACGGAGTTATAGGATTTTCAATAATATTATAGCATGATTGGCCTCGTGTTGACAAGATAAGGATCATTTGGAAAACAAAAAGGTCCTGTTCTATTAGCAATGCAGGAAGGAGAAAAGAATGTATGATTTCACATAATGGTATAAATATACATAAAAACAGCCTCAAAATGCAGGCCGAGAATTTTCGATAAAAAAGAATGGAAATCTGTTTTATATGAAAATAAGCAGACCAAGGCCGATGCCTGAAAGTACTGGGAAGCTTTTTGATTCTGTATAGTGCTCTGTTTTAAAAGGCTGTACAAAGGCTGTGGGCCAGTGCCTAAAGGATTCGGTAAAAATACACCAATCATGAATAAATATGCAAAGACCTCTTGATTTTTCCAAAAACAGGTGTATAATAACATTTGTCCTGAAAAAACAGAAGCTAATGCGGTAAAGGAAGGGAATATATATGGCAAACGAGATCAAAAAGGTAGTACTGGCCTATTCCGGCGGGTTGGATACCTCTATTATCATTCCTTGGTTAAAGGAAAACTACAACAACTGTGAAGTCATCGCGGTATCTGGTGACGTGGGTCAGGGTACAGAACTGGACGGGCTTGAAGAAAAGGCGAAAAAGACAGGGGCCTCCAAGTTGTATGTGCTGGACTTGAAGGAAGAGTTCGTACAGGATTATGTGTACCCCACGGTAAAAGCAGGAGCTGTTTACGAAAATAAATATCTTTTGGGTACCTCCTTTGCCAGACCCATCATTGCCAAGGGCATTGTGGAGATCGCCAAGAAGGAAGGGGCCGATGCCATTTGCCATGGCTGCACCGGCAAGGGAAATGACCAGGTGCGTTTTGAACTGGCCATAAAGGCCTTTGCCCCAGATATGAAGATTATTGCCCCCTGGAGAATTTGGAATATCAAGTCCAGGGAGGAAGAGATCGAATATGCCGAGGCTCATCAAATTCCTCTGCGGATCAACCGGGAAACCAATTATTCCAAAGACAAGAACCTGTGGCATCTTTCCCATGAGGGCCTGGACCTGGAAAACCCCGCCAACGAACCTCAATATGGAAAGCCTGGCTTTTTGGAGTTGGGAGTCTCCCCCGAACAGGCTCCGGACGAGCCTACCTATATTACACTTCATTTTGAAAAAGGTGTGCCCACCGCCCTTAACGGCCAAAATTTAAACGGCGTCCAGATGGTGGAAAAGCTCAACGAACTGGGCGGTAAAAATGGGGTTGGTCTGGCAGATATTGTGGAAAACCGGTTGGTAGGCATGAAATCCCGCGGGGTTTATGAGACTCCCGGCGGAACCATTTTGTACCACGCCCATAATAAACTGGAAGAGCTGTGCCTGGACCGTGACACCTACCATTATAAACAGCAGGTGGCCTTGAAATTTGCGGAATTGGTTTATTACGGCCAGTGGTATACGCCTTTGCGCAAAGCTCTTTCCGCTTTTGTAGATTCTACCCAAGAAACCGTCACTGGCGATGTGAAGCTGAAGCTGTATAAGGGCAATATTATTGACGCCGGTGTCACCTCGCCCTATTCCCTGTACGATGAAGCGATTGCCACCTTCGACGAGGACGAGGTCTACGACCAGAACGATTCCGCCGGGTTTATCAACCTCTTTGGCCTTCCCATTAAAGTGCAGGCGAAAAAAGGACTGCGGTACGACAAGTAAATACTGGAGAGAGCATGACAAAAAGCACAAAGATTAGGGTGGACAGTTTGTCTGCCCTTTCCTGCTTAAAAAATGAAGAAGGGGGAGGGTAACGTTGAAGCTATGGAAAGGCCGTTTTCAAAAAGAGGCCGACCCAAAGACCAACGATTTCAATTCCAGCATTTCCATAGACAGCCGTATGGCTCAAGAAGATATTGTGGGATCTATCGCCCATGCAAGCATGTTGGGAGAGTGCGGAATTATTGGAAAGGAAGAAAGTGAAAAGATCTGTGACGGGTTAAGGAAAATTGCGGAGGACTTGGAAAAGGGAACTCTTGCCATTGACCCGGACGCCGAGGATATTCACACCTTTGTGGAAGGAGAGCTCACCGCCCGCATTGGCAGTGCTGGAAAGCGCCTGCACACTGCCCGAAGCCGGAATGATCAGGTGGCGTTAGATATTAGGTTGACCTTGCGGGAAAATGGGAAAGCAATAAGGGGGCAGCTGGCGGAACTCATTGGAGTGCTTTGTGAAAAAGCGGAGCAGTACAGCGCCACGGTGATGCCGGGCTACACTCACCTGCAAAGGGCTCAGCCCATCACCTTTGGGCACCACCTGATGGCCTATTGCGAAATGCTGCTGCGGGACCTGTCTCGTTTGGAAGACGCTTTGCGCCGCATGGATGTAATGCCCCTGGGCAGCGGAGCTTTAGCGGGCACCACTTACCCCTTAGATAGGGAGCTCACTGCCCGGCTGCTGGGCTTTTCCCAGGTGAGCCAAAACAGCCTGGATGGCGTGGCGGACCGGGATTTCTGCGCGGAGCTTGCCTTTTTTTCCTCTATGACTATGGTACATCTTTCTCGTTTTTGTGAAGAGCTGGTGCTGTGGTGCTCTTGGGAGTATAAGTTTGTCGAACTGGATGATGCCTTTTCCACCGGTTCCAGTATTATGCCGCAAAAGAAAAATCCCGATATTGCCGAGCTTATCCGGGGCAAAAGCGGCCGGGTATTTGGCGATTTAATGGGATTGCTGGCCATGATGAAGGGGCTTCCTTTGGCCTATAATAAAGATATGCAGGAAGATAAGGAAGCAGTCTTTGACGCCATAGATACCTTGAGGCTTTGCCTGACACCTTTGATCCCAATGGTGAAAACCATGACGGTGCTGGAAGAAAACATGCGTGCTGCTGCGGCAAAGGGATTTATCAACGCTACCGACTGCGCCGATTATCTGGTGGCGGAAAAAGGAATGCCCTTCCGGGACGCCTATAAGGCTACCGGGGAGCTGGTGGCCCTGTGCATTCAAAAGGGGCTCACCCTGGAAACCCTGCCTTTGGAAGAATACCGGAGGGTCTGTGACAATTTTGACGAGGGCGTGTATGAAGCCATTTCCTTGGAAAAGTGTGTGAAGGACAGGAAAGTGCTGGGAGGTCCCGCGCCGGAGAATGTGGTGTCCCAGGTGCGTCGAGTACGGGAACTTTTGGCGAAGATGGAAAGGGGAACAGAGAAATGAGCGCGATTAAAGTAGGCGTGGTAGGCGCTACCGGCTATGCCGGAAGCGAGATCTGCCGTATTATTCTGGGGCATCCTCAAGCAAAGCTTGCAGCCATTAGTTCGGTAAGCTTCGAGGGTATGGCCCTTTCCCAGGTGTACCCCGCTTATTACCGGCTTTGTGATATGGTGTGCGGCACCCAGGAAGAAGTGGTGGAAAAAAGCGATGTGATCTTCGCTGCTTTGCCCCATGGGCTTTCCCAGGACCTGGCTGCCCGGTGCTGGGAGCAGGGCAAGACCTTCATTGATATGGGGGCCGATTTCCGCCTGCGGGAAGAGGACGAATACCAGGAATGGTACGGCGGCACTTACACCCACAAGGAGCTCCATGAGGAGGCGGTATATGGCCTTCCCGAACTGTTCCGGGAAGAAATAAAGGGCAAAAAGCTAATCGCGAACCCAGGCTGTTATACTACGGCGGTGCCTTTGGCTCTTGCCCCCGCCTTGAAGCAGGGGCTTTTAGAAACCGGCGGTATAATTGCCGATTGTAAATCGGGTGTGACAGGGGCAGGCAGAAAACCCACCCAACAGAACCATTACCCGGAGCTCAACGAAAGTTTTACCGCTTACAAGGTAGCGAATCACCGGCATACCCCAGAAATAGAGCAGACCCTTTCCCGGCTTTCCGGAGAAGGAATAAAGGTTACCTTTGTGCCTCATCTTTTGCCCATTAACCGGGGCATTTTGGCCACCTGCTATGCTCGGCTGAAGCCAGGCGTCACCGAGGAGCAGCTTTGGGAGGCCTACCGGACTTTCTATGAAAACGAGCCCTTTGTGCGGCTGTTACCCAAGGGACAGGTGGCCAACGTCAAAAACGTGCGCTACAGCAATTTCTGCGATGTTTCGCTGTTTATCGACCCTCGTACCGGCACGTTTGTGGCCATTTCCGCCATAGATAATATGGGGAAGGGTGCGGCCGGACAGGCAGTGCAGAATATGAACCTGTCCTTTGGTTTGGAAGAAACCGCGGGCCTTATGCTGGTGCCTCCCGCTTTTTAAGGCGGGGAAAAGGGGATGAAGCCCTGCTTGCAGGAGGAAAAATTTGATTGGGAATTAGTTTGGAGTGATTTGATTTGGCAGAATTTATTTCCGGTGGTGTTGTGGCGGCCAAGGGCTTTTTGGCCGGCGGCGTCCACTGCGGCATCCGTAAAAACAAAACGAAGCCCGACCTTGCTATGATTTGCAGTGAAACACCTTGTACGGCGGCGGCCGTATATACCAAAAACCTGGTAAAAGGCGCGCCCATTTATGTCACGAAAAAAAACCTGGAAAAGGGATGTGCCAGAGCGGTGATCTGCAATTCCGGTAACGCCAACACCTGCAATGCCGACGGCCTGGAAAAAGCGGAGCGCATGTGCGAAATTGCGGGAAAGGCTTTGGGAATTTCTCCGCAGGAGGTTATTGTGGCCTCTACAGGGGTAATTGGCCAGCCCCTGCCCATAGAACCCATTGAACAGGGAATAGGCCCTCTGAAGGAGGCCCTCACCAAAGAGGAAGCGGGCTCTTTGGGAGCTGCCACGGCTATTATGACTACCGACACCATCGCCAAAGAAGTTGCGGTGAAAACCATGATCGGCGGCAAAGAGGTACGGGTAGGGGGGATTTCCAAGGGCAGCGGCATGATCCATCCCAACATGGGCACCATGCTTTGCTTTGTTACCACCGATTGCGCCATTTCTGCTCCCATGCTGGAAAAGGCCATTCACGAGGTTACAGAAGAGACATTTAACATGATTAGCATCGATGGCGATACTTCCACCAACGATACCTTTTCTGTTCTGGCCAACGGCCAGGCCCAGAACCCGGAAATTACCGAAGAGAACGAAGACTACAGCGTTTTTGCCAAGGCTTTGAAGGATGTGTGCGGAGCCCTTGCCAAGCTGATGGCCGGAGACGGGGAAGGGGCCACCAAGCTTCTGATTTGCAAGACAGAAGGCGCAGCAGACAAAGAAACGGCCAAGACGGTGGCAAAAGGCGTGATTTGCTCCACGCTTCTAAAGGCTGCCATGTTTGGGGCCGACGCCAACTGGGGCCGGGTACTGTGCGCCATTGGCTATTCCGGCGCTCAGGTGGATGTAGAGAAGGTCGATGTTTCCTTTTCTTCGGCTGCCGGTCGGGTGGATGTTTGCAAAAACGGCGCCGGTGTTGAATTTTCGGAAGAAAAGGCCAGCGAGGTGCTTTCTCAGCGGGAAATTACCATTTTGGTTTCCTTGAACATGGGGGGAGAGGCTGCCGAAGCATATGGCTGTGACCTTACTTATGACTATGTGAAGATCAACGGGGATTACCGCACATGAAAGAAAAGCCTTCCAAAAAGGAAGAAAACGCCCTTCGGCGGGGCCTGAAAGACATGGGCTTGTGGGATATTGTGGCTTTGGTCATAGCGGGACTTTTGCTTTTGAATGTGGCCTTTTTCCTTCTGCTGTGGGCTCTTGGGGAGCAGCCCGTGCTGGACCCGGCTGTGGCTTTGCTTACCGGACTGCTTCTATTGGCCGGTATGGCGGCGGGCTTTTTCGCCAAGCGAAAAGGAGCCCCAAAAGGGGTCCGGCGGTTGCTTGGGGCCGCTATGTGTCTGAACGCGTTGATTGCCCTGGCCTTTTGCGTGGCTATCGCCATGGTTCTAACATTAATTTAGAAGGAGCAGTTTTATGCAGATATCAAATGCCGAACGGGCTTCCGTACTGGTGCAGGCCCTGCCTTACATCAAAAAGTACGCAGGGGAAACCGTAGTGGTAAAATATGGCGGGAACGCCATGGTGAACGAGGAGCTGAAGGATGCCGTCATGAGCGATATTGTGCTCATGCAGCTGGTGGGCATTAATGTGGTGCTGGTACATGGCGGCGGCCCCGAGATCAGCGCTATGCTGAAAAAAATTGGCAAAGAAAGCAAGTTTATCGGCGGCATGCGCTATACCGACACGGAAACCGTAGAAATTGTCCAGCAGGTGCTGGCAGGCAAGGTGAATAAAGACCTGGTACAGCTTTTGGAACAACAGGGAGGCCGGGCCGTGGGCCTTTGCGGCTTGGACGGTTCCTTGCTGAAGGCCGACAAGCTGGAAGAAAACCTGGGTTTTGTGGGGGAGATCCGGGAAGTGAACACCCAAATTTTGAAAAACGCCGCCCAAAACGGCTACATTCCAGTGGTGGCCACCGTAGCCGCCGGGTATCACGGCGAAGTGTTTAACATTAATGCCGACGTGGCCGCCGCTCGCATTGCCGCGGAGCTGGGAGCCATGAAGCTCATCCTTATGACAGACGTGCGGGGGCTTCTGCGGAATAAAGAGGATGAGTCTACTATCATACCCGTTGTGAATGTCAGCGATGTGAGCCGTTTGAAAAAGGAGGGCATCATCAGCGGCGGCATGATCCCTAAAATTGATTGCTGTGTAGACGCTGTACGCCGGGGCGTAGGCCGTACCCATATTATTGACGGCCGCATCCCCCATTCCATTCTCATCGAGCTTTTTACCGACGAAGGCATTGGCACCATGTTTTATTAAGAGGAGGCCACTTTTATGACATTTCAGCAAGTAAAGGACCAAGATCAAGCTTATATCATGCACACCTATGGACGGGTGGATGTGGCCTTGGTAAAGGGGAAAAACGCCCGCGCCTGGGATACCGAAGGGAAAGAATATATCGACTTCACTTCGGGCATTGGGGTAAATGCCTTAGGCTACAGCGACCCGGCCTGGGCTGCTGCCGTAGCGAAGCAGGCCGGGGAGATCCAGCACCTGTGCAACTACTATTACAGCCCGGAAAACACGGCGCTGGCAGAGGCCCTGATAAAGGCTTCCGGCATGGCCAAGGCCTTTTTTTGCAATTCCGGCGCGGAGGCCAACGAATGCGCCATTAAAATTGCCCGGAAATATGGGGAAAAGCGGGGAGCGAATAAAATTATCACCTTAAAAAATTCCTTCCACGGCAGAACCCTTACCACCCTGGCAGCCACAGGGCAAGAGGCCTTCCACAAAGATTTCCTGCCCCTGACAGAAGGCTTCCTTTATGCCGAAGGCAATAACCTGGACAGTGTAAAGGCCTTGCTGGGCGCCGATGTTTGCGGGGTGCTTTTGGAGACCGTACAGGGCGAGGGCGGCGTGGTGCCCATGGAAAAAGTTTTTGTGCAGGGCCTGCGAAAGCTGTGTACAGAGGCCGACGCGCTGCTGATGATAGACGAGGTGCAAACCGGCGTGGGGCGCACCGGGTATTTTTACAGCTACCAGGGCTATGACATCTTGCCGGATGTGGCAACCTCGGCCAAGGGCCTGGCCGGAGGCTTGCCCATGGGTGCTTGCCTGGCGGGCGAAAAGGTGAAAGACCTGCTGGGCCCCGGTATGCAGGGTTCTACCTTTGGGGGAAACCCCGTGGCCTGTGCGGGAGCCCGGGAAGTGGTAAAACGGGTGTCAGATCCCGAATTTTTAGAGGAAGTGCGGGAAAAGGGCGATTACCTGCGGGAAAGACTTTCCGCTATGCCCCAGGTGGAGGCTGTGCGGGGCCAAGGCCTGATGCTGGGCGTTCTGCTGAAGCAGGGCGATGCCCATGAGGTTTTGGTAAAGTGCGCCGAAGAGGGTTTGCTGGTGCTTACAGCCAAAGAATTGGTGCGCTTTTTACCTCCCCTCACCATTTCCCGGGCAGACATGGACGCCGGTTTGGCGCTGTTCCAAAAGGTGCTCCAAACCATATAACCTCTGTTTCCCGAAAAAAGAGCCGGCGCGAAAACAAAAATTTCTCCGGCCAATGAGAGGGCAAGATTTATCCAGAATAGTAAAAGGAATGGTGAAGTCATATGAAGCATTTATTGAAGCTACTGGACCTTTCCGGTGAAGAGATCATCGACATTTTGAACCTGGCGGACCAGCTGAAATACGAAACAAAACACGGCATAGAGCACCCCCATCTAAAGGGGAAGGCCTTGGGCATGATTTTTGAGAAATCCTCCACCCGCACCAGGGTGTCCTTCGAGGTGGGGATTAACCAGCTGGGCGGTTATGCGGTGGTGCTTTCTTCCGAGGGCTCCCAAATCGGCCGGGGCGAGCCGGTGCAGGATACGGCCCGGGTGCTTTCCCGCTATGTAGACGGTATTATGATACGCACCTTTAGCCAGGGAGAAGTGGAAGACTTGGCAAAGCATGGCTCTGTCCCGGTGATCAACGGCCTTACCGACTTTTGCCACCCCTGCCAGGTGCTGGCAGATCTTATGACCATTCGGGAATTCAAAGGCTCCTTGGAGGGCCTAAAGCTGTGCTTTATCGGTGACGGCAACAACATGATGAATTCCCTCATTGTAGGAGGCTTAAAGGTGGGCATGGCGGTTTCTGTGGCTTGCCCGGAGGGCTACCGCCCGCCGAAAGAGATTTTGGAATTTGCTTCCCAGCACAATGGTTTCCAACTGACCGATTCTCCCGCAGAGGCAGCTCAAGATGCCGATGTGGTGATTACTGATGTGTGGACTTCCATGGGCCAGGAAGAAGAGCGGGCCAAGCGGGAGGCGGCCTTTAAAGGATACTGCATAGACGAAGCCCTTATGGCCAAGGCCAAGCCCGACGCCATGGTGCAGCACTGCCTGCCTGCCCACCGCGGGGAAGAGATCGGAGAAAGCGTGTTTGAGGGCAATGCCAAATATATTTTTGAAGAGGCCGAAAACCGGCTCCACGCCCAAAAGGCTGTTATGGTTAAGACCATGGGCTAAGGGGGAAACGCCATGAATACCCAAAGAAAACCGGTTGGTTCTTGGAAATGGACGGTCCTTCTTCTCCTTTTGCCGGCCGTTCTCTTGGCTGCGGCAGGCTGCCGGCAGAAAGAGAATGCCTCTTCCCAAATGGGCTCTTCGAAAGCCTCGGAGACCTCAAAGGTTTTGGAAACTTCGGAGACTTCGGAAATGCTTTCCAGCACGGAGGCTTCTTTGTCCGGGGAAGGGAAGCTTCCTGCCGGCGGGGAGGGCCTGGAGGCCGCGAAATCGGCCGCCTTGGCCCATGCGGGGCTCACGGCGGGCCAGGTAACCTACCTGAAGGAGCTTTTGGAGGTGGAGGGCCGGGATGATATTTACGAGCTGGAATTTGTCACCGAGACCACCTGCTACGAATATGAGATCCGGGCTTCCGACAACGCGGTGCTGGAATGCTCCCAGGAACCGGTGCTGCAGCTGGAAATTGAGCAAGAGGGCTTAATTTCTGCGGAAGAGGCGAAAACAGCGGCTCTTGCCGCCGCCAAGGTTTCCGCGGGAGAAGCTGCCTTCACAAAAATAGAGCTGGAACGGGACGATGGCGTTCCGGAGTACACAGTAGAATTTGTGGCCGGTACCGTGGAGTATGAATACACTTTGGATGCTTTTACCGGCGAAGTGCTGGAGCAAGAAACGACAAAATTCCTCTAAAAACCAAGGCTGCCCCTCTTTTTACAGGGGGCGGCCTGTTTCTGCTTTTGGGCGCTGTTCCTGCCTTTTGCGTTTTAATTTTCTTTCTTGGAAGGGGCTGCGCCGTGTCCCTCCCTTTGAGGCGAGGGGAATTTCAAGCTCCCTTCTTGAGGGAGTTTTTTCCCAAGTATTTTTCCGGGTAAAAAATATCCTCCGGGGTCAGGTGGAAAAGCTGCAACAGGCATTTTAAGGTGTCCAGGTCCGGCGTAGTGCGGCCCAGTTCGTAGTAGGTATAGGTGGCCCGGTTTACTCCCAACACGTTGGCAACCTCCTGCTGGCTTTGGTTTACGGCGGTTCTGGCCATGCGGAGCATTTGGCAAAAGTTTTCCCGGTATTCCAGCATTTTTCTTTCCTCTCTTTCTAATACCATGAAGTTTTTTCACATTCCTGCTTTTTGAAATGGGCCTGGGGTTTTCCCGAAGGCCCTCTGTTTGCCCTTTTTTAAAGCTTAATGCCTCAGCTCCTTTCCAAGTTACTATGAAGTTTCTTCACATTCTTGTTTTTAAAACAAGCCTCCGGTGTTTCGGAGGCCCATCCCTTTGTTTTCGAAAAACCTTTGCTCCGGCCACAAAGCCAAGCTTTCTCGGTCCCGAACCAAAAATTTTTCTCAAAAACAAGAATTCTCCTCAGCGGTGGCTTACCCCCAAAGGTAAAGATGTTAGGATTCTTAAAGGGAACTTTACCCTTGGGGCGCCTTCCGCCGAGGCAAATAAAAAGCGGCGCAGGCCGAAACCCACACCGCATACCAGTCGACACTCTTTGCCTGCTGCCCGTTTTTTCAAACGTCACAAGCCTGCCCATTTTTCCGGAAAACCCTCCTTGAAAAATTGAGAGAAATCCGTTATAATGAACAAGGTGTAGCGAAATGCTATTGTGTAGGAGGGTCCTTCTCCTGCATAGGGGTATGGGAAGTTACCGCTTCCTATACCCTGCCGAACTATTTTATTTACCTCGTAGCTTTATTTTATACTAGTTTCTTCCAAAATGCAAGAGAAATTGTGAAGCTTCGACACGGAAGTTTTTTGAATAGGGGAAAGGGTACCGGAGGCTTTGGCCTCTGGCTTTTTTGTTTGTGGGGCAGTTTTTCTTTTGTGGAACGAGCTGCTTTGCCTAAGAAAAATAGGGAAAGCTTCCCGCAATAAAATTTGCCGCAGGCAAATTTCGTAGAGAAAATTGAGGAAATTCGATCTTTCACTTGCTCTCTTCCATAAAGTTTTCGGAACGAAAACTTCTTAGTCAAAATTGGTTCCCAATTTTGACTTTGGATCACCAATTTCCCCTTACGCAAGAGGGTAATTTCTGCCTTTGCACACCCTCTCCGTCACGGCTGCGCCCAAGGCTCCCTTGTGCAAAGGGAGCTGTCAGCGAAGCTGACTGAGGGATTGCTTTCCCTGGGCTTTTTCTA
>CANSKS010000042.1 GCA_947647615.1 uncultured Neglectibacter sp.
CTTTTTTTCATGATTTTCTTTTGCCTCCTTTAACATTTCATGACCCGTGACGGGCTTTAAAATTCGGAAATGTCCCCGATTCGGTTAATCGGCTTTTTCGAATCGCACGGCGGCGTCATAAAAGGTAGTGACAGCCATACCGCAGGCTCGGGCGGCTTCTTTTACGCTGAGCTTCTTGCCTCGCCAGGCCTTGTGAATCTCTTGAAAATTTTCCGGCAGGTTCCCCCGGGGCCTGCCGAATTTTATGCCCTTTGCCTTGGCGGCAGCAATGCCTTCGGCTTGGCGCTGGCGTATGTTCACCCGTTCATTTTCCGCCACAAAGGAAAGCACCTGTAACACCACGTCGCTTAAAAAGGCACCCATGAGATCTTTGCCCCGGCGGGTGTCCAGCAAGGGCATGTCCAGTACCACGATATCTACCCCCTTTTCCTTGGTGAGCAGCTGCCATTGCTCTAAGATTTCCTGGTAATTTCTGCCCAGGCGGTCAATGCTCTTGATGTACAGTAAGTCGTCCCTTCGCAATTTCCGCAAAAGCTTTTGGTACTGGGGCCGCTGGAAATCTTTGCCGGATTGCTTATCGGAATAAATATTCTGCCGGGGAACGGCGGCTTCTGCCAGAGCGATGAGCTGCCTGCCCTCGTTTTGCTCCCGGGTGCTCACTCTCACATAACCATATGCAGTTGACAAAACCATTTTCCTCCTTTCAAACAAGCTTGGTCTGTTGGAAACAAAATATAAAAAAGGCCGTAAGACCATTTCGTGATCTTACGACCTGCTTTAAAAAGGGTGTTTGCCCTTTCAATTTTCTAAAATACATGATAGCACACCTTTACCGTAACATGCTATAACATATGAGAGAAGTTTTCCTTCTGTGAAAACTTCTCTCATACTTTGTACAGAACCCTGTACCTTTGTAATACCGGAGGCCCCTTGGGCAGAGAGGCGCTTGAGGGGTGGCCTTCCCGGGTGGGGAGGCAGAATAGGCGGGAAGCGCGCCGTTGCGAAAGGGGCAGCCTGTTTCTCCATATAAAAATTTCATACATAACAGGCATATCTCCCGTTTAGATATGTTGAAAGCAAAGCCGGTTTATGCTACACTAAAAACGGAGATGATTCTATGGAACTTCGCGTGCTGAATTACTTTCTGGCAGTGGCAAGAGAAGAAAACTTTACCAAGGCCGCCAACATGCTTCATGTGACACAGCCAACCTTATCGAGACAAATAGCCGATTTGGAGCAGGAACTGGGAGTGAAGCTTTTTGTCCGCAGCAATCACAATATCGTTTTGACCGAAGATGGAATGATCTTGAGGCGCCGTGCTCAGGAAATTCTAACCTTGGCAGATAAAACAAAACAGGATCTCATGCAGAAGGGGGAAACCCTGTCCGGCACAATTTCCATTGGCAGCGGGGAATTTCGTTCCACAGAATATTTGGCAAAAATGATTGCCGGGTTCCGGGAAAAATACCCCCATGTGAAATATGAGATCTACAGCGGCAACGCGCAAAACATTCGAGATTATATGGAAAGAGGCCTTTTGGACGTGGGGCTGATGTCGGAGCCTATTGATATGCGGAAATATCATTTTATCGCTATGCCGGTCAAGGAACAATGGGGTGTCTTTGTACCGCAGGGTTCTCCTCTTTTTGAGAAAGAAAGGGTCACGGCAAAGGATTTGGCGGAATTTCCCCTGTTAACCGCGGCCGGTGATTTTAACCAAAGCCGAATTGGGAAATGGCTTGGCGGGTATAGGGAAAAGGTAGAAAACGTGGGAACCGCCAACCTGCCCTATAATAAAGCTATGTTGGCAAAAGAAAATATCGGCGTTATGATCAGCATCAATTTGAGCTGCACCTACGACGGTCTGCGGTTTATTCCTCTCTCGCCTCCCTTAGAGGTTTCAACCGCTTTGGCATGGAAAAAGGAGCAGATGTTTCCTGCTGCCACCTCGGCCTTTATAGATTTTGCGGAGCAATACGCAAAAAGCATAACCAATGATAAATGATAAGTATTCGACATATTGAATAACCGGATTTATAATGGAGGTGTTCCAAAGCGGAGCACCTTCTTTTTTTATCCTTGTGAAAGAGGAGAAGGGATAAACGGAACCGGTGCATTTTCCGGTACAGCGAAGGGTAAAAGGAGAATGGAAGGCTATGTTTTCAAATAAGGACTTAAAAAACTTAATTGTCCCCCTTTTCTTAGAGCAGCTCTTGGTTGCCCTGGTGGGGATCGCGGATGTTTTTATTGTGGGTTTTGTAGGCGAAACCGCCGTGTCGGGGGTCTCACTGGTGAACTCCTTTAACACCATTTTTATTTACCTGTTTACAGCGTTGGCTTCCGGCGGCGCAGTGGTAATCAGCCAGTACATCGGCAAAAAAGAGAACAATAAGGCAAGTGAATCGGCAAGCCAGCTTCTTTTGGTGTCCGTCTTGTTTTCTGTTTCTCTTGGAGTGATTGTTGTCGCTGCGAACGAGCACTTGATGAGGCTGATGTTCGGCCGGGTGGAAGCAGATGTCATGACGGCCTGTATTACCTACCTGAAAATTTCGGCCTATTCCTATCCCGCCCTTGCCATTTATAACGCCGGGGCAGCCATGTACCGCAGTTTCGGTAAAACAAGCACAACCATGTACCTTTCTGTTGCCGCCAATATTATTAATGTGGCAGGAAACTGTATTGGAGTATTTGGTTTAAAAGCAGGCGTCGCGGGGGTGGCTTATCCCTCGCTGCTTGCCCGGTTGTTTTCGGCCGCTGCCATTACAGTGCTGTGCTTTTCCCAGAGGAACCCGATTTTCTATAAAAAGCAGTGGATTTTTAAATGGAATGGAGAATTGCAGCGCCGTGTGCTAAAAATTGCTGTTCCCAACGGCGTGGAAAGCGGTGTTTTCCAGCTTGTTAAGGTGGCTCTCAGCAGCGTGGCCGCACTGTTCGGCACCTATCAAATTGCGGCCAATGGCGTAGCCCAGAGCATTTGGAGCATGGCAGCTTTGGTATGTGTTGTAATGGGCCCGGTTTTTATTACGGTGATTGGCCAGTGTATGGGCGCAGGCGACATTTCCGGGGCAGAGCTTTACTTTAAAAAGCTCATGAAAATCACGGTGATGTTTGCCCTGGCCTGGAACGGGCTGATTTTTGCCGTAACGCCGGTTATCATGCATTTTTACGTCCTTTCCGAAGAGACAAAGCATCTGGTCATTCTGCTGGTGCTGGTACACAACGCCTTCAACGCGCTGGCATTCCCCTTTGCGGATCCTCTGGGAAAGGGACTTCGGGCCACGGGCGACGTAAAATTTACAACAGCCATTTCGCTTTTTACAACCACCGGCATCCGGCTTGTGTTTTCAATATGGTTCGGTGTTGTGCTGAATTTGGGAGTAATGGGTATCGCATACGCAATGTGCCTAGATTGGGTAATCCGCGGCGTCATTTTTTGGGTTCGGTTTAAAAGAGGCAAATGGAAGCAGTTTAAGGTGATTTAAAAGCAGCGCCGGAGGGCTTTGGCGTTTTTCTCCAAAGGCTCTTCAAGGAACAGCAGGGCAGTCGGCTCCATTATATTCCATACTTCTTTTCGCACCACTTTGCAATTTCTGCAATCAGCTCAAGGGGCAGCGGCTTTTCGTAAGGAAACTGGATGGCCCCCTTGCTGGTTTTCCAGTCCGTTAATCGGTCTGCAAAGGCTTCCACCGCTTCCGGGCCGGGATAAAGGCCAATGTGTTTTTTAGAGGCCGCAAACTGGATAAGGTTTCGCTTTTTCCAGTAGGTGGGCATGCTCCATGAAATTTTTTCGAGGGCTTCCGGCAGCGCCCCTTTCACGGTGTCCTTGATTTGGCGGAGGTAGGGCTGGATGTTTTCTGGCTGTTGGAGAATATATTCCTCTATGGATTGCGGAGCCGGGCCACAGTAATGGCTCTGGTTTGTATTTTTGAATTTTCGTCCGCATTTTGGACATTCCCACATGGCTGGTTCTCTCCTTTCATTTCTGGTCATACAGCTCTTACCGTGACTTTCACCACATCGCCTGGCTGCTTTCCTATTTTTGCCCGAATCTCTTTCCGAATGCCAATGATATAGCAAACAGAGCCCTCCTCGTTTTTAAGACCCATATTTACAATGCTGCCGGAATAGGGTTCGCCATCGAAAGTGATTTCTGCTTTTACTCGCCCTTTTCCAAACTCTTCCCGAATGTCATAGGGGAAGCATACATAAGCGCCGCCTTTTTCGGGAACTGCTTGAATCACGGCTCTGAATTCGTAAACTTTTTTCACATTATACACCCTCGGCCTTTTACTTCGCTGTGCTTCCGCGCAATATTTTTTCCATGGTTTTGCCTTTTGCAAGTTCGTCGATGAGCTTGTCCAGGTACCGGATTTCCCGCATCAAGGGTTCTGCAATCGTTTCCACACGCACGCCGCACACAACGCCGGTAATCTGCTTTCGGTTGGGGTTTAGCCGGGGGGCATTGCGGAAGAAATCGCCATATGTCAGAGGGCTTGCCGCGGCTTTCTCAATTTCTTCCGCAGCATACCCTGTCAGCCAGGTAATTATTTCTGTCACCTCTTCCGGCGTTCGTCCCTTCTTTTTCGCTTTGGCAACCAAAAGAGGATAAATTTTGCTGAACCTCATGCCATAAACTTTTTCATGATTCATAATACAGCGCCCTTCTATCGAATTCTGAGAGAGTAGATCTACAGTATTACCGCTGGGAGGCCTTTGCTTGCCGCTCAGGCACTCCTGTATGTTTTTGTATATTTCTCAAAAGGAAACATTTCAAAATACCGTCTGCACCAGGAACATGTAACACAGAGTTCCTCCCGCAATGGAAAGCAGCATTTGCCGTTTCCAAGAATGAATTGCAACCACAGCCCCAATGGAGATAAGTTCAGGAATGCCGTGGCTGCCCGCCAACAAATTGACATTTTTCAGGCAGTACACCACCAGCAGGCCGAACACGGCCGAGGGCAACACCTTTCCCAGGTATTGGATGTATTTGGGCGTAGGCTTTCCCGCTGGAAAGAGCAGGAAGGGCAAAAATCTGGTCAATGCCGTTCCTAAAACCACCATGCCAATGGTAATGACTTGCTGTGTCAGCGTCATTGGGTCTCTCCCTCCTTTTCCAACTGGCCCCGCAGACCTGTTAAGACGGCAAGAATTGCCACCATAGCCGGAATAATAAAATTGTCCGCGCCAAAGGCCAACAGGCAAAGGAGAGACAAGGTCACACCTGCCAGTGCGCTGGTATGGCGTTTTTCCTTTCGCCATTGCTCCAGAAAGATCACCACAAACATGGCGGTCATCACAAATTCCAGGCCTTCCGTGTTAAAGTGGATTAGTGATCCGAAGATGCCGCCCAGTGTGGCCCCGGAGAACCAGTAAAAATGGTTGAGCAGGGTAACGAAAAAAAAGAACCAGCCCGGGTCCACATCTTCCGGAATTTGGGCGGTATAGTTGATGGAAAAGCTCTCGTCGCACATTCCAAAGATCAGGTAAAACTTTTTCCACCCGGTTCCCCGGTACTTGTCCAGCATGGAAATGCCGTAAAACAGGTGTCGGGCGTTGATCATCACGGTCATGGCCAACGCCAGTAAGGGGTTGAATGGTCCCAGCAGCATATTGACCGCAACAAATTCCGCAGAACCGGCGAAGATAGTCAGGCTCATCAGCATGGGGTACCAAAAGCAGAAGCCGGATACATTCATATAAATTCCATAGGTGAGGCCCAAAAACCAAAAGCCCGCAAAAATTGGGATTGTCTTGGGAAAGGCTGCCTTCAAGGCTTTTCGTAAGGTTCTCCTTTTTTCCTTCATTGTTTCACTCCATCCTCCTGTGGCTTTGAAAATGGTGCCATAAAGCGATTCCTTTTCTTGGGGCTGCGGTACCGCTCTTTGCTATAGCGTCCTCTGAGAAAAGTCACCGGCAAATTTTCTTCTGTAAAGTTATAAAGCCCGGCACCTTGTCTAACGACATTGTACCAGGCCGGTTCTCATGTGTTTGGGAACAAGGGAGAGGTTCTCCTTGCCCTTACAGCCACGTTCGGGACCATGGTGCGCCTGCGGTCTGCTTTTAGAGCGGAAAAACTTTTTTTGGGGTGTTGCTGCTTGGCATTGTTATTATAGATGGGGGACGAAGAGGTGTCAATGCTTTTGTATGGACCTGCCCGGCACAGAAAATTATTGACATTTGGAAACAAAAAAATTATACTTTTATTTAGAAAGTTACCCATGGAAATTTTTTTACAGAGGGGAATTTGTGTGAGATTGATTGGGAATAAAAAACTCGCTACGCGGATCGGCGTCATAACCACTATAATCACGCTGGTCGGAATGACGCTGCTGTGGCTTGTCGTGTCTACCAATGCTGCGGCCATGGTAAAAAATGATATTACCAACCAAATGACCGATGCGGTGGAGTCCAGAGCGGCTATTATTAGTGAGTATGTGCTTTCCGCAGAGGAATATATGACAGCCTTCGCTTTAAGCAATGAGGTGCATGATTTGCTTCTAAGCCCGGAAGATCCGACGCTGCTGGATAAGGCCCAGAAGTATACAGAGGATTTTGCTTCCATCAAAGGCGTTTTTGAAGGGCTTTATATTGCAACCCCGGTTACTCATGTCTTGACGCATACCTCTCAGGGTGCTATTGGCATGACTACTCGGTCCGGAGACTCCTTAAAAACCTTTCAGGATACGATCCTGTCCCGGCAGAGTCTGACAAACCTAGGGATTATGAAGTCCCCCGGTACCGGCAGCATGATCCTGTCCATGTACTGTCCTATCTTTGAAGACCAGCAGTGTATTGGCTATGTGGGGGCCGGAGTCTACGCAGACCACCTTATGGATTCCCTATTGGATTTGGACATCAAAGGACTGCCCGACAGTGAGTATGTGTTCCTAAACGTGGACACAGGTGTTTACCTCTATCATGAGGACGAGGAGCTTTTAAACACTGAGACCACCGACGTGGGATATCAGGAAATCATCCAGCGCATTCAGCGGGACGGCAGTACCCAGGCCAGTACATATTCCTATCGAGATGAAAAGGGAGTCATGCAGCTCGTAGTCTATAAATATCTGAAGGACCGCGGCTGGGTCTTTATGATCCGGGACAGCGCCGCGGAGGTTTATGCCGCTGTAGATACGGTGCGAATCCTGGTGGGGGCGCTTTGCGCGATTATGGCCGCCGCTATCATTATCATCACTCTGTTAATGCTGCGCCGCGAAGGTCGGGATCTGATGACTGTGGAGCGGGCTATTGGCCGCCTGGGGGATTTGAACCTTTCGGCCGATCAAGAGCTTGAGCCCTTCTACGACCGCTCGGACGAAATCGGTATGATAGCCAAGACTACCCATCGGGTCTGCGGCTGCCTGCGGGAAACCATCGACGACGTAGGGCGCATTCTGGGGGAGATGGCGAGAGGAAACCTGAGAGTCGACGTTACGGCGAACGAGTCCTATTATATAGGCGACTTTAAGGTTTTGTCGGCGAGTTTGCAATCTATCCACGCGAATCTTGTAAATATCATCCGAGATATCTCCCAGGTAGCTGGGCAAGTGGACACCAGTGCCGAGCGGGTGTCATCCGGAGCGCAGGCGCTGGCCCAAGGCACTACAGAGCAGGCGTCGGCTGTTGACGGGCTTATGTCGAATGTGACCGCCATTACTTCCCAAATCCAGAATAGTGCTGTGCGCTGCGGCAGCGCCAGTGAACTGGTAGATCAGGCCACCGGTTATGCCGAGGAAGCAGACGCGAAAATGGAGCAGCTGACCACGGCTACCAAGAATATCGACCAGTCCTCCACCCAGATTGGTACCATTATTAAGACCATCGAAGACATCGCGTTCCAGACCAATATTCTGGCTTTGAACGCCGCAGTAGAAGCCGCTCGGGCGGGGAGTGCGGGGAAGGGATTCTCTATAGTAGCAGACGAAGTCGGCAGTTTGGCTGCAAAATCTGCCGAGGCCGCGCAAAATACCAATGATCTGATCAGTCGTTCAATTGAGAGTGCCAAAACCGGGACAGAGTCCACAAACCAGGCGGTTTCGGCTATGCAGGTGATCAACGATTGTATCCAATCCATAAAATCGCTGATGGATGAAATAGCGAGCGCCAGCGTTCAGCAGTCGAAGATGATTTCCTTAGTGGAAAACGGTATCAAGGAGATTTCGGCTGTGGTCCAGGATAATTCCACAGCTGCAGAGAAGAGCGCGTCGGTTTCCAAAGAGCTTTCCCAGCAGGCTCGAACGTTGAACGGACTTATCAGCCGCTTTCGCATTTGACAGTCTTCTTCTGTGCAGCGGACGGCCCCCATTTAGAATAAAGCTATGATAAAAACGGCAGACACGAGGAAAACCCTCAAGCCTGCCATTTTTAGTCCTCTGAGAAAGGCTCTTTGAGCAATGATGAAACAAGAAATACGGCTCAAATTCCGGGCGGCGTTGATTGGTCAAGCAACGGCTGCCCAGGAAGGATCTTTATGTTATAAAGTGAGCGAATGGGTGCCTGTCTCCGGAATACCGCCGGTGGGACCTTTAACGGCAGCGTCACGCGCCATCTGCGGACTCCTCTTCGGTCAATTCGGCAATAGCGATATGGGTATGGCAGAAAAAAGAAACAGGCTGCGGAATCTTTTGGTTCCACAGCCTGTCTTGCATGGGTAGGTTCTATTTGCTTACAGTTTCCTGCTCCTCAAATCATTTCATTAGGTTGAGCACAAACCGGTTGAGGATAGAGGCCACCTGGGCGCGGGTAGCGCCGCTCCCGGGGGCCAGAGTTCCTTTGTCGGTGCCCTTGACCAGGCCGTTGCCTATGGCCCAGCGCATGGCCTCGGCGGCGTAGCCGCTGACGCTGGCCCCGTCGGAGAAGGCGGAAAGGTCGGCGCTGCCCTCCGTGCTATAGCCCATAGTGTTGGCATAGCGGTACAGGAAGGTGACAAGCTGCTCGCGGGTAACATGATTGTTGGTGCCGAAGCTGCCGTTGCCGTAACCCTGTGCAATGCCTTTGTCGGTGATCCAGTTGATGGCATCGGTATACCATGTGCCGGAGGCGACATCGGAGAAGCTGTTCTGAACGGTGAAATCCGGGTTGCCCTCAAAGTTGTGAAGCACTACCGCCACCATTCCGCGGGTCATGGATTTGTCGGGAGTGAAGGTGGTGTCGGAGGTTCCGTTGAACAGGGCGTGGGCAGTGGTGAAGTCAATGGCGTTCTTGGCCCAGTGGCCGTCGGTGTCCGCAAAGGTCTTGCTCCTGTCTTCCAGGATCAGTTCGGCAGACGCATCCAGCTTAATAACTATTCCGGCCTCGTTGGGAGCGGACAGCCTTACGATCTCGCCGGTCTTGGCATCTACGGCCACCGTGCCGGCAGTGACCTTCCCCGGGAGGGTCACCGTGGCTTCCCGCACAGAATCGGGAAGGGTAACACGGGCCGAGGTGTTTGCCCCCGGCTTGGATACGGTTTCGAACTGGATGCCGTCCTGGGTGGTGCCGGTGGTGGTGACGGTACCGTCCTGCTTGGTCTCCACCACTGTGGTAGAGCCGTCGGTATTCTTGGTGGTCTCCGTCACCGTGCCGGTGGTTTTATCGGTGATCGTGATGGTGGTGGAGCCATCCGGGTTTCGGGTGATCTCCATGGAGCCATCGCCCTCGCCAGCGGAGCCGCCCTCTTCCTTGGAGCCGACGGTAACGGTGCAGGAAGCGGTCTTGCCCCCGTTCTCCGTGGTAACGGTGATGACGGCTGTGCCCGCGCTGAGGGCGGTGACATTGCCGCCGGCGTCAACCGTGGCAACGGCTGTGTTTTCGGATGCCCAAGTCACTTTTCTGTTGGCGGCAGTGCTGGGGGAGACGGTGGCGGTCAGCCGCTCGGAACTCCCCACAGTCAAGGTCATGCTGGACTTGTTCAACGCAACGCCGGTGACAACGGCGGGGTCTGTGGCGGCGCCTTCGGCAATGGAAACCGTATAGGTGGTTGTTTTGCCGCAGTAGGTGACAGTCAGGGTCTGGCTATTGACAGGCTTCCCGGAATTGAAGCCCGTAACCATATTGGCCAGCACGGCGATCTTCTCGGGCGCGCCCGTCTGCCGGGTAACGGTCAGCTCCAGCCCGGTCACGTCCAATGGATCGCCCACTGTATACTGGGTCTTGTGATTGGTGCTGGTGATGGCGATGGACGTGACGGGGTTCGTGTCAACCTCAATTTTAATGTTATAGGTCACCGTCTTGCCGCCGTAGGTGATGGTCAAGGTCTGGCTTTGGGCGGCGGTGGAGGAGTCGAAGTTGCTGACCATCCCGGCGGCGACGGGCACGAGGTACTGGCTGTTGTCGCTCATGGTAACGGTGAGCGTGAGCCCGGTCACGTCCAGTGGTTCCCCCACCTTGTAGGAGGTCTTGTGGCTGCTGCTGCTGATGGCGATGGACGTGACAGTGATGGGGCCCTGGGGCACGGTGACCATAACGGCGGATCCCGCCTTATAGTTAGCAGATTCTTTTATACGAACATAGTAGTCGCCTGCTTGCAGGCCGGTGGTTTCATTGGCCGTGCAATTTGTGGCGTCGCTGAAGTCGGCGCTCTTGGCATACTGCATATTCGCGGTGGTGCCGGTGATTTTGCCGTCGCTTTTGCCGTAAGCACTGGGGGCGGCGGCGTTCAGCCCGGCGGGAAGCTCGAGGTTATCCGCCTGGGCGATGCTCCAGCCAATATCCACACTGTTCGATAAACCGTTCTCCCATGTCAAGTCGGCTGCCGGTTTGACCTTAGCGGTATAATCGCCCGCGTCGATGGCCGAAGCTACGCCGCTCTCAAGCACATATGCGCCGCCAACGGGTACACCAATCTGCGCTTTGCCGTTGTACACCAGCCCAGTGTTGGCCGTGGGTTCCGGAATGGCGGTGGGGCCGCCCCCTGCCGCCTTCACCGTCAGGGTGGCCGTCCGTGTGATGGGCTGGCCTGTGCCGCTGTTTTCAGCCGGGACCGTGACCGAAATAACGTAGGTGCCGGCGGGAGGCTGAACATAATTCTCGCCCGATACTTGCAGTACTTCCCCTGTGCCATGACCATTGTCCGTAACGGATAACCAAAGATTGCTTCCGGAATAAACCTTATTGTTAGAATCCCATCCATCGTCTATCGGCGTTGTCTCGTTCCCGTCTACTAATATGCTCAAGCCATTGGCTTCAAAAATATCTGAAAAAGGGGAGTTGAGCTGGTTAGACATAACATTCTCGAAGGGTAATGACGGAAGATCTGCGTCCTCACCCGAGCTTGATTCCACCACAGCAGAGGCCAGCTTAAAATCGTTTACAATGACTACGTTTTCATCTGCCTTTGCAGTCCATGCACCGTTTTCGCTCCTAGCCAATTTAATATCCGGTTTACCAGCGGGAGCGGCCAGGGTGAAGCTGTCCACCTGTGAACTGGCCGCGTCAATATAGGTGAAGTTCTCGGCCGGAATGGCCTGCGAATGGCCGTTGAAGATGCCGCCGATGCCCACGGTAGTGGTTCCCGAGACAGTCCCACCCACCACCAGTTTCTGGGACTGACCCAAAACCAGACTGCCGCCGCCGGTGAAGCTGCCGACAGTTACCGTGTTATCCAGTTTTTGCAGCCCCAGGGTGGCGTTCACGGCCACAGCCAGGGGCGCGTTGGTGGAGCCGAAGCAGCTGCCGCCGGAGTCCGAAACAATCTCTGAGGTTCTATTCGCTGTATCCGCATTGTTCTGCACAAGTTTGCCGGCGGTGGGAGCCAGGTTGCCGCTTTCTACAGTCAGGCCGCCGATGCTGCTCAAAACCAGATTGTCATTCAGGTAGGTGCTGCCCTTATAATTCACCTGGGCCAGGTTGCCCCCGACACCGGTGTCGCCGGAGACCTTCCCAACCTTGCCCTGGTAAAGGTTGAAGGTCACGTTCCCGCTGACTTTGAAGTTCCCCGGGCTGGCAAAGGGCGGGTCGATCTCATTCTGATAATCGAACCAGTCGTTCTCGGATGTATAGGTCTCCAGGGCCCCGCAGGCGTAGAGCTCACCGATCGAATCGCCTTTGACCGATGGGTCAATGGTGACGGTGGCGGGCTTGGCAAACACATTTTCTTTGCCGTCCGTGGAGATGCTGCCTGCAAAGATGCGGCCCGTCGGGCCCAGGTAGGTGTTGCCCTTGAGGATGATCTGTCCGTGGTTGCCCTGGTGTTGGGCTGCCAGGTCACCCTGAGTGCGTCCCGTCTGGCCGCCACAGAACAGATTGATGTTCCGGTTGATGGGGTCTCTCTTTACATCTTCCAGGGTAAGGGTGTGGCCGTTGGCCATGATGGCAGGGCGCACGTTGGAGGCCAGCCCCAGGGAGACGTTTTTGAAGGTCACGTCCGCGCCCAGCAGAACGCCGGCATACCGGAGCGATAACCAGTTCCCCTTTCCGTCGATGGTCACTTTCTTGCCGAGGAACAGCGAGTCATTGCTGCTCGTGGGGGTTGTCACGGTAAAAGACGCCGTCAATTGGATGGTGTCGCCATCCTGAAGGTTTTTTATTGCATTGTTAAATGAGCTCGAATCGCTCACCTGGACCGTACGGCCGGAACTCGCCGCGCCGGCCGGCACTGCGGCGGCAGGGAACAGAGCCAAGGTGAGCGCCAGGGCTGTGATGATGCTCAGAATGCGTTTTTTCATGTATTTCTCTCCATTTAACCAAGATTTTTCGGATGTTTTTTCATCTGCTCCGTGAAACGCAGCAGCAGGGGAAAGCATGGTAAGAACTTCTATTCTTAGAATAAAGGATATTCCCGAAAAAATCAACCCTTTTCTATAATAATATATAATTCATTGGGAACTCCTGTAAACCTGCCGGGGAATTCGCCGCGGCGTGGCATACGAAAACCCAGTTCCATGAATGATACAAAGCAAAAATCCGCCCTTGCAAAGATTTAGCCGGTGAAAGCATGACCTTTCACGGAGAGGAGCCGCAACGCGTAAAGTGACGCGGTGATTTTTGTAAAAAATCGCCGCAAACTCAAAAGCGTTTGCGGCGACGTGGTCGGAGTGACAGGATTCGAACCTGCGGCATCCTGCTCCCAAAGCAGGCGCGCTACCAACTGCGCTACACCCCGATATTCCCTTAAGGTTTGTTTTTTCCAGGAAAGCTCCCTTATTATACCTTATGGGAATAACAAATGTCAAGATCTCTTTCCTGCTTTCAGCCTCGCCGGAAGCCGCCCTCGCTGGCGATGACCTCCCCGGTGATCCACCGGGAATCGTCGCTTTGCAGGAAGTGGACCAGCCTGGCGGCGTCTTCCGGTTTGCCCCATTTGCCCAAGGGGAACATGCGGGCCACGGCCTCGTACTCTTCCCCGAACAGGTACCCGGTGTCCGTTGGGCCGGGGTTTATGCAATTTACCTGAATATTCTGTTCCGCAAGAGCTGCCGCGGCTTGCCTGCAAAGGCCTACAATGGCTTCCTTTGAAACAGCGTAGGCAATTTCTTTGGTCATGGGGCCCAAATATTGGCCGCTGGTGAACAGGGTAATGGCGCCTCTTTTTCCGGCGGGAAGCTGCCGGGAAAATTCCTGAATCATCATCATGGAAGCCGTCACATTTACCTTCAGGTGCTTTTCGATGTGCTCCTCTGTCCACTGGCCCAGGGGGGCGTTAGTGGAATAGGCGTGATTTAGTACCAACCCATCCAAAGGGCCAAAGGCTTCCCTCACCCTTCGAATTACCGAAATGGCCTCCCCGGAAACAGAAAGGTCGGAAGAGGAGGTGGATTCTGCCTGGCATCCCTTGCCCCGCAGCTCCTGCAAAAGCGAGGCAAGAAAGCCGTCGCCGGCATCGGCATAGCCCATGGTTTCGTCATAACGAGCATAGCCATGAAGAATCACCCTGGCGCCATTTTGGGCCAGCTCCCGGGCAATGGCCGCGCCAATTCCTTGAGAGCGGCTTACGCCGGTGACTAAAATTGTTTTTCCAGCAAGATCGTTACAGTTCTTCATGTTTTTGTTCCTTTCCTTGTTCTCGGGGAGCGGGGGTTAGTAATCCCTGCCGGTAATCCGAGGGCGTGAGGCCGGTGCGTTTTTTAAAGACCCGGCTAAAGTAAAGCTGGTCCGGGTAACCCACTGCCCGGGCGATCTCTCCCAGGGAGTTATCGGTTTGCAGCATGAGCTGCCGGGCATGGTTCAGCCGCAGCACAGTGATATAATCCATAGGGGAAAGCCCTGTAGCTTCCCGGAACAACAACCGAAAACGGCTGGGACTAACATGCTCCAACTCCGCCAAAAAGGGGATGGTGAGCTTTTTTTCATAGTTCTGGTGGATGTGAGAAATCGCCCGGTAAACACGGCCAACGCCGGCAGCCCGGTTCCCTTCGGCTGCCTCTAGCCGGCGGCTGATTTCCACGCAAACGGAAAGAAGCCGGGAAGCTGCCGAAAGGGCAAAGCAGTGATCCCGTAGAATGAAGTCGTGAAAAAGGCCCTCGAACTGGGAAACAATGGGAGCGCTGCTCCCAAGGCTGAGCAGCCGCCGGTTGGGCAAACGGCAGTCTTTTACCAGTTTATCGGCTCCGCTCCCCGTAAAATGAAGCCAATAATATTGAATTTCCTCCCGGCCGTCCATGGCGTACCGGTAGCCGGTATGGGGGTAATAGAGCACCGCTTGCCCCGGCTCCATGATTTGCTCCCCCTCTTCCAGCCAAACCCGCATTTTCCCTTGAACCAAATATTGCAGGTAATAATCTTCTCGCCCCAGCTGTATGTGAGTCTCGAAGGGCCGGGGCAACACGCAGACCCCCGCGCAGTTGAGAACCAGGTCCTGGTCGGTGCGGCACACGTTGTTTCCCTCCACTTCCAGGGAGAGATAATAGGATTGTTCGGAAGGCATAGGCGGCTCCTGCTTCAGGCGTTTTGTCCATAGAATAGAGCGATTGCTGTATAGAATTTTTTCTGGTACGAGTATATACTAAACTCACCATAAAATCAATAGAGGAGCGAGGTATTATGAAAAAATCCATCAATGCCTGGGCAGTGGAAAGCTCTACAGGCTTTGAGCAGATGTTTCGGGAACTCAAGGAAGCGGGTTTCGATGGGGTTGAGCTGAACGTGGACGAGAAGGGCGCCTCTGCCCATGGGCTTTCACTTTCTACCACCCAGGAGGAGTTGGAGGAGATTCGAGCCATTTCCCAACGCTTTGAACTGCCCGTTGTGAGCATTTCCACCTCGTTATATGCTGGAAAAATGGGTTCTCCTCATGTGGAAGACCGGGAATTTGCCAAAACTCTGTTGAAAAAGCAGTTGGAATGTGCGAAAGCCCTGGGCTGCGGCGGAATTCTTACGGTGCCCGGCGGCCAGAGCCCCAGGATTTCCCTTTCGGAAGATTATAAAACTTCTCAGGAAACCCTGGCCTCGTTGAAAGATATGATTGGAGCCTCCGGAATTTATGTAGGCGTAGAAAACGTGTGGAACGGCTTTTTTACCTCTCCGGTGGAAATGGCCCGGTTTATTGACGAGCTGGACTGCCCCATGCTGGGGGCCTATTACGACGTGGGCAATGTGATCGCTTTTTCCTGGTCGGAATTCTGGATCGAGACTTTGGGAAACCGGATTCACAATATCCATATCAAAGATTTTAAACGGGCGGGCGGCATTAACCAAGGCGGAAAATTCGTGGACCTGTTGGAAGGGGATGTAAACTGGAAGGCGGTAATCCCCGCGCTGAAAGCGGCCGGGTTCGACGGCTATTTGACCGCTGAGGTCTTCAAGGAAGATTCCGTCGATCCCGGTATGGCCTACTGTGATTTTTACAAAGCTGTGGCAAAAGCCATTGACAAAATTTTAGAGTTTTAAAAAAGAAAGGAAAGGTTATTACGAATGAAAAAGCTTGCATTGATCGGCTGCGGAGGCATTGGCGCTTACCATTTGGAACATTTTTTACAGTTCCACGATATTGAACTGGCCGGCTTCTGCGATCTCATTCTGGAACGGGCAGAAAATTTTGTAAAACAGGCGGGCAGCGGAAAGGCCTATACCGATTTCATGACCATGTATGACGAAATAGCGCCGGATATGGTGTTTATCTGCATTCCTCCCACCTGCCACGGAAGAATCGAGTTTGAGACCATCCGCCGGGGAATCCCCTTCTTTGTGGAAAAACCCTTGGCCCTGGATATGGACCTCGCCAAGGAGCTGGTGCGCCAGGTGGAAGAGAAAGGGCTCATTGCCGCTTCCGGATTCCAATGCCGTTACGACAATATCAACGACGCGGCAGCGGAATTTGTAGAAAAGAACCGGATCCTCCATGTGGCCGCTTCCCGGGTAGGCGGAATTCCCGACGCGCCCTGGTGGAATGTAAAGAGCACTTCGGGCGGACAGCTGGTAGAGCAGACCATTCACCAGATGGATATGCTGCGTTACCTGTTAAAGACCGAACCGGATACCGTGTACTCCGTGGCCAGTCGGGGGTATATTACCCAAGAGGAAAATCCCGGATACTTTACCGATGACCTTTCCACTACCCTCATTACTTTCAAAAACGGTATAACCTGCACCATGATGACAGGCTGCTATTCTTTGGATGGCGCTTCCTGGGATTCCAAAATGACTTTTGGCTCCCGCAGCGCCCGCATGGATTACTACCTTTGCACGAAGACCACCATGTACGGCATTGACGAGCAGGATAAGGCCGCCCAGGTGGCGGGAACCATCGCCGGGGATGGAACCCAGCGGAAAAATGATAACGAGGTGGGCATCACCGTAGAAAGCCAGGTAGATTTTGGCCTGGTCTGCGACCGCACCTTTGTCGACGCGGTGCTTACCGGCGACCCCTCAAAAATCCGCTCTCCCTATGCCGACGCCTACAAGAGCGTGGCCTTTACCATGGCCTGTAATGAATCTATGAAAACCGGCCTGCCGGTCAAAGTTGTTTACTAAATCCAAGGAAAAGGAAAACACGAAGGCTTCTAAAAAAAGCCTTCGTGTTTTTTAGTCTTTTAAAAACCGGCATGAGTTCTTCCGAAGAAAACTGCTTTTAGACTTCCTCCACTTGGATCTCTACCTCATGACCGCAGGCGCAGGAACGGATAATGCCGTCGATGATAGCCTGGTTATAAATGATCTGGCTGGTGGGGATAGGTGCGGGAAGACCCTGTTCCACCGCGTCTACAAAGGAACGGCATTTTAAATAGAAACGGTCATCGTTGGCGTCGTGAAGAGGAATAGGCGTGTTGGTGGGTTCCCCAAAGGCGTCATGGAACAGGGTGACATTGCCGCAGCTGCCATCCCAGGCGCCGCCCCACAAAGATTCCGGGTTGGCCGGCTCCACCTTTAAGCCGGCATCGGTGCCAAGAAAAATCGTATTGCCTGTGGTATCCATATGCATGGCCCAGGACATGCGGAAGTCCAAGGTGATCCCGCCTTCCAGCCGGATAAAAGCGCCGCAGAAATCGTCTACCGAAAATCTCGCGGCATCCTCTGCCGGGGTATATTTCGGGTTTTTACCAAAGAAGTCGTAAGACACAGCGGAGACCGTCAAGGGCTTTGGGTAACCCAGGGCGTTGAGGACCATGTCTAGGGAATAACAGCCAATATCAGCCAAGGCGCCTACGCCCGCATACTGCTTTTCAATGAAGGTGCCCCCGGGAATGCCGCGGCGGCGGCCCCCGCCTGTTTGAACATAATAGATCTTGCCCAGCTGGCCGCTTTGCACGATCTCTTTGATCTTTTTCATGCGTCCGTCATAGCGGGGCTGAAAACCGATGGTGAGAATTTTCCCGGAAGCCTTTTCCACTTTTCTCAGCCTTTGGGCATCCTCCAGCGTAACTGTCATAGGCTTTTCCAGAAGCACATGGCAGCCCGCTTCCAGCGCCTGTATGGCGCATTCCGCATGGGTGGAGTTATAAGTACATACGCTTACGGCATCCAGCTTCACGGTATTCAGCATTTCCTGGGTACTTTCGAACGCCTGGGCATTTGGAAGCTCCCAGCGGTCCAAGGCCTCTCTGGCCTTTCCGGGAATGATGTCTGCCCCGGCGACGATTTCTACATCCTCCATCTGCTTATAGGCGCGTACGTGGGAGTTGGAAATTCCCCCGGTGCCAATGATGCCAATTCTCAATTTTTCCATTGCCAATGGATCCTCTCTTGCTACCAAATTTTTAAGGGATGAAAACTCTGAAGTATCCCTCTTTTCGAGTGGTATTATAGCAGTAACTTTGGCAATACTCCAGCCCTTTCCGCAAACTCTTAAAAAATTCGGCACCAGGTAAACTTTTCACCCAATTTTGTCTTTTACCAAACCAGGGGAGGCTGTAAAAGGTTCTTCCTTTTACAGCCTCCCGTAAAAGGCTTAAAAGCTGTAAGGCACAGCCGTTATTCTGTTTTGCAAGGCCAATTAGCCGTGCTGGCAGCTGTGGCCTTTACAACCATGCTCCCCGCAGGAGTGATCTTGACAGGAATGCTCCTCGCCGCCGTGATGGTGATGGCTGCAATGCACATTTGGGTTATAGAGGAGGGTGCCCGCCAAAAGGGAGGCTACCGCCTCGTCGGCGCTGCCGCTGGCGCCGCCGTAAAGCCGAATGCCAGCCTCTGCCAGCGCGGTTTGAGCGCCTCCGCCAATACCGCCGCAAATGAGCACATCCACCTGGTTGGCTTTTAAGAACCCGGCGAGCGCTCCATGGCCGCTGCCGTTGGTGGCCACGACCTCACTGGCTGTGATCTTGTTTTCTTCCACGTCGTACAGCTTAAAAAATTCCGTGTGTCCAAAATGTTGGAAGATCGTTCCGTTTTCATAGGTAACTGCTACTCTCATGGTCTGTGTTCCTTTCCGCAAATTGGTCTTGTTGAGTTTTTCCGGTGTTCCGCTGTGTACCTGGTAGTTTCCTCCGGCAATGGTAAGGCGTTTGCCGTTTACCAGGCTGTCGGCAACCTTGTACCGCGCAGCCTCATAAATTTCCGTAGCTGTTGTTCTGGAAACCTGCATCTGGCAGGCGGCTTCCTGGTGAGTCTTTTTTTCAAAATCCACCAGGCGGAGAATTTCATATTCATCTACAGAAAGAATAACCTCTTCTAAAGGGGAAATTCCTTCCGGATGAAAGCAAATATAATCTGGCTCCTGACACACAAACCTTCTGCGTTTTGGCCTGGGCATAGCGGCACCTCGTTTCCGTTATATGTCGATTATACCACAAAACATAAAAAATGCAAGCCAAAATCACGGTCCGGCATTTGGCAAAAGAAACCTGCCCCTGCGACTTCCTTCGCCGAATTTTCCTCAAGACAAATTTTGCAGGGAAAGCCGAAAGCCTTTGCAAAAGTTTTTTGGGGGAATTTTGTGATTGCCCGCAAAAATTGGGAAGAAAAAAGGAGGCAAAACCTCCTTTGAAAGAAAAGAATAGAATGAAAAATGATCCCCGGAAAAAACGCACGCGGGAAGGCTTCCGGGAAAAGAGAGGCGGAGCAGAAAAAACAGGAAGCCGGTTATTCGTCCGGCTTCTCTTCTTCTTCGTCCTGGATTTTCTTTTCCAGAAGATCCAGGGGAAAAAGCTGCTCCAAGCCAACCCTTTCTTCCCATAGCTCCCGAAGGTTCTGGAAAGCTTCGTCGGTTTCTTCCATGTATCTTCCGGCGCTGGGCCCGGAAGCTTCTTCTGCAGAAGTTCCGTCGGGGCCAGTAAACCGTACCCTCGGCCTCCCGTTTTCGTCGGGTACCAGTTGGTATAGACCAGCTGTTTCAAAAAACCTGGCATCCCAATGCTCGTATTTATCGTAAACAGGGCCTTTAGAGGGCCGCTCTGTGGGGGAAGGGATCGGAGTGTCCTTTGCTGCGGGAGGTTCCTTGGGAGCAGAAGGGGGAGAGGACGCAGGTGTTTCCCGAATTTCCGGAGTTTCTGTAACGTCGAGCCCTTCTTGAATTTGGAAGGTGTCTTCCTGCTGCTTTTTCATGTTGTCACCTGCTTTTCAGAGCTTCCGGCCTGCGGCGGGCAAGAACATGCGGCCGGTATTTTCTCTTATGCTGCCAAATGGATTACACATTGAACCGGAAAAGTACAATATCGCCATCCTGCATCACATATTCTTTCCCTTCGGAACGCACAAGGCCCTTTTCCCTGGCCGCAGCCATGGTGCCGCACTCCATCAGTTCCTCAAAGCCGATCACCTCTGCCCGAATAAAGCCCCGTTCAAAGTCGCTGTGAATTTTCCCGGCGGCTTGGGGAGCCCGGGTGCCTTTGGCGATGGTCCAGGCCCGCACTTCGGGCTTTCCGGCTGTCAGGTAAGAGATCAGCCCCAGCAAGGAGTAGCAGGCGTTGATCAGCCGGTCCAACCCGGACTCCTGAAGGCCCATATCCGAAAGGAACAGCTGTTTTTCCTCCGGTTCCATACCGGAAATTTCCGCTTCAATTTCCGCGCAAATAGGCAGCACGGCCGCATGCTCCTTTTGGGCCAGCTCTTCCACCACTTGGAAATAGGGGTTCTGGGATACGCCGTTTTGGAAATCCTCTTCGCTCATGTTGGCCGCGAAGATAATGGGCTTGTTGGTGAGCAGCGATACGGTAGCAAGCAGTTGGGCTTCCTCCTCTGTGCAGCTCACACTGCGGGCAGAGCAGCCTGCCTCCAAAGCTTCCCGCACCCTTTCGAAAAATTCCAGTTCACTCTGGTATTTCTTGTCGGCCTTTATCATCTTTTTTGTTTTGTCAATGCGCCGCTCCAATACTTCCAGGTCGGAGAGAATAAGCTCCAGGTCAATGGTCTCAATATCGCGCCGGGGATCAATACTGCCCTCCACATGGATGATGTCGTCGTTTTCGAAGCAACGCACCACATGGACAATGGCATCCACTTCCCGAATATTGGAAAGGAATTTATTCCCCAGACCTTCGCCCTTGGAAGCGCCTTTTACCAGCCCTGCGATATCTACAAATTCAATGGTGGCAGGGGTAAACTTTTCCGGTTCGTACATTTCGGCCAGCTTGTCCAGCCGTTTGTCCGGCACAGCCACCATGCCCACGTTGGGCTCGATTGTGCAGAAGGGGTAATTGGCGGACTGCGCTCCCGCGTTGGTAATGGCGTTAAATAAAGTGCTTTTTCCCACATTGGGCAATCCTACGATTCCTAATTTCATTTTTCTTTTCCCTATTCCGGAAGTCCTTGATTTCCAAGGCTTTCCGCCTTTCTCTATATTTTATCTGCGCCCTTTTTCATAACTGGCGGGTGTAATTGCGGTTATTAGAGATTTTTTACAGTAGAACAGGATACTTCTCTGCCAAGGACAGGTCTTTCCAAACGCCCTTCCCGGAGCGCCTTGTGCACCTATCGTTCCCGCAGGTTGGGAGGAAATCTTCGGTTTGTGACGATATCTTGCGAAATACCGCCAACCTTTCTTTCGCGGATCTCTTTTGGCTGTTTTTTCTTTTCCGTTTTATTCTCCTGTAACGCTCTCTACCTTCTTCGAGAAAAAGATCTAATATAACATAATAATTATACCACAGAATCTTCTGCTTCTCAAGGGGGGATTCCCGGCACGGAATCGCCATTTTTTATACAGAAAAGTAAGGCGGTTGCTTTGAAGTTCTAACGTAAAATTAGCGGTAATGTGTTGTCAATGCCGGTTCTCTCTTTGGGTTTGCTGTGGCAAAATCCTCCCTTTTCTGCTATACTCTATGCAAATAAGCGGCCCATAAAGGAGAAAGTTATGAAACACATTTTACTTCACGGGTTGGGGCAGACGCCGGAAAGTTGGAATGGCACGGTTAAAGCTATGAAAATGCAGCCAGATATTCTTTGCCCCGACTTGTCTGAATGGCTTCGCGAAAAGGAAGTCTGCTATGATACATTGTACCATGGGCTTGGTGTATTCTGCTCACAGATTTCCGAACCGATTAATTTATGCGGTTTGTCTTTGGGCGGTGTCCTTGCGTTACAGTATGGCATAGAAAATCCCGGCAAGGTAAATTCACTGGTGTTAATAGGGACACAGTATACCATGCCGAAAAAACTTTTGAAATTCCAAAATATCGTTTTTCGCTGTATGCCCAGTCGAATGTTTGCAGATCTGGGTTTTAGCAAAAAAGAATTTATCGGTCTTTGTAAATCTATGTTCCAAATAAATTTCCAGAACCGACTAAAAGAAATCACCTGTCCGGTACTCGTTGTATGCGGGGAAAAAGACAGGGCAAATAAAGCGGCAGCTCTAAAGCTGAAAGAATTGCTGCCTGGAGCGGAAATCGCTATCATTCCGAATGCCGGGCATGAAGTAAATACAGATACCCCAGAGGAACTTGGAAAGCTCCTTTCCGATTTTTTTGCCAAGCGCTAGGAATGCAGCAACTGTTGGGCAGCGTGGGGAAGAAAAGGAAAAAGTGGCTATTTCGTAATTGCATCCGGAAGGGAAACATGGTACCATAAACGGGAAGAAAGGGGATAAAATTACCATGAAAAAGCGTTATGCGAATCTTGCCATAGCTTATGGGATTGTCGCTATGGCTTTTGGGGTGTTTTACCGTGAATTTACCAAATTCACGGGCTTCACCGGGCAGACAAATCTTTCTTTTTTGCACACGCACTACTTTTTGCTGGGCATGTTTTTCTTTTTGGCGCTGATGCTTTCGGAAAAGGCCTTTCACTTTTCCGATAAAAACACCGGCAAGCTCTTGATTCTTTACCAAGTCGGCCTGAACCTTACAGGCTTGGGCTTCCTGCTTCGCGGGCTGGTTCAGGTGCTGGTGGAAAACCTGGGCCATGGGCTGGACGCCGCCATTTCCGGTGTTGCAGGGCTGGGACATATCATAACAGGGGTCTGCCTTGTTATGCTGCTGTGGAAGGTTAGAAAGCGGACGGTTTAACCTGGGTGATTTTCGAAGTCCAAAAGGAAAGGCTCTGGTCTCATTCCCGAGCCTTTTTCCATAAGATTTTCTTTTAAAGCTGCGGAAACATTTCTCCCTCTAATACCTACAACACCACGCAAAGCAAAATTGACGGAGATTTG
>CANSKS010000043.1 GCA_947647615.1 uncultured Neglectibacter sp.
ATTGGTGGGCTCACAGCTCCGTAAGCCTCCCCCTGTGTTGGTAGTACCTACGGCCTGGAACACAGTAATTTATAACACACTTTATAACACACTTGTTTCAATCCTATGCCGTTAAAAGCATATTTCCCGCCGCTTTTTGGTATGCTAAAATTCAAGGCAAATGCAGGGAATAACACACTGAGAATGGCGTAAAACCTGAGAAAACTCGGTTCAAGTCCGTTAGCGCCCACCATGCCGCCGCAAACATTTTGGTTTGCGGCGTTTTTTTGGCCTAATGCCAAAACTAAGGAAGACAAATGCCCTTTCTGTGTTCTATTAACTAACGGACTTGAACCGTAAGACGGTTTGACCGTTCAGAAATTGTCCCGGTGGGACAATTTTAGGTCAAAATAGTGCAGAAGCTGCGCTTCAAGCTATGCCTACGCGAAGCGAAGGCATCCGTTAGCGCCCACCATAAAACCCTAGGAGTTAAGCGGCTTCTAGGGTTTTTACTATTTTTAAAATTTCTATTTGTTAGTAACAAGTTAGTAACCATTAAATAAGTTGATTTATGTCCACATTAAGAGCGGATACAATAGCTAACAGGTTTGCAGCGCATGGCCATTCCTCCTTTGTTTTATGATACCAGAGAAAGGGGCGGCTAGTCAATGAGCAATGAAGAATTATGGGCGGTGGGGAATGTAGGTATTACGAAGAAGCGTGCCTCTTCAGCAGCTTTCCAGGCAAAGCACCCTATCTTGGTCCCTGCCCCGGGCGGGCGGAGAAAACACCTTTTGGCCACAAGCTTGAAGCCTGCCGATGTCTGCGGTTTCTCCCGTTCTTGGAGAAAACCATTTTGCCGTTACCAAACCCGCCTCCATTTGGTCTAAATCTACCGCTATATCCATGCCGTTGGGAGCGTAAAACAGCGCGTAGTTTTCCCCCCGTGTGGCGGCAATGTAATTGGCCCCTTCGTAATTCTTTGCCACGATTTCCTGGCAGGGGATTCTGTCGAAAAAGGAATACCGAAGCATCAGGTCTTTCAAATGGCGTACCTGGCAGGCTGCCGGCCTCTCCATCGCTTCTTCCCAGGTCAGCGGAAAATAGGGGGAAAACTCCCGGTTCATTCTCCAGACGCTGTGGTGGCCATAGGTAACGCCAAATCCCCCTGCAAACACACTCCAATACAACGCCTGGCGCACATCCGCTTCGTCAAAATACCCGTTTTCGGGGTTAAAGCCAACCGGGTGATCCTCGTACCGGGGCTCTGCATCCAAAACCGGTTTTACAGGGATTCGGCCATAATCCAGGCCTATGAGCCGATAGTTTTCTATGTTCCGGCGGCCGTGCCCAGATTGAACCATGTGAAAGTCTATCCAATCTTCTGTGGGGAAGTATTGGGAACTCGTTTGTTCCCCGGCCGGATGGCAGGTGATCAAGTGACGCTTTTTTTCGCCTTCCTTTAATCCCAAAGCCAACGCCTCGTTAATTTTGAAATGTCCGTATGCCGAAAGGCACCGGTCTCCCCCCAGCACCCAAATCAGGTTATTCCTTCCGCCATACCGTTTCCCCAGCATGCGGCCATATTCCCTGGCGTTTTCCGGGTTAAAAATTACCGGGCCCACACCGTGCGCCTTAAAGTATTTATCTCCCCAGGTGGCCACAAAGGCCACATAGATCCCATATTTTTCCGCCAAATCCAGCACCGCATCCACATGGTCCCAGTAGGAGTTGGGCCCTTGCGTGTCCCACAGGCATGGGTCGTATTCTCCCGCTCCGTTCTTTAAAAGAGGAACCCTGCCATAGTAGTTGGGCTCCGTCAGCCCGTCAAATTCTGCCAAAGCCACAATTTGCGTTACCGTAAACCCCTGCTTCCCACGAATTTGAAAATACCGCTCCGCCTCTTCCAGGCTGAGCCTGTGGAAGAGCTCCCAGGCGGTATCTCCCAGCCAAAAGAAAGGGGCTCCATCTTCTTGGCACAAAAACCTTTTGTTCGCACTTATCTTCAAGCCCTGCATGGCCACAACAAACTCCTCCTCTGATTTTTCCTTTTGGCAACGGGACTTCCTTTGCGGATTTCCTTTCTTCCCTTTCCCGTTCCCAAAAGATTATACCATATGGGCTTCTCGAAAAACAGGCAATAGCGAAATTCAGGCCTTGCCGGCACTGCAGTTTTGCCATTTCCCGGTACAGCAGTGCCTCCAAAAATTATAGAACCTGGTTTACCACCAGCCCGGTCACCAGCGAGAACAGCATGACAAACGCAAGGTACAGGGCGAAGTGTTTCACACCCAGCACAATTTTCAACGCGCCCAGATTGGTGATTTTCGTAGACGGCCCGGTGAGCATGAAGGCGGAAGCGCTGCCCATGCTCATACCGTCGGCAAAAAAATCGAGACCTCCTGAGAAGTCTCGATTGGTTATATGGTATGAACCTTTGGGTTATAGAAAGAATTACCGAATAAAATTCGTGCGCTCAAAGGGCTCCCGCTCCGGCAGGCCGTACTTTTCTTTGGCCAGCTCCACGCCGCGCAGGAGGAACGTCATATTCCGGGCCAGCGTACGCATTCCCTGCAGACCCTCGGCGTCCTGCTCGGCTTCGCCCGGCATTTGGCCGTGAACGCTGTTCCAGTATTGCCCGGAAGCCACCGGCATTCCGGAAATGGTAAAAAACTTGTTCAGCTCGTCAAAGGTCGCGGATAAACCTCCTCGCCGGGCCACAACCACGCTGGCTCCCACCTTCATGGTTTTGTCAAAGCGAGTGCTGTAAAACAGGCGGGTCAGAAAGGCCACCAGGGTAGCATTGGCCGAGGCATAGTATACCGGACTGCCCACCACCAGACCGTCACAGGCCTGGAACTTCGGGGCAGCCTCGTTCACAAGGTCTTGGAACACGCACCGGCCTGTCTCCCCGCATTTACGGCATCCAATACAGCCTCGAATATCCTGGTTCCCCACATGGAGAATCTCGGTCTCCACGCCCTCCTGCTGGAAAACTTTCTCCATTTCCCGTAAGGCAATAAAGGTATTCCCCTTCTGGTGGGGGCTTCCGTTGATCATGAGAACTTTCATTTTTCTGCTCCTTTGTTTTTTATTTTTGCCCGCTAAAAATTCCAGGCGCGCCGTTTTCCTGCTCTGGTTAAATTCGGCCCTTTTATTTTGACAGGGTCACTTTTTTCACAGCCTCTAAAAATTTTTTTACACTTCCCGTAGGCTCCGGCGCGTGCAGCAGCCCATAGGGCATGAAATAGTCCCAATCTACCGGGATCACCTTCAACAGGGGGTGAACATTGGCCCAGGGCTCAATACACAACAGCACGTCGTTGGAATTTTCACAGCGGTTAAAAATTTCTACGCTGTAAATGTCGAAATCTATAATATTGATTTGCTGGTGGTTTTTCCATAGATCGTCCCGCAGCTTATCTACATAGCCGCTCCAATCCCGGTGCATCATCAAGAGGTTTTCCCCATATAAGTCCCGCACGGCAAGCCGGTTTTTTGCCGCCAGAGGGTGGTAGATAGACACCGCACAGCAAAGCGGCTCCCGGGAAATCTCAAACCCGGCGCACCGGCGCAGATTCAGCATGACCTCGTCAAACACACCCACAACCGCGTCAATATCCTGTCCCAGGTTTCCCAGGATACGCCGGGCGTTTTCCAAGGAATTTTCAAAGGGCACCATTTGGAATTTTATTTCCGGACACTGCTCGTGGATGGCGGGCCACAGTTCCATCAAAGCCTGGGCGGGCGTCATGGGAGATGTGCCAATGCGGATGATATCCGTATCGTCCTGCATGGCATTCTTGGCACGGCTCACGGAATCTTTGCAATACTGTATCAAATATTTCGCGTCTTTATAGAGGGACACCCCGGCCTTTGTGAGGGTGAGACCCCGGTGGGTGCGCTCAAAAAGCTTTACGCCCAACGCGTCCTCCAGCAAATTTACCTGCTTGATTATGGCCGTAGGCGTAATGAACATCTGCTCCGCCGCTTTGCTGAAGCTGCCTGCGTCCGCCGCCGTAAGAAAGGTTTCCAGCTGAGGGTTGTACATGGGGCCACCTGCTTTCTGTGAAGTTTATGCCTTAAACTATATATCCTCTGAACCCCATTGGCAAGGGACATTTTGGCCCCTTTCTCTCACTTGCCCTTTCCCTCAAAGCTGCGGTATTGCAGGCTACCAGTACCACACCCGTCCGGCCCGGACAGGTGCTTTCTTTCCCTTTTGCGCTTACTTCTTTTGTTTCAATTTTCTGGCGGCTTCCTCCCGCTGGCGGCACATTTCCGCCCAACTGGGAGTTTTGCTCAAAATGTCCGAAAGCTCCTTTAGCGCTGCGGGAATGTGGATGTTTTGCGGGCAAATAGCCGCACAGGCGCCGCATTGGATGCAGGCGGCGGGGCGTTTAGCCTCGGGCAGCGCATCAAACTGCATGGAAACCGTCATGCCGCCGCCGGAAAATTTCACGTCGTTATAAGCGTGGATGAGCATGGGGATATCCAGCCCTTGAGGACATCCGTCACAGCAATACCGGCATTTTGTGCAGGGCAGGGCGTTCTTCATGCTGTCTGCTATTTCCAGCAGCAGCGCGGCCTCCTGCTCGGTTTGAGGCGCGCCGGTAGAGAAGGTCTTCACATTGTCTTCCATTTGGGCCAGATTGCTCATACCGGAAAGCACCATTTTCACGTTGGGCAGGCTTTGGAGCCAGCGAAAAGCCCAGGCGGCGGCACTGTCCTCCGGGCGCAGGGCCTTCAGCTTGGCGGTGTCCTCCTGGGAAAGGGCTGCCAGCCGCCCCCCACGCACAGGCTCCATCACCCAAACGGGAATGCCGCGGCTGGTAAGCAGGTCATATTTGGCTTTGGCGTCCTGCAAGGTCCAATCCAGGTAGTTGAGCTGGATTTGGCAAAACTCCATATCGGCCCCGGCGTAGTCCAGGAATTTCTCCAAGGTATCGGGCCTGGCGTGGCTGGAAAAGCCCAGGTGCTTGATGCGCCCATTCTTCACCTGTTCCTTGAAATACTCCAGAATTCCCCATTTGGGGTCGGTATAGGTGGAGATGGAGTTTTCATAGACATTGTGAAGCAAGTAAAAGTCGAAATATTCCACGCCGCATTTTTGGAGCTGCTCCTCAAAGATGGCGGCAGGGTCATAGGTTTCGGAAATCTGGTGTCCCGGGTACTTACTGGCCAAATACCAGCTTTCACGGGGGTACCTGCTCAGCGCTTTGCCCAGGGCAATTTCTGAGTTGCCGCCGTGATAAGGGTAGGCGGTGTCAAAATAATTCACGCCGTGGTCCATGGCATAGGCCACCATTTCTTCCAGTGCCGTTTGGTCAATGGAACCGTCCTCCCGGGTGGGCAAGCGCATGGCGCCGAAGCCCAGACGGGACAAGCTCAACTCTTTAAAATCGTTATACTGCATATTATTTCTCCTTTACTTAATTTTTGGGTATATGGATGTGGGCAGTGCTCAGCGGGCTTTCCCTGCTTTGAGAAGTTCCCATTGCTTTATTGACGGATACCCCAAGAGATATGCCGGCACGGTCAAATCACCCTGAACTCCGTCCACTTTTTGCCCCTGTAACGCCAGAAAATCAGTGCGGCCTTTATGCACCAGTCGATGATCATCGCGATGGTTACGCCCACCACGCCCATGTCGAGCACAATGCCAAGCAAAACCGAAAAGGCCACCCGGCAAATGACGGTGGAGAAGATGGCGGCGAACATGGTGTATTTTACGTCCCCGGCTGCCCGCAGGCCGTTGGCAAGAGGGAAAGCGCAAGGGGCCAGCAAGGCGTTTAACAGGTTGTGCAGGACAACCAGCAGGAGGATGAGCTGCCGGGTCTCGTCCCCCACGCTGTAGACCATTAGGATTAAGGGGGAAACAGCGGTGGCCCCCAGGCTCCACAGGATTCCTCCCACATAGTTAAACCGCAGCAGCTTTTCCATGTAGTAATTGGCCCCTTCGATGTCTCGGGCGCCCATATACTGGCCAATCACGGTGATGAACGCGGGCCCCATGGCCACCGGAAACAGGGCGCCCATGCCCCAGAAATTTTGGGCGATACCGTAAGCGGCGATCTGCATGGTGCCAAAAATGGCGACGATGGAGCTCAACGCCACTTTTGCCAGCTGGAACAAGCCGTCTTCAATTCCGTTGGGCAGGGCGATGCGCAGAATTCGGCGGGCCATGGAGAAATCTTTGGCGAAGATATTTTTGACGGTCACGGTAATGGGGTTCTGTTTGCCGAACACCATCTTCAATGTGACAGCGGCGGCGAAGGCCCGAGCGATTAACGAAGGGATGGCCACGCCCCACACTCCCGCGTGGAGAAGGAAAATTCCAATGGCATTGCCAATCACATTGATAGCGTTCATTGCCAGGGAGACGTACATCAGCTCTCTGGTTTTGCCCATGCTTCGGTACAGCCCGGCGCAGGCGTTATAGACCGCCAGGAAGAGATAGGACCAGGCGGAAAGCCGCAGGTACAGCAGGCCCGCATCCAGCACCCCCGCATCTACCGTGCCAAAAAGCGCGCCGAAGAGCTGCCGTCCGAACACCAGCACTGCCAGCGCCGAAACAGCCCCGAAAAGGGATGTGATCAGGATGAGCTGGCCTGCCGCTTTCGAACCGTTTTTCTCGTCCTTGCTGCCCACATACTGGCTGGCCACTACCGCGCCGCCTGCGGCCAGGGCGGTAAATATGCGAATGAACACGTTGTTCAGCTGGTCTACCAGGGACACGCCGGACACGGCTTCTTCCCCGGCGTAGCTGACCATGAGAGAATCGGCAATTCCCACCAGCATCACCAAAAACTGCTCAATGATGATAGGCACGATCAGGGCCAGCAGTGCCCGGTTATCGAAGCGCTTTTTGCTTTCATCGATCTGTGCGCGCGGTTCAATCAGTTTTGCGAGGATATGCAAGCAGGACACCCTTCCCAAAATTTCTCAAAAATCACTGGCTTCATTATAACCCGGACCTGCCCTTTTGTGAAGTTGCTTTTGGCTCATAAAGAAGAAACCTTTGGGTTATATCTTGCCATTTCCTTTTATCGCGTTCCCGCCTTTGGAAATTTTCTGCCTGCCGCCACAGGGCCTTCTAAAAGATGTTGTCAAGGAGAATTGAATTATAAAAAAAGAGGAAAGGCTCGTCAAAACAAGCCATCCCTCTTTATCCTCATCTCAAAATTATTTATTTTAGGGCATAACCTGCCAATCCAGCGACTGCCGACCCGCCAGATAAGACTGTGCTTCGGCTTCGCTGATTACCCTATTCCCAGAGTCATCAGAATAAGACCAACGCCCGGTGCCCATTGTTCCACCCCATATTATTGAAAAAAGGCTTTTTAGTTTTCCTTCTACAATTGTATAGAAGTGATAAAAACTCCCAGATCCAATGCTAGGTCTAAAAGAAGGGGGGACTTCTATCGCATCATATTGAGATGAATATACATATGTGCCATATCCATATCTGTAATCGATTAACGCAGGAATACCGTTTTGTAAAGTATACACCCAGCTGTCTCCAAATGACCGATCCCAATTTTGTGAACCGTGCAAAAGCAATTCCGGTATACCATCGCTATTCATGTCGCTTATAACATACTCCTGCGGCTCTATGTCCGGGGCCTCATAATCGCCAGTAGAAGGGATGTTATAAGAGGCATATTTTTTAGATGAGACAAAATTTTCCCAAAATTCTCTCACATACATTTGCTCATCGGAAGGAATGGTCTGGCAGAACCGCGTTAATATCGCAGCGATTTCCGCCCGTGTCGTTTTGGCGCCAGGTGCCAATGTTGTGGCGTTAATCCCGGATATCAATTTATATGCGCAAGCCCAGCTCATAGCCTTACTCGCATAACTGCTGATTTTATCGCTGTCAGAATATGTCTCCCAGAGTCCTGCCAGCTTTGACGTGTCATAGTGCTTATATTGCGAATATCTATGTAGAATGGTGACCATTTGCTCCCTTGTAATGGGGGTGCCAGGCCCGAACCTATTTTCTCCCACACCGCCTACGATGCTATTGGCAGATGCCCATTTTACGGCTTTACCGAAGTAGTCGGATGGATGTACATCACTGAAATCGGTACCACCAGAAACCGCTGGTTCTCCTTCCAACCGATATAAAATTGTTACCAGTTGTCCACGGGTGGTGTTATCATTCGGAGCAAATTTCCCCGAGCCAACACCCCCCATAAGCCCATTTTGGGATACAAATTGCACAGCGTCTGCATACCATGCATTTTGAGGGACATCTTTATAGCCCGTTTCAGCCGCAGATACTCCCGTTGAAACACATACCATAATAGAGCAAATAGCAAGCAAAAGCGAAATCACTTTCTTCATTCTTATTCAGTTCCTTTACAAATAGTTATCGTACCACTTTCAATATTATTTCTCGGAAAACAACTCTGTGATATTACATAATATGGTCAGCCGCAGAGATATAGTTCTCTGCGGCTCTCCGCTAAAACTTTTTTACTATTTTGTTCTATATAAGAATGTCACGATCTGGCCACGAGTACATACTTGCCCAGGGCTAAACTTATTGGCACTGGTACCGGAAGTAATTTTGTTTGCCACAGCCCAATTCACAGCGTCTTCATAATAACTGCCCCTTTCCACATCGGTGAAAGCATTCCCACCGGCCACACTGGGTTTCCCCTCTGCCCGCCATAGGAAAGTTACCGCCTGGTTCCGGGTGCAGGCGCTGTTGGGTGAAAAAGTGTGTTCTCCCGTGCCAGAGGTTATGTCATTTTCAATAGCCCACAATACTGCTTTATAGAAGTAATCGCTTGGCTTAACATCGGTAAAGGAGCTACTGGTACCCTTCGGCTCCGGCTTGCCCGCAGCGTTCCACAAAAAGGTGACGATTTGGCCACGAGTGCAGGGATTGCCAGGCGAAAACTTACCCTCACCAGTGCCGGAGGTCACTTTGTTTTCCACGGCCCATTTAACTGCGTCAGCATAGTAGTCACCCTCGTGTACATCGTTGAAGCCGCCGACGGTGGGTTTCGGGGGATCTACCGGGGTAAATGGAGACTTTGCTACTATCTTCACAGGTGCGCCCTTCCAGGGATCATGGCTAAAATTCCCATTCCAGGCTGGGCCTGTATAAAGTATATCAAAGGCTATGCTTGCACCGGAAACATTTTTCACATGGATTGAACCAGATGATGATACTCTGAAGTATACATTCGAATTTACATTAGCGTTATCAATTTCAATGCTTTTGAAGATGACACCAAAAGGATCATCCTGAGTTATATTTAGCGTGCCATTTTTAACGGACAAAACATTGTCATAGGTATAAGCTTTTTTTGTAACAGAAACCATACCTCCTGTAATGGATAAATCGCTGCGCAGCTCCTCCATAGTGAGACTGCCGCCTGATACAGAGATGGTGACATTTTTATCCTGGTAGTCCGTCTCCATCACTTTATCCACGTCCAGAGGGCAATAACCAATGGACTTAACTTTTACATTTCCGCCGGCTATCTGGATTTTATCTTTCCCTGAGAGCTTTTGTGCAGAGATATTTCCATCCTTTACCATCAGGTTTTTAAAGGCACAAAGCTCAATTTCACCATATTTCTCCAGTTCACCTGTCGCTACTAAATCTAGAGAGCCTTTTCCATCAACTGTCAGGGTACTATCACAATATATGCCGGCTCCGGCATTTGAGCCTTTTGAAACTCTCAAAATATTTTGCGTGCCATCTTTTAGGTGAATGGTGGAGTCGCCACAAAATAAAATGGTCATCATACCGGAGGGGTCAGAAAAATTTGCACCACTCAAGGTCAAGGTTTTTGTGGCTTTATCCCATACCCAACCGTCACCTTCGGAGGCAATAGGTGTTCCACCTTCGCGTGTACCCCCAGCCGCTGAAGGTGATCCAACATTTTTCCTGACACCATTGCTGTCGAATACGTATGTATACGCTCTTCCACCAGCGGACGCAAAAACAGGACACATTCCTACAATTAGGCACAAGGCCACCACAACGGACAAAATACGTTTTCTCATTTTGAACCTCCAAAATTTTGTTTAGTATTTGACCGGACACCTTGTAAATTGAATATCGCCTCCTAATCGAGATAGATTTACGCTTACTTAGCAGTTGGAAATTTCTCTCCATACCTCTGCAAGATTGCCGCGATCTGTGCCCTCGTGGATGTACCTGTAGGTGAGAGGGTGGTTTGAGAGGTCCCGGTAATTAGCCCTTCTGCCACGGCCCACTGCATAGATGCGACAGCGTAGGAGCCGATTTGCTTTTGATCACTATATTTTTCTAGGCTAGTTGTTTTGGAGGTATCTACTTTTTTACTGTCCGCATAACGGTGGAGTATGGTGGCCATTTGTTCCCTCGTTATATCATCATAGGGGCCAAACTTACTATTGCCATATCCGTTCACAATGTTGTTATCGGCGGCCCATAGCACGGCATTGGTGTACCACTGGCCTGCTGGAACATCATCAAATTTATTTGTATTACTGACGGGAGGTTCCCCTTCCATGCGGTAAAGGATTGTGACTAGCTGGCCTCTGGTCGTTGTACTGTTGGGTGCAAAAGTAGTGGCAGACGTTCCAGCCATTAAGCCATTTTCATATACATATTGGACAGACTCCGCATACCAGGCGTCGAGCGCTACGTCGATAAAAGGAAATAATTTTTCATCAGAGCCTGTGTCGTCACAAAATTTTGCTCGTACGGTCACGCTGCCGTTTGGCATTTTGAAGACATATTGGCCTTCGGATTCAGTCAGGGCAACCTCCTTACCTAACCCATCAATCACAGCAAGATTTGCTAATTTGAAGCCTGTGTCTGGTTCTACCAGTAAATTCACGGTGTCTCCGGGAGAAACTGTTGCAGGCTTAGCCGTAATCTTTCCGTGCTCTATCTTTTCAATATTCACGTTATAGTTGCCGATAGAAGGATTATTTCCTGAGCCGCCGCCATTGGAATTGCTTTGCCACTGAGCATAAATAGTAGTATCTTGGGTAAAGATGGTGTCTGTTGTTACCTGGATGCCGCCGGTGGGGGAAGTGAACCAGCCGAGGAAGGTATGACTAGGGCGGGTGGCAGTTGGCAAGGCGGGAAGTTTACCCGATTGATCTGTAACTAGGTCAGGAATAGGGCTAAGCCCACCATTCAATTCAAAAGAGATGTTGATTTCGGATTTTGGTTTATCATTCGCTAAAATTATGTAGTAGGAAAAATGATTTGTAGAAAAGATCAGATAACCTCCTTCTACAATTGCATTCATATCCTCCTGACTACCATCATCGTTTATTCTGTACACCTTTATCTGTGACGAGTCAACTCCCTCAAAAGTCTGAGAAAGTGGAATTTGAACTTTTACTTCCGATTGTGGTTGCACCACAATTCCGCTTTTGTACAGGGCGATGCTATAGATTTCATAAGGAAGACCAGCAAAATCATCTTCTAGCACTCCAGCTTTGGCCGCATTCACTATCTTAAATGCATGTAACACCATTTCTGCATCCGTCTTGTCTATATTCGCTTTCAATCCATTTGAGCAGAAAGTCGAATCCTGTGTCGGAGCATAGATATGTATTCCTCCAGGGTAGGAAAAACTTTTCGAAAATGATACTGCAAAGATAGAAAAATTTCCCATTTTTGTCCAAGCAAACAACATATCAATCAATTTGCCTGTACCGATTGCATTATTCAATATTTTTTCGCCAGTGGACATAATTCCGCTTACAGAAAACACTTTCTTCTCGACTGAGTCCATAATATCAACATCAAAATTGTCAAGAAGTAAAAGTGTGTCTTCATACCATTCTGCTAAATTATTAATACTAAAATCTCCTGCTTTTAATTCCTTGAGCATTTCGTCCTTGCATGTTTTTAGGAGTTGCTTATTTGCAAAGTCATCCGTAAATTCCTTAATGCATTCTTGCGTTATCTGATATTTTATACTTCCGTCTTTTAAACAATCTGTTACATCCTTTGGTAAAGCATCGGCTGCGTCTACAAACCCCCCTAGTGTTTCTGCAAATTCCATAGCTAATCCAATCACATTTGCAAAAAAAGCGACCTCTGAATTCTGTAAATTATTAGAAATAGTTAAGTGACCACCAATGGGAACGCGAATTTCAACGTTCGTTTCCTTGGAGATGCTCTCTCCTGAATAAAACATATTATTGTCAATCAACTGGAATAAATCATCAAAAATGTAGAATAATGCTAAGACATTATCTGTTAAGTTTGTTTTTGACGGGTCCATCTTGTCAATAACTTCGTATTCATATATATTTCCTGATGGATCATATGAAGTTACAGCTCCATACAAATCAAGTGAATTAAAGATATTCATTGTAACGGTAAAGTAATCCAACTGCCCGGAATCCAAATTGTAATGTGGCTTGTAAGCAAAATCATCAACAACGAGGCCGCTGTAATTGTAAAAATTTGTTATTCTCCCTTCCTCAATTACTGTCTGGGGGACAAAGTCAAAGCTATACCCTGACTCACCTTCCACTACAAAGATATCAAAATACGACACTATATTCATTTTGGGATTAGTGAAAGTAATTGTTGTCATCCCGGACTTCTTTGCAGTAATCGATACTCTTCTACCATGTTTCTGATCCCAATCTCCTGCCTTAACTTCAATTATACTATCATCAATATTTGTAATTACAATTTCTTTGGATGTTATATCCAATAATCCACGAAGGTAACAACCAACATCAATTTCAATTGTCTCACCAACAGTTAAACAATTTGTATTACGACTTCCGTACTTCAAAAACTTGTACTGATCCGATGACACAAGGAATGATGTGTATTTTGAATAGTTAATCCCATTCAAAATAGGGTACCCAGCATTATATCCATCTGTGTCCCATTTCCATGCTCCGTTGCTGTTCAATTTGGAGACAAACTCGCTTGACTGCATTTCTTCTTGGCTCTTCGCCACAACACTATTTTGTAAATTTACAAAACCTTCCTCACAGCATCCTTGTAAATAGAAAAGATTATTAGCAGAAGCGCAACCGACATTGAAAATCGCGCCCTTATTGTCTCCGCTTCCGAATATGCATTTCCCTATGTTGTAACAGTTGGTGTAATAGCACTTATTTACACCAAAAAAGCCACCACCAGTATTATGTATTGCAGCTTGCCCTGTTATACCGCCAATATAATCACCCTTTCCCGTGATATCACCCGCATTATAGCAATCCGTGATATAGCATTCATACAAACTACTATGTACATGAGAAATTCCATAAATTCCTCCAACGTAGTTGTTGCCAGAAATTGAGCCTGCGTTAAAGGAGGTAGTAATTTCGGCAGATTTATCTCCGAAGTATCCCCCTTCGCCGAAAATTCCGCCCACATAGTTTGAGCCAACAATATCGCCTGCATTCCAGCACGAGGTTGCGCGAATAGCATATCCACCAATTCCGCCAACCCAATGTGTTCCGCTTATATCTGCCGTATTATAGCTGTCAAAAATGTAACCAAAATTTGCCTTGCCAGCTATCCCACCAACATATTGCTGCCCTTGAATCTCTCCGGTATTATGACAATTTCTGATATTAACTTCATAATCTCCAGCCCATGAATGGCGGTTTCCCATTCCGCCTACAATTCCGCCAACGCAGTTTCGCCCGGATACTCTCGAATCACTATGGCAATTACTGATGTTTCCCGAACAGTATCCCAAAACCGCGCCAATATTATCTAGTCCTTTGACATAGGACTTTTCAACCCCCACATTACTGACAGTGATATCCTGAGGAACATAGCCAAAAAGCCCCTGACAGCTTTCTTCCGAAGAAATGTACAAGCCAAATACTGTATTCCCAGCACCGTCAAAGTGGCTTGCAAACTGATTGGAAGAAGTGCCTATCGGAATCCACTTGTTTTGTGGTGGGGATACCTCCCAGCTGCCCAGTGATGATGTATCATTCAAGTATATATCATTCGTGAGTTTATAATATTTCCCGCTTTCTACGCCAGAATTTGTTTGCTGTGCCACTCTTGCTAACTGCCCTGCCGTGGCAATAAGATACGGGTTACCAGATGAACCATTTCCTCCCGCATAACTGTCCGCAATAGACCCATCCCAAATTTCCAGAGACACTTGGGTTTCAACTAAGTTTTGTTCAATCTCTTCTTTATCGCTACCCGTCGCAAAGACGTTAATCGGAAATAAAGTTATCACAAAGCATAGCAATAAAAAGACTGATACAATTCTTTTTTCCATCATACTAACCCTCCTGGTTTTTCGAAATTTACAAAAAAGTGTACCTTTTCGTAATCTACCAAAACTTAGCAGTTTTCCGGTGCTTATTTGCCAAATATCTAAGTAAACCCTTGCAGGTTTGTAGAAAATGTGGTAATATTTTCCTATTAATAAAAAATAGTGTAATTTGCCAAAAAGTACACCTTTCGGCAAGCACGTCACTTTTTCAATAAGGTGATGTTTTGGTAAATTGCGGCTTTGTTGCGGAAAGTAGACAGCGGCATCCCGCATTCTTTGGCTGCTGCCACGCCTGTGATTTTCCCGGCCCGCCATCGCTGATATACGCTGTGGTAGTTTTCCGGCAGAGGCCGGGGCGGCCTACCAAACTTCACGCCTCTTGCCTTCGCCGCCGCGATGCCTTGTTCTTGGCGCTTTTTTATGTTGGTGCGCTCGCTCTCTGCCACAAAAGAGAGAATTTGCAGCACCAGGTCAGCGATGAAGGTGCCCATCAGGTCTTTTCCATTGCGGGTGTCCATCAGCGGCATATCAAGCACACAAATGTCGATTTCTTTGTCTTTCGTCAAAATGCGCCACTGGTTTTGGATTTCCTTATAGTTTCGGCCCAGGCGGTCGATGCTCAAAATATAAAGAAGGTCGCCCTTACGCAACCTTTTGACCAGCCTTTTATATTGCGGCCTGTCAAAATCTTTCCCCGATTGCTTGTCTATGTAAAGATTACAGGTGGGTATCTCTTTCTCTTTCATAGCCTGTATTTGCCTGTCCTCGTTTTGATCTGTGCTGGAAACCCGCACATAGCCATATATATTCATTTACTCACGCTCCTTTTCCTATGAGTTTACACAAAAGCAAAGAAACAAGATAGCACTGGGACGTTTTCACGTTCCAGTGCTATCTTGTTTGCTCTTCGGGTATTCAGTTGTCTGTAAAATCTTCCCCCAATTCCTCCCCCACCACCGCCGTCTTAACATGATACAGCGCGCTCTATTCCATTTTCTATCAAGTATGCATTTTTATATCAGTCATGGTATTCCATTTATCTGCACATTCATTTTCAGCGTAGATATTCCTGGCTATGCTATTTAAAAAGTTACTCACTCTTGACTTTTTGAACGGCGTTTCATATAATGTTATTGAACACTGTTCAAAAAAGGGGGCGTGTATATGGGGAAGCCGCAAAGCATAAAGGAACACATTATTGAGGTTACGACCGAATTGATCGAACAGTATCACGGTAATACCAAAAGCATCACAGCCCGGCTAATTGCAGAAAAAGCAGACATTGGTTTGGGCTTGATCAATTACCACTTCGGAAGTAAAGACAATCTCATAACAGAATGTGTACAGCGCATTATTGGAAAGGTCGTTTCGGGCTTTCATATGGAGGAAGAGTTTGACTCAGATAAAGAACGGCTAGCCGCCTGCGCTGTTTATGTATTTGATTTTTTATTTGAGCATCCCGCGATTTCCCGAATCTCTATTCTGGGAGATTTTCATAACTACTCGGAAAAGTGCAATTCTGTTTTTTCCCAAAACGGGTTCACCCGGTGCCTGCAAAAAGATCTTGCGGAGCAGGATAAGAAGATTCTGGCTTTTGTACTCACCGCCGCCATGCAGGTTGCTTTTTTAGGAAGGGATGCCGCTAAGGCTTTATTGGGTTACGACTTTACCAAGCCGCCGGACCGGGCCGCATATATTCACAAGCTGATAGATCTTCTCTTTGAAGGGACGGCGTGTTAAAATGAACCAAAAGATCGGATTATGGAGCTCCGTTATAAACCTGATTGCCGTAGTCGGCTTTGCTGTTTCTATGCTGTTTGCATTTGACTTTGGCAGCTATTTTTCTTCTATGATCATAGCCCTTAGCTTTCTTCCCATGGTATGTTCCCATGCTTTCTTTTCAAAAAAGGAATACCAGGTGGCAGGATTTGTGAGCACCGCCTTTGCCGCCCTATATGCGGTAACCGTTTTGTGGGTCTATTTTGCGCAGGTGACGACGGTTCGAATGGAAAGCTTGTCGGAGCAGACCTCACGGCTGCTGGATTTTCAACAGTTCGGCTTATTTTTCAACTACGATTTGCTCGGCTACGCTCTTATGGCATTGGCGACTTTTTTTGCAGGCCTCACCGTTGATGTTCAGACGAAACCCGATAAATGGCTGAAAGCTTTGCTTTTGATACATGGCATATTCTTTGTATCTTGCTTCGTCATGCCCATGCTTGGTTTGTTCAAGGCGAACAGTCCGGCATGGGTAGGAATCGCCGTGCTGGAGTTTTGGTGCCTATATTTTTGTCCCATCAGCGTTCTTTCGGCCCTTCATTTTTCCAGACGCAAAGCCCAGAGCCCATGAACTTGGCTTTCTCAAATTTACCGGCTCCGGGTCTTAGCCAAGCAACGGGGTTAGACTTCGGCCAGCAAGTTCAGGTGTGGATGTGAAGGCCGTTTTCCGCTGCTGCATCCAGACCCGAAACTGCACTTATTCCAGCACGCCGCCATTGGCGAGTTTTCCAGGCTTCGCTTTCTGGCGACCTATCCCGAGCAGTCTGCCATTCCTCTGCCGATTTCCGGAGGCGCCTGGTGAAGTGATATGCTCGAAAGAATATAAGGCTATCCAGCAGAATGTGTCCAGACAGATTACAAGCTCATTTTCTAATGACAAAAGGGAGCAACCTTACTGAGATCATATTATCCTAAAACCCTAGCAGACAAACACCCTGTTAAAAAGCATTTACTGACCGATGCTTTACAAATACCATTCTGCTTGCGTTTTCCACAGTTCGGCATATCGCCCGTTTGTGCAAAGCAATTCATCATGCGTACTTGTTTCTGCCACACGGCCTTTTTCTAATACGATGATTTTGTCGCAACCCTTGGTCAATGCCAAACGGTGTGAAATGATGATTGCCGTCTTGCCATTCATCATTTCCTTTAGCAGCTTGTATGTCTCACTTTCCTGAAAGGGATCTATCGCGCTGGTAGGTTCATCAAACGCAAAAATATCTGCCTGCTTATATCTGGCCCGCAAAATTGCAAGTCTCTGTTTTTGTCCCCCGGAAAGTTCGATTCCGCCAAATTCCCCACCGACTATAACACCTTCCTCCCATTGGAGCGACGACAAGCGCATCCATTCCAGCCAATTTTTTAGCTCTTGTTCCGGAAGCGCGCATCCAAAAGAAATATTGTCCTTCATAGAAACGGCATAGCAGTTAAATTCCTGAGGAACAACAGGAACCCGCCTCAGAAGCTCCCCTTCCGAAAAGTGGTGATACGGGACTTTACCGAAAAGAATGTTCCCCTCTGTAGGTTCAAACATATCTAAAATTAAATGCAGCAGCGTGGTTTTTCCGGAGCCGTTCTCCCCTACAATGGCGACCCGCTGACCGTTCTTGATCTCAATATTGATATCATTTAATGCCTTTTTCTTCGAGCCAGGATAGCAGTAGCCCACATGCTCAAGGCGAATACTATATTCCACCGGCGGATGGTTGTGCCCCCTGACGGACTTTTGCTTAACAATTAGATTTCGAAAATCAAAAAACGGTTTGACCATTACCAGGAACTGGCCCATTCCACCTAATACATCAAACATATTCTTCCTACACTGATAAGCAGCGAAACGACAGCAACCATTACCCGCTTCGACCTGCTTTTCATAAAATCACTCCGTTACGCCAGCTAATATGGAAATGCCGGGATTCATTAGTAATTGCACCGCAGAGGGCTGGGCTGCTCAAACTATAACCTTAATAAGGAATAAAGTAAAGCAGAAGGGAAGGAAACGCCGTGAAAAAAGCACAAAGCATATCATATGTTCCGGGCGCAGACACCGCCATCCTGTTTATCCATGGCATTCTCGGAACGCCGGAGCACTTCAGACCGTTTTTTCCTTTGATACCCCCGGAATGGTCGGTTTACAACATGCTGCTAAAGGGACACGGCGGAAGCGTAAAGGACTTTTCGGCGGCATCCATGGCCCAGTGGAAGCGACAGGTACATGACGCTCTCCAAGCGCTGTTGGAAACACACAGCAGTGTTATTCTTGTTGCCCATTCGATGGGCACACTCTTCGCGATCCAGGAAGCCATTCACCATCCGGCGGCGGCGTTATTTTTACTGAACTCCCCGCTAAAAGTGCGGCTTAGGTTCCAGCTGTTAAAAACCATCCGGAGCGTATTTCGAGGCAACAGCAAGCCCGGCGACGAGTGGTCCCTGGCCGCGCAAAATGCTTATGGGATAGAGAGAGATCTCCATATTTTCCGGTATCTCGGCTGGGTTCCGAGATATCTTGAATTGTTTTCGGAAATAAGAAAAACCAGAGAACTCCTGCAGGAGCTCTCTGTTCCCTGCCGTGTGTACCTTTCTTTGAAAGATGAAATGGTATCGCCCCAATCCAGCAAATTCTTTAAAAAGAACTCTTGTGTTACGGTTAAGAGTTTAAATACCTCCGGCCATTTTTACTATTCGCCGGAAGACCGGCAACTGCTCCAGGATGATTTCCGGGATATGATTCAAAGAATCAAGCTTCCTAACCTATAACCCGAACAAAGGGAAGCCAACCGGGAGATCCGCCGCCCTTGCTTAGACCGGATACTTTTTTGAGTATCCGGCCTTTTTTTGTTTTTCTGCCTGCTTTTTCCAGTATTTCCGGGGGCTTTCCCCTGTTGTTTCCAATATAAAGGCAAAAAACAAGAGAGTTTGGAAAAGTATACTTTTCCAAACTCTTTTTCTCTTGTGCCTTCAAAGGCTATTTCGGCTAGATATGGTAGAAGTTAAGGCCAAAACGCAAAAATTTTCCCTCGAATCCCTCAGTTTGGAAAAGTATACTTTTTCAAACTGAGACAGGGTTTTTTCTCTGAATTTTTAGGAATAAATTCTAATTTAGAAAATAGTAAGCGAAGCATTTCTATGAATGAAAGCCTAAAACTTTGTGCCCAAAACTTCAAAGAAAAGGAAGGGAAGCAGGGATGCTGGCATTGAGCGTCAAGGAAGGCGATTATGTGACCATAGGGCCGGATATTGTAGTGCAGGTGTTAAAGGTGGGAGAGCAGTTCCGCATTGCCATAGACGCCCCCAAAAGCCTGAATATCCGCCGGGGAAAGGTACACGAGGAGCTGGAAGGGGAAGCCCCAAAGGCCATCCAAAAGGTGAGGAAAAAGGCCCCAGTGAAGAGCAGGGCCTAGCCCATTCGCTGAACGGCAAGCTTCTAAGTTTTTCGTTGGCCGGTTCCTTTCGCGCAGGGAAAGCAGCTGCCTCACTTTGGTATTGCTATTGCGCGAGGGGATTTGAAAACTGGCGTTTTCAAGCTTTTCCCAAGTTCAAAACGAGATCCGTTTTGAACTGACAAATTTGCCTATGGCCAATTTTATAGAAGAGAGCCTGCTCTGAACGTTTTCAAAAGGATTCTGCCTCAGACCCTATGAAAGCTGCCCCGAGCAGCAGGGGGTAAAAGGGGGTGCAACCCCCAAAAAATTTATCTAGGTTTCACCCGGTCTCGCAAGATAAAATTGGGATCCAATTAAGTTTCCCAAGTTGAAATTACTTCGAAATTTCAACTAACAAATTTGCCTTACGGCAAATTTCATCCCGGGGAGCCACTCCCTTTTAAGTTTATTTAGGTTTCATCCAGTTTCGCGAACTGGTTGAGATAACAGCGCTTTTAAAGAATTCGGAAAAGTCCGGCCGGGTTTTCCGAATTTTAGAAAAGCAAAAACAGCCCCAACAAAAAATGGCGGTAAGGACGCCGCCGAAAAAACGAAAAGGAGTATTCGATTATGCGTATTCAACACAACATTATGGCTATGAACGCCTACCGGAACTACAGCAACAACACCAGCGCTCTTTCCAAGAACCTGGAAAAGTTAAGCTCCGGTTACAAGATTAACCGCGCCGGTGACGACGCCGCCGGCCTGGCTATTTCCGAAAAAATGCGGGCCCAGATCACCGGTTTGGAAGCTGCCCAGAAGAACGCCAAGGACGGCATCTCCCTGGTACAGACCGCAGAAGGCGCCCTCACCGAAGTACATGACATGTTAAACCGTATGGTGTACCTGGCCAGCCAATCCGCCAACGGCACCTACGACAACGAGACCGACCGTGCCCAGCTCCAGAAGGAGATGGACCAGCTCAACAAGGAGATCAACCGCATTGCGGACTCCGCCAACTTTAACGGCATTAAGCTGCTGGACGGCTCCATGGACGCCAACGGCTATATCCGCGGCACTCAGGTCGCCGCCGATGACGGTTCCCCCGTCTACTTTAAGCCCAGCGGCACCACCGGCGCCGTCGGCACGATTGCCGCTTCCGGTGCTTTGAACGTCGGCACCAAGCTGCACATTGGCCAGACCACCGGCAGCACCGGCACCGAGTTCTCCGTGGATCTCCACGAGGTGAAGTTCGACGGCAAGGTGGGCGACAAGCTGACCATTACCTTGGGCGAGGCCTCCAAGGCCACCACCATCGAGCTGACCGTCAAGACTGCCGCTCCCTCTACTGGCTACAACGCCGGCGACATTGCCAAGGCCCTGTCCGGCGGTTCTAATGCCACTAACTTTGATATCACGGTGAACGGCACCGCCTTTACCCCCGGCGCCAACGCCGAAATGTCCATCCAGGGCGGCAAGTTCAAGGTGACTGCCGGCGCCAACGGGCGGATTTCCTTCCAGCAGAAGGGTGTGCCCACCACTGCTGGCGAGCAGGTTCTGGGCGGCATGAAGGTCACCGTAGACAGCACACCCAAGAACCCGACTATCGAGGGCACTCTTACGTCGAGCGCAGTGGCTGGATCTGTCGGTAGCGCAGGTAATGCCAAAAAAGCTACCTACACCTTCGACTTTGCTGGCATCAGCAAAATCGAGGCTGGCAAGTTCAATGTGACGGTTGCGGGTCAGGCTCTTGAAATTGAATTCTCTGCTGCCGAAGTTACCGCTGCCTCTACCGCAACCAAGGCCGCTAAAGCCGTGGCTGACAAAGTGATTGCCGCCTTTACTGCTGCTGGTCTGCCTGCTGATGGCATTACAACTACCTCCAAGTACACTCTTGCCGCAGGCACCGGGGCTAAGATTGTCTTTACGGCTTCTGCCAGTGGCACTGCTGCGCCTGCTAAGCCTATTACTGGGACTATTGCCGTGCCCACGGCAGCTGATCCCCGCACCACTGCCGTCAAGGGCGACTACAATATGCGCACCACCGACGTCAAGAACGTGGCGGCTGTGGGCAAGGAGCAGCTGGCCAGCACGGTCATCAGCCTGAACGGCGACAAGATTGTGAAGGGTGGCTCCATCATCATCGGCAATGTGGACTACACCTTCTCCACTGCCTCCACCGACAAGGCCAACGGCAACAACAAGGTCTACATCGGCGACATGGTGGACGCTGACGGCAAGTTCATCAAGAACGACAAGAACCTCCAGGAGGTTGCCCGCCGCATCACCGATTCCGCCAAGGACAACGCCACCTGGACCGTGGGTACCACCCAGGACGGCAAGCTGTCCCTGGTGGAGAAGTGCGACGCCACCGGCAAGGCTACCGGTAACGATGCCGCCAAGGCCTACCTGACGGGCGGCCTGGATCTGACCACGAAGGAAGGCATCGCCGCAACCCTGGGCTACAAGGGCGTCGTGACCGATGCCGACCCCGGCAAGAAGGGCTCCTCCCTGACCCTCCAGATCGGCGACACCGCTGACGACTACAACCAGCTGAACGTCAACATCAAGGATATGCACGCCGACAAGCTGGGCCAGGATCTGAAGGCCGACGGCAGCCTGAATACCTCCAACGCCGACGCCAGCCTGACTCTGGCCACCATCAGCATCGCCAGCCAGGGCGACGCCGCCAAGGCCGTGGACGTGATCAAGCGGGCCATCAACCAGGTGTCCGACCTGCGCGGTACGCTGGGCGCCACCCAGAACCGTCTGGACCACACCATCAACAACCTGTCCGTCATGACCGAGAACATCCAGGACGCCGAGTCCACCATTCGCGACACCGACGTGGCCGAGGAAATGATGGCCTACACCAAGAACAACATCCTCATCCAGTCCGCCCAAGCCATGCTGGCCCAGGCGAACCAAGTGCCTCAAGGCGTGCTGCAGCTCCTCCAGTAAGCCTAACGTTTCTGCTAGCTTACGGCTACCTCTTTAACCGGAAAAAAACGTAAGTTTTTTTCCGGAGAGGAGAGACCGTCCGACGGGTGAAATCGTGCTTTGCGAAAGCAGAGTACGATGAGCCTCAAGGACGAGTCACGACGAAGCCTGGGACAGCATGGCCGGGGTCCCCGCAGGAACGAAGTTCCTGTGGGGAGAGGAGGAACCGCCCGTAAAACGAAGCCGGGCTTTGCGCAAGCAAGGCCCAGCGAGTTCCCAAGGGCGCGTTCCGACGAGGCCCAGGCGAACCAGGTGCCTCAAGGCGTGTTGCAACTCCTCCAGTAATTACAAGCTTAACATTTTTGCTGGCTTACAGCTGCGTCTTTAACCGGAAAAAAACGTAAGTTTTTTTCCGGAGAGGAGAGACCGTCCGACG